>NZ_CP083950.1:3474000-3832000 GCF_006439395.2 Mesorhizobium sp. B4-1-4
TTCGTCGACCGCGCGATTTCAGGAAGCGGATTTGTGGCTGTGCGGACGCAATTGTCCCACAATACAGCAGCAAGCTCATCGATGAGGACAAGGCCGGAGCCGTCGCGCGGAAACGTCTCATCCAGGATTGCAACTAGGCGGCGTTCCTTTAACGGCAACGTTTCGATTTTCTTCTGGCGGACTGGAGAAATACCGTGCTGACGCAGATGGCGCGCGACAGTGCTCTTCGATTGCCCGCTGAAGCGGGCCGCATGACGCACTGTCGCCGCGCCATACGTTTCAGCCGCGAATTCCAGCAGCAAGGGTGCGGAAACTTCCGTAGCCGCGCGTTCCTCGCGGCTCCGCTCCGCCTTCTTTCGCGGCGGATTGTATTTCTCGATCGTCCAGCGGGTCACGTCGGCGGCCACGCGAAGGGCCTCGGATTCGCTAAGTTCGCTGCCTTCGTCCTTCAGCCATTCGAGGATGGACGATGTACAGAAGTCGAGCAGCTTCCACCGATCCTTGCCGTTCTTCCGAACAAACCCGTAGGCCGCTTGGCGCAGAAATTCGAAGGCTTCGGGATTGGCGCTCATGGCATACGGAAAGAGGTAAGAGGTCCGCGCCACATGGAAGAGGCGCTTGCGCGCTACGATAGAACGCTCCTGTGAAGGAATGCTAAATCTGTCACCGCATGCCCAGCCCGTGTCAGGCTGGTCGGACGGGACCAAAGAAGAGAGAAGCGCATAATGCGGAGGTGTCGGCCCGCCCGGAGATTTGGGTAAGCCGGAACGATGCCGGAGGCCAATTCGCGGCCCTGAACTCGGTTAACGACGGCAGCCGTAGGAGGTTCAGCATAGCGCCCGCGCACGCGGGGAACTGGGACCGACTGCCTCCGACGAGGGGAACCGTATGGAAGGCCACGTTCGGCCTGTTCTCGACCTTCGCGCGACACTATTGCGGCAATGCCCATAGAGCGTAAGTGTCGCAGCTCTTTGGGTGAACGCCTGCGAAATTCTTCCAAGTCTGCGATCCCTGCAAGAAGCGACGCGCGGGAAGGTGGATCGTCGCTTATGCGACGATCCTGCCTGCTGCCCGAGCGGCGGCGGCGTATGCCCAAAGTGGCCTGTCCGCACGGAAGTGCCGATCGCGTTCGACAAGGAGATGGAGCGGTCCGCGAACTGCCGAGATTTCCGCGAGAGAAGCATATCCGAGTTCCGGAGAGCCGTGGCCGAGGTCGCACAGACCGTACAGGGTATCTTGGTCGCTAGCGAGTTCGGTGAAAAGCCATACTGCGCGTGCATCAGGAGTGAAGAATTTCACCACTGGGAAGTGATCGCTTTCGGATGAGCGCTCGGCATTCCGGCGGAGAGCGGTTCTGAGTGCGAAAGTAAGGAGCATCGGCTTACTCCTTCTCGGCGAAGGAGCCGCGAACCAGGCATCCGGTGAGTGGGACGGCATCGCGCGTCGAGGATTTCTTCCGGGTAGCTTTTTCCGTCTGTGCCATCTTGGCCTCCTGCTTCCGGTCGCCCTACGCGACCGTTCTGGAGCGGCTGAGACAGCGGCTTAGGGGAAGGATAGCTGGATGCCGCAGGCACGCTTGCGCTTGTCCATTGGCGAACTTCCGCGCCAGCTGTAAGAGAGCGAGAGGAACGGCGAGGGAGGCAGGGATCGAGGTCGAGTGGCGGAGCGCGGGACAGAAGCTCGGGAGCCGTTCACAGGTCAGAGAGACGGCAGACGGCGGCCGATCTGCGATTGGGGCCTAGGCCGCGCGCTTCTCGGCATCGGGGAGAAGCGGTACAATCTTGTCCATTTCCGCTGCCAGTCCGGGTAGCATGACATCGGTTGCGCCGTATTTCCTGTGAACCTTAGCGGAGGCGTGGCCGGAGAGATACTCGCGTGGCTCGTCCTGCACGCCATCACGTCGGCAGAGGTCGATGAAAAGGTGCCGCAGCCCATGATTGGGCGAAATCTCCTCGCGCGTGATACCGACTGAGTTGCCACGCACCCAGCGGCCGACGAAGCTGGTCGCCCCTGGTGAGAATAGCCTGCCGTCGGCAGCCGCCTGAACCCAGCGCAGCAATCCTTCGCCTTCAAGCGCCGGATGGACGGGAATCTTGCGCTCGCTCCGGTTCGTCTTCAGGGTCCGTCCGCCGCGCGTAGTGACCCTGAAGAACCAGCGCCCCTCGCACTGGAAGAAATCCGCTTTCCGAAGCGCATTCGCTTCACTGATGCGCAAACCAGCATAGAGGCACACCCACGGCAGCCATCTCGTACGGGGATCCATTTCGGTGCGCGCTTTGCGCATGACATGACGGGCCTCCTCCATGGTGTAGGAGGTCTCGTCGGCTGATTTTTCCAACCATTCCGGAAGCTCGATGCGACCCGATATGACCTCGGCCGATGCCATCGGTACGCGGTATTTCCTCATACCCTGTCCCCAGTTGATGATGGTTCCGAGGTTGGTCAGCTTGTCAGCAATCGTCCGATTACCGAGCACGGCTGCCTCAATCATCGCGTCTCCCCAAGCCTCCGCTTCCTCAGCGGTCGTGGTGGTCGCATCGTTGGATTTGCGAAATGCGGCGAACTCCCTTGCTATCTGCTTGTATTTCCGGATCGAGCTGTCGGGCATTGGCTTGGCCTTCTTCCCAGCCTGCTTCTTCTCCGCCTTCGCGTCGATGATGTTCTCGAACGTGACGCTTGTTCTCGGCTTGGTGATGCCTTCCTGTTTCGTCGTTTGAAGGTCGAATACGGGATAGCGCGAGGCAGCGGAGTCCGGGCTGAAATCGCCTCCCGCCATCCGGGCGAGGTACTCACGTGCATCCAGCACTGCCTTGTCGACGGCTACATTGACCATCTTCCGGCTGTCAGGATCGAGCAGCAGTCCGCGTGCTTTCAGCCAGTCGTCGATACGTTGAGCGTTCTGCCCGGCTCGGTTGGCATGCAGTTGCTCCACAAAAGCTTTGACTGCATCGGGGTTGCTGCCGAAGGGAATCATCCGCACTGAGCCCCGTCGCAACGCGGCTTGGTCCAGCATGAGCGCCAAGCTGCGGCCGGGCATGCGCGATGGGTTGTCCCCATGCTCCTTGACCATGGAATCATAGATTTCTCCCGCGAGGCCAGCAGCCTGCCTTTCGCTCAGGCTGCGGGGGCCTGCGGAAAGCTCCCGCCAACGCTGCTGCACTTCAAGACTAACGCGGGCGAACTCGATCCTAGCCTGTTCAGGGTCGCGCGTTCGGAGGGAAATCTTCTCCTCCGTCTTTCCGACCAGCGGCTTCAGCCGCTCGGGAACGCGCTTGCGATACCAGTAGATGCCGGAGTCCGGATGGGGCCAAGGATGATTCATGCGAAGGACCATGTGTACCGCTCCTGTGTACCAGTGGAGCGGTTGAAAAGTCCTTACAACGCAAGACGTTGAGCGATTTCAAGGGCTTGGAATGGTGCTGCGAGAGAGGATTGAACTCTCGACCTCTCCCTTACCAAGGGAGTGCTCTACCACTGAGCTACCGCAGCCGCTGATGGCGGGGCTTCTGCCATATCGAACCGGCAAGCGCAAGGCCAAGAACAACGCTTCTGTGAAAGCCTTTGCCGGATAGCTTTTTATGACATGGCGGCGCCACAATCTTGGCTATCCCTGAATATCGGTTTGGCCGGTCGCCGGCCGGGACGGGACGATGAGCGGCAAGACAATTCCACCGAAAAACAGCGGCACGGACCGCAAAACCAGGCTTGCCGAGCAGTTGCGCGCCAATCTGCAGAAGCGCAAAGCGCAGTCGCGCTCGCGCCGCACCGGCGAGGCCGACCAGCGGCCGGACGGGCTCAGCGCTTCCAAGGAAATGCAAAAAGATTAACTCAAATCGGCCATTCTTGGGGCGCAGCGGGCGAAATCCTATTTCTTGAACCAGACCGCCCGATGGTCTAGACGGGCCGACACTCAAACGATTGAAGCGGCCTTTTTGGCCGAGAGGGACGTTCTCCAATGGATCGCATCAGAATTGTCGGCGGCAACGAGCTTGCCGGAAGCATTCCGATATCGGGCGCGAAAAACGCCGCCCTACCCTTGATGATCGCCTCGCTTTTGACCGACGACACGCTGACCTTGGAAAACGTGCCGCATCTGGCCGATGTCGAGCAGCTGATCCGCATCCTCGGCAATCACGGCGTCGATTATTCCGTCAATGGCCGCCGCGAGAAGCAGAATGAGGGCTATTCGCGCACCATCAACTTCTCGGCCCGCAACATCGTCGACACCACGGCGCCTTACGAGCTGGTGTCGAAGATGCGGGCGTCGTTCTGGGTGATCGGGCCGCTGCTGGCCCGCATGGGCGAGGCCAAGGTGTCGCTGCCGGGCGGCTGCGCCATCGGCACCCGCCCGGTCGACCTGTTCCTCGAAGGCCTGCAGGCGCTGGGCGCGGATATCGACGTCGACACCGGCTATGTCATCGCCAAGACCCGCAATGGCCGCCTTGTCGGCAACCGCTATGTCTTCCCGAAAGTGTCGGTCGGCGCCACCCATGTGCTGATGATGGCGGCCTCGCTGGCCAAGGGCGAGACGGTGCTTGAAAACGCCGCCTGCGAGCCCGAAATCGTCAATCTCGCCGAATGCCTCAACGCCATGGGCGCGAAAATTTCCGGGGCCGGCACGCCTGTTATCATCATCGATGGCGTCGAAGCGCTGTCGGGCGCGCGCGTGCGCGTCATTCCCGACCGCATCGAGACCGGCACCTACGCCATGGCGGTCGCCATGACCGGCGGCGACGTCGTGCTCGAAGGCGCGCGCCCCGAGCTGCTGCAGACCGCGCTGGATGTGATTTCGCAGACCGGCGCCGAGATCACGCAGACCAATTCCGGCATCCGCGTCAAGCGCAATGGCGCCGGCATTTCGCCTGTCGACGTGACGACGGCGCCCTTCCCGGCCTTCCCGACCGACCTGCAGGCGCAGTTCATGGGCCTGATGACCATGGCCAAGGGCAAGTCGCGCATCACCGAGACCATCTTCGAGAACCGCTTCATGCATGTCCAGGAACTGGCCCGGCTCGGCGCCCACATCACGCTTTCCGGCCAGACGGCGATCGTCGACGGCGTCTCGAAACTGAAGGGCGCGCCGGTCATGGCGACCGATCTTCGCGCTTCGGTGTCGCTGGTCATCGCCGGTCTGGCGGCCGAAGGCGAGACCACGGTCAATCGCGTCTACCATCTCGACCGCGGCTTCGAGCGGCTGGAGGAAAAGCTGTCTAATTGCGGCGCGGTGATCGAGCGGATTTCCGGCTGACGGCCGCACGGCGGCAGCTTCGGACAGGGACAGCCTTCTCAAGGGACTTCGTCTTCCTGCCCCACAAACCCGAGGCAATTGCCGCGGGGCGGAAATCGTTCGCGGTTACACCGCCCGGGAAGACCGACCGGAGCCCGTTCCATATCGAGGAAATCGGGACGAAACAGGCTCCAGATTCTTGTTTGAGCATGATCTTTGCCAAAAACCGGTTTCCACTTTTCGGGATCATGCTCTAACAGAAGGCTGAACAGTCAATTTCAGGTGCGAAATCCGCATGAATGCCCTCAAGCTTATCGCGCTCGACGACCAGGACCTGGGCATCGTCTCGGCCCATGTCCAGGATGCCGTGATGAAAGTTTCGGACCTCCAATATCTGCCCGCGGCCAAGCGTTTCGTGCTGACCATGAACCGCTTCGTCTGGGAGGCGAAGTCAGGCCTGTTTCACCAGCATAACGAGCGGCGCCAGGCGGTGCTGCATTTCGACCGGGTGCTGGGCGCCAAGACCAACGGCATTGCCCGCGACAACCCGGCCGAGGTGCTGTCCCTGCTGGCCATCAGCTTCATCGAGATCAGCAAACCCGCCGGCATCGTCGAGCTGATCTTTTCGGGCGGCGGCACCATCATGCTCGATGTCGAGTGCATCGAGGCCCGCCTTGCCGACATCGGCGGCGCGTGGGAAGCCACGTCACGTCCCGTGCACAGGGCTTGAGCGTCTCATGGCCATCACGCTTCGCCACTCCGACGCCGATTTCGAGCAGCGTTTCGCCGCCTTCCTCACCACCAAGCGGGAAGTGTCCGCCGACGTCGAGGCCGCGGTGCGCGAGATCATCGCGCGGGTACGCGCCGAGGGCGACGCGGCTCTGATCGACTATTCCAGCCGATTCGACCGCGCCGACCTCAAAAGCATCGGCATTGCCGTAACGAAGGACGAAATCGCCCGCGCCTATGAGGGCGCCGATGCGCCAACGATAAAGGCGCTGGAATTCGCGCGCGACCGGATCCGCGCCTATCATGAGCAGCAACTTCCGAAGGACAATCGCTACACGGATGGCGCGGGCGTCGAGCTCGGCTGGCGCTGGACGGCGATCGAAGCCGTCGGCCTCTATGTGCCGGGCGGCACCGCAAGCTATCCAAGCTCCGTGCTGATGAACGCCATACCGGCCAAGGTTGCCGGCGTCGAACGCATCGCCATCTGCGTGCCTGCCTCCGGCGGCGCCATACCGCCGCTGGTGCTGGTGGCGGCCGACATATCAGGCGTTTCCGAAATCTACCGGGTCGGTGGAGCGCAGGCGATCGCGGCCCTTGCCTATGGCACCGAAACGATCCGTCCGGTGGCCAAGGTCGTCGGCCCCGGCAATGCCTATGTGGCGGCGGCCAAGCGGCAGGTTTTCGGCACGGTCGGTATCGACATGATCGCCGGCCCCTCGGAGGTGCTCGTGGTGGCCGACGGCGACAACGATCCGGACTGGATCGCCGCCGATCTGCTGGCCCAGGCAGAACACGATGTATCGGCGCAATCGATCCTGATCACCGACGATCCAGCCTTCGGCAAGGCGGTCGAACGGGCCGTCGAACGCCAGTTGCAGAGCCTGCCGCGCGGCGAGACGGCCGCGGCGAGCTGGCGTGATTTCGGCGCGGTGATCGAAGTTCCGACCATCGAGGCCGCACTGCCGCTGGTCGACCGCATCGCGGCCGAGCATGTCGAGCTGGCCATCGACGATGCCGAAGGCTTCCTGTCGCGGATGCGCAATGCCGGCGCCGTCTTTCTCGGCCGCCACACACCGGAAACCATTGGCGACTATGTCGGCGGTTCCAATCACGTGCTGCCGACCGCACGTTCGGCGCGGTTCTCGTCGGGCCTGTCGGTGCTCGACTTCGTCAAGCGCACCTCGGTGCTCAGACTTGGACCGGAGCAGTTGCGCGTTCTGGCGCCGGCGGCGATCGCGCTCGCCAGGGCGGAAGGGCTCGACGCGCATGGCCGCTCCGTCGCCATACGGTTGAACATGTAGGCTGATATGACGGGCTCCGATCAAACCCGCGCAAAACTGATCGATGTCGAACTCGATGAATCGATCGGCCGTTCGACGCCCGATGTCGAGCATGAGCGGGCGGTGGCGATCTTCGACCTGATCGAGGAGAACAGTTTCCGGCCTGTCAATGACAGCGGCACGGGCCCCTACCGACTGAAACTGTCACTGGCCGAACAGCGCCTGGTCTTTGCCGTGGCGCGCGAGGACGGCACCGGGGTCGTCACCCATATTCTGTCGCTGACGCCGCTGCGGCGCATCGTCAAGGACTACTACATGATCTGCGAAAGCTATTACGACGCCATCCGCTCCTCGACGCCGAGCCATATCGAGGCCATCGACATGGGCCGCCGGGGCCTGCACAATGAGGGCTCGCAGACGCTGATGGACCGGCTCTCCGGCAAGATCGACATCGACTTCGATACGGCGCGCCGGCTGTTCACGCTGGTCTGCGTGCTGCACTGGCGGGGCTGATCCCTGGCACCCGGCGCCCTGCCCCGCTCGATCCTGTTCCTGTGCGGCATGAATGCCGTGCGCTCGCCGATGGCCGAGCAACTGGCGCGCCGGATGCTGCCCGCTACCATTTTCGTCGCCTCGGCCGGCGTGCGCGCCGGCGAGCGTGACCCGTTCGTCGATGCCGTGCTTGCCGAGGAAGGCCTGTCGCTGGACGACCGTCACCCGAGGACGCTGGACGATCTCGAGGACGACTATTTCGATCTGATCGTGACGCTGGCGCCGGAGGCGCACCACGCCGCGCTCGAGCTCACCCGCTCGCTCGCCGTCGAGGTCGAATATTGGCCGACGCCGGACCCAACCGATGCCGGCGGCACGCGCGAACAGATCATGGCAGCCTATCGCGATGTGCGCGAGCGGCTGAAGTTGCGCATAAGCCGACGTTTTTTGCTTCCAGAAGCAAAAAACGCGACGGATTAAGCGTGTTCACAAGCGCACGATTATCATATAGGTTCCGCCGAAATTCCGGCTGGAGTCGGATGATTTCGGGTCTGTTCGACCTGAAATCCGAATCCGCCTCCAGGTCAAAGAGTAGAGCATGATGTCGTCCGAAAACCGCTTCACACTTTTCGGCATCATGCTCTAGGCGCCGGAACTGCCATCCAAGCAAAGGTATCGAATGCCGAAGGAAGAAGTCCTCGAGTTTCCTGGTGTCGTGACGGAATTGTTGCCCAACGCGATGTTCAGGGTGAAGCTCGAAAACGAACACGAGATCATCGCCCATACGGCCGGCCGCATGCGCAAGAACCGCATCCGCGTGCTGACCGGCGACAAGGTTCTGGTCGAGATGACGCCATACGACCTGACCAAGGGCCGCATCACCTATCGCTTCAAGTAAGATCAAGGCCCGGCCGGAACGCAATGAGCATTTTGCACAAGCTGGTGCTTGCCTCGGGTTCCCCGCGCCGCATCGAACTCTTGCAGCAGGCCGGTATCGAGCCGGACCGTGTGCTGCCCGCCGATGTCGACGAAACACCGCTGCGTGCCGAGCATCCGCGCTCACTGGCCAAGCGGCTGTGCCAGGAAAAGGCCGAGAAGGCGCTTGCCTCGCTGAAGACCGAGACGGACTATGCGCCAAGCTTCGTGCTGGCCGCCGACACGGTGGTCGCGGTCGGACGGCGCATCCTGCCCAAGGCCGAAACACTGGATGACGCCGCCAATTGCCTCGGGCTGTTGTCCGGCCGCTCGCACAGGGTCTATTCCGGCATCTGCCTGATCACGCCGGGCGGCAAGCTGCGCCAGCGGCTGGTCGAGACGCGGGTGCGTTTCAAGCGGCTGCCGCGTGAGGAGATCGATGCCTATGTCGCCTCGGGCGAATGGCGCGGCAAGGCCGGCGGCTATGCCGTCCAGGGCCTCGCCGGTGCCTTCGTCGTCAAGCTCGTCGGCTCCTACACCAACATCGTCGGCCTGCCGCTCTACGAGACAGTGGCGCTGCTTTCCGGCGAAGGCTTCAAGATCCATCAAAGCTGGCAGTCCGCGCGGCCATGAGCCTCGACGACAAGGTGACGCCGCTGCGGCCCAAGCGCCCTTGCCCCGAATGCGGCAAGCCGTCGGCGCGCGAGACCTATCCATTCTGCTCGAAGCGCTGCAAGGACATCGACCTCAACCGCTGGCTGAAGGGCGCCTATGTCATCTCCGCCCGCGACGACGAGGAAGACCCCGACGCCGACGAGCCGAAATAGGGCTGGGATCGCACCGTCAGGCCGCCTGGGTCTTGCGGGCGGCGCCTGACCCCGAAAATCGATCTTCGGAAAGGATCATGCGCAAAATCAAAGTGCTACAGCATCCTTTGCGCGTCCAAGATGGACGCGCGGCGCTGTGGTGCGCGCCCAGGCCGGCAGCCAGTCGCCGTGGGCGGCCAGGAGATCATCGACCAGTGACCATATCTGGTCGAGATCGAGCTCGGCTGATGTGTGCGGATCCATCATCGCCGCATGGTAGATGTGCTCGCGATTCTCAGCCATCAGCGCGCGCACCGTCAGTTCCTGGACGTTGATGTTGGTGCGGATCAGCGCCGTCAGCTGCGGCGGCAGGCCGCCTATATAGGTCGGCTGGATGCCGGAGGCATCGACCAGGCACGGCACTTCGGCGGCGCAATCGCGCGGCAGCGAAGTGATGCAGCCATTGTTGCGGACATTGCCGTAGATGACCGACGGCTCGCCCGTCCAGACCGAATTCATGATCGAGGAGGCATATTCCCTCGATTGTTCGACCTCGATGCGGTCGGCCGAACGATAGGCTTGCGCCTGTCTCTTCCAGTGCTCGATCTGCTCGACGCAGCGTTTGGGATATTCATCGAGCGGAATGCCGTATTTCTCGATCAGGTCGGGGCGGCCCTGCTTGATGAAATAGGGCGTGTATTCGGCGAAATGCTCCGAGCTTTCGGTGACGAAATAACCAAGCCGCGTCAGCATCTCGTAACGCACCTTGTTGGGGCAGCGCGGATTCCAGCCCGGTTTGGGGGCGCGGCCCTCGCGATAGGCGCGGATGAGGTCGGGATAGAGGTCGCGGTAGGAACCGTTCGGCTGGCGATGCTCGAAATCGAGATAGAAGGCCATGTGGTTGATACCGGCCGAGCGGTAGCGGATCTCCTCGTGGGGAAGGTCGAGATCGTGCGCCAGTTCCATCGCCGTGCCTTGCACCGAGTGGCACAGCCCGACCTGCCTGATGTCAGGATATTTCTCTGCGATCGCCCAGGTGTTGATCGCCATCGGGTTGACGTATTGCAGCATGATCGCCTGCGGGCAGACGGCCAGCATGTCCTCGCAGATTGTCCACAGATGCGGAACGGTCCTGAGGCCCCGCATGATACCGCCGACGCCGAGCGTATCGGCGATGGTCTGGCGCAGGCCGTATTTCTTCGGCACCTCGAAGTCGGTGACGGTGCACGGCTCGTAGCCGCCGATCTGGAAGGCGACGACGACGAAGTCAGCGCCGGCGAGCGCCTTGCGCTGGTCGGAATGGGTCTCGGCCTGCGCCTTGACGCCGAGCGTCGCGATCAGCTTGTTGACGACGACGGCGCTCTCTTCCAGCCGCTGCGGATTGATGTCCATCAGCGCGATCGTCGCGCCTGAAAGGGCTGGCCGCTGCAGCACGTCGCCGACGATGTTCTTCATGAACACGGTCGAGCCGGCGCCGATGAAAGTGATCCTGGGATGTCTGGCCACGCCAACCTCCGGGCATATGTTCACGCCATAGCCTTATGCCGCGTGCAGGCTGCCGCCGTCCAGCCGCTCGAGTTCAGCCGGGCAAAGCGCGACGGGTATGACGCTCAAATGAACATATCGAGCTGTTGCGGCTGAACCGCGCGCCGGCGCTGTTGATGCATCAGGACGCGAACGTGCCGCGCATTGCGATGAACCCTGGCTTCGGCTCGGTCAGCACCTTCAACAAATCCATCCGCAAGCTGACCGGCATGGCGCGGTCCAACTTCCGCAAGGGATTGGCAAGCGCCAAACAGGCGCGCGCATGGCACGGAAGCAGCCCATCGGGCAGCATTTCTTTTCCTGCAGGAAATCCACATCTAGGCGCTGGACAGGCCGGATTCCCATGCTATAACCCACGCGCTTTCAAGGGGCGCCCACGGCGCTTCCCGTGAAATCCGGAGCGCGAGTTATTCGTTAGCCGGAACAGGCCCAGATAGCTCAGTTGGTAGAGCAGCGGACTGAAAATCCGCGTGTCGGTGGTTCGAATCCGCCTCTGGGCACCATCACCTCTTCTCCCGACACTCCCTTTCGCCGAAGCTTCTACGCTTCTGTTTGTGCAAAGCCATGAAATCGTTGATTTTTTCGGCTCGCATGGCGCACTTGGGCGCATTTCAAGGACTTTCAGCGCATTTGGTCCAACGGGCCGGCGGGTTGGTATTTCCGTTGGTATCGGACATCCTGTTGGTATCGAAGCAAGCCAAAAGGAGGTCCCAGAAATGGCCCTTTCCGATGTGAAATGCCGGAACGCCCGACCCGCCTCTAAGCTCTTGAAATTGTCAGACGGTGGCGGACTCCAACTTTGGGTGCAACCGACCGGAACTCGGCTATGGCGCCTTGCCTATCGGTTTAACGGCAAGCAGAAGCTTTTAGCGCTGGGCAGCTATCCTCTCATTTCGCTTGGCGAGGCCCGCCAGGCGCGTGATGACGCCAAAAGGCTCCTCCTGGCTGGCATCGACCCCGGACAAGAACGCAGTGTGCGAAAGGCCGCAACGGCAAGAGACACCTTTCGCTCAATCGCCGATGAATATGTCGACAAGCTGAAGAAGGAGGGGCGGGCCGACCGGACGATCACCAAGGTCAAATGGCTGCTCAACTTTGCCTATCCGACAATCGGGGACAAGTGCATTCGGGAGATCGATGCGGCCGCAGTCCTCACAGCCCTCCGTCGCGTGGAGGTTCGCGGTCGATATGAGTCGGCCAGGCGGCTCCGTTCGACAATTGGCAGCGTTTTCCGATACGGCATGGCGACTGCACGCGCTGAGGCGGATCCGACGTTCGCCTTGCGGGGCGCACTCATCAGTCCGACCGTCACTCCGCGCGCCGCGATTACCGATCCGAAGGCCTTGGGCGGCTTATTAAGGGCGATAGATGCATTTGACGGCCAGCCTACAACCCGCGCCGCATTGAAACTGATGGCGCTGCTTTTCCCCCGCCCTGGCGAGCTGCGCGCCGCCAAATGGGAAGAGTTCGATTTCGAAAGCGCGTTGTGGGCCATCCCTGAAGTACGCATGAAAATGCGACGGCCTCACCGCATTCCTCTCTCAAGACAGGCAGTGCGTATTCTGACCGACCTTAGAAAAATCTCCTTCGATGGGATGCTGCTATTTCCAAGCGTTCGATCGGCTTCCCGGCCGATTTCCGACAATACTCTCAATGCTGCCCTGCGCCGTCTTGGCTACAGCAAGGAAGACGCGACGGCGCATGGCTTTCGGGCAACGGCATCAACCTTACTGAACGAATGCGGCAAGTGGCACCCGGACGCCATAGAGCGCCAACTGGCCCATATGGAAAACAACGAAATTCGCCGCGCCTATGCCCGCGCGGAACACTGGGAAGAGCGTGTCAGGATGATGCAGTGGTGGGCAGATTATCTGGATGAGATCAGGAACGCCAAAACGGAACAGCGGCCTTCGACCCAAAGAGCCGCCATGTACGGATGACGGCAGCAAAACTGGCAGACATCCTCAAACCGAACGAACGGAACGGCGGCCCTATCCAGTCGCCCGATAAGGGGTCTTGGTTATCGGCTATCAGTGAGCGCCTACTCATCGCGAAGGATTTTGCTGAGCGTCGATAGCTGCGCTCACGGGTCCAGACACCGGCCTGAAGTCTGGCACGCAGCGGCCAATCCCCTTTCACACAACGGCACCAGTTTACACCGAACTGACTTGGCCGCGGAACTCCCGCCTACCGTGACATCTCTCCTTTAACTGAGCACGATCTCGTCGCTGCGCAAACGGTACGAGGATGAGCTTTGTGCTTCGACACCAACACGCCCGGAGTATCAGGGCCGAATTTTCTAGATGTAACAGCCCTTTCCATTTTCGGTATGGCGGCGCTGACCCAGGCTGCGACACTCCGAGGCGTCCATGAAAATTGACGCAATTTCATATCCGCCACGAGGCCTTTCTCGTGAGGAAGCGGCCCGTTATGTTGGTGTCGGATCCACTCTTTTTGACGAGATGGTCGCTGATGGGCGTATGCCAAAACCTAAGCGCATCAACAGCCGTGCCGTCTGGGATCGTGTAGCTCTCGATATCGCCTTCACATCGTTGCCGGACAAAGACAACGGCCTCCAAGAGTTGTTGGAGCGAAGCAGGCGAGATGGGTAAAAAATTTAGAATACGCTAGTTGAGTATACGCTGAAAGCGTAGTAGCCCTGAGAAGGCGCGACGTGAGCGAGAACGAGAAGCTTGCCCAAGATGTGAAAGCCTGGCGGGCCAAGGAAGGGTTCACTGCCGAAGCTGCGGCCAAGGCGTTGGGAATACCGAAGCGCACGTTTGAAGGCATCGAGCAAGGCAGAGGCTTCCCCTATCCGCTCCTCCTGCGCATTGCGATGGAAAGCAATACTCTTTCACTCAAGGCAATGCAGGAGAAATTGTCGCGCAAGGATTAGCCGCCGCTGAAGTGCCGGAGGATCGCTTAATGGCCAGACCATTCAAGGACGCCCGCTACCCCGGCGTCTCTTCGCGCATCAAGAACGGCAAAACCGTTTATCGGTATCGGGCAAAGGGCATGCCCGAAATTCGACTTCCCGGTAATCCCGGTGATGCGGAGTTCGAAGCCGAATACCAGAAGGCGACGCAGGGTCATAGTAAGAAGGCGGCGATCATCGCCCTCCCTGGCCGGGCTCTGCCGAAGACCTTCGGGCACGCCGCGCGTCGACTTGAGACCACGATGGAATGGCTGGATTTTGATGAAGCGACTCAGCAGAAAAACGCGCGCTTGATCGAACGCTTTCTCAACCTGAAGGTTGATCCCCAATACCCGCTGACTTGGCGTGATACTCCAGTTGAACACCTCGACGCGGATCGGCTTCGCATCATCATCGAAGGTATCTTCGGGACCAACCGCACTGTCGCCAAGCACATGCTGGTCGCCATTAAGAAACTGCTATGGGTCGCGATTGAGGTTGAGAAATGGATCAAGCCGCAAGACGATCCTTCGCTGTCCATCCGCGTACGCGTGCCCAAATCATCCAAAAACCCCGCGTGGCCGATCGCGGTCCGCGAGAAGTTCGAGGCACGACATCCGATCGGCACGGCAGCGCGCACATGTTACGCGCTGGGCTTTTGGCTTGGAAACCGGCGCGGAGATATTGCCACCCTGGAATGGGAGGATCTTGTCACCGAGGAGATCGAATTGTTCGACGGCTCACTAGAGTTGATCGAAGCCTTTGATTTCCGCCAGAAGAAGAACCGCAACCGCCACGGCGGGCGAGAGATGTTCATCCCGGTCGTTGACAAGCTGGCAGCCGCACTCGAACCGCTCGACCGGTCGAAAGGCGGAACCGTCTTGAAGAGCGCCTATGGCAGGCCGTTCTCGGAAAAGAGCCTGAGCGGCATGATGCAGCATTGGACGCGCCAGGCAGGAATTCCCGGCGGATACACGCTTCACGGATTGCGTCGCACATTCGGCACCTACCTTGCTGAATGCAACCTTCAGGCGCGCGCCATTATGGAAGCAATGGGACATTCCTCAATGACCGTGACGGATGATTACGTCCGTGAAGCCAACAAGAAACGGATCGCGGTGGATATCGCTCGTGCCATCAACGAACGCGAGGCTAAACGCGATGCCATGAAGCAACGAGCGCTCCTGCGAGTCGTCAAGTGATCAAACCAAACCGGAACAAAATCAGGTCCGACCCCACATCCTTGGGCCCATAATGGGCCCAAAACGTTTTGGGCCGAGGGCAATTTTCCTCAATGAAATCAAAGGTCATGGTGGGCCCGGAGGGACTCGAACCCCCAACCAAGCGGTTATGAGCCGCCGGCTCTAACCATTGAGCTACAGGCCCCACGCCGGCTGGATTAATGTTTTTCCTTCGACGGCACAAGGCTTTCCCTGCGGGCTTTCACAGATCGCCCAAATCAGCCCATATTCGCGCCCTAGTTGAGCATCCGCGACAGGATCGCGGACCAAGGAGATTTTCATGACCAGACACCTTTTGCCTCTCGCGCTCGCCGCTGCAATCGCTTTTCCGGCGATGGCTGGAGCCGCCGATTTGCCGACGCCGCCCCGCATCATCGTGTCCGGCGAAGGCGAGGCAACCGTCGCTCCCGATCTGGCGGTGCTGACGCTCAGCGTGATGCGCGAAGCCAAGACCGCGCGCGCGGCGCTCGATGCCAACAACGACGCCATGGCCGCGGTGATCGCGGCGATGAAGGCGGCCGGTATCAAGGATCGCGACCTGCAGACCGCCGGCATCCAGATCAATCCGCGCTACAACTACACCAACAAGCCGGACGGCAGCCAGGAGGCCGAGCTCGTCGCCTACCAGGTGACCAACACGCTTTCGGTGCGCGTGCGCGACGTCGACAAGACGGGCGAGATCCTCGACAAGGCGGTTTCGCTCGGCGTCAACCAGGGCGGCGGCATCGCCTTCACCAACGACAATCCGTGGGCCACCGTCAGCGAAGCCCGCAAGAAAGCGGTCGCCGACGCCATCGCCAAGGCCAAGACGCTTGCCGTGGCCGCCGGCGTCAGCCTCGGCCGGGTGCTCGAAATCACCGATCAGAACATCAGGCCGATGCCGATGCCGATCAACGCCAAGGCTTTCGATGCCGCGGCAGGCGCGGCTCCGGTGCAGGCCGGCGAGAATTCCTACAACGTCCAGGTCACCGTCACCTTTGAACTGAAGTAACGGTGACGGAAGCAACGGTCTCCGTCGCCGGCGCTGACCACGACGGATGATCCACGGCCGATGCGAAAAACCCCGCGGGATCGCTCCCGCGGGGTTTGTCGAGCCACACCCGTCCGATGGGAAAGGGGCTCTGCTCCAGGGGCTTCAGCGATCGATGACGGGGCAACCGCGCTCATTGGCGAACACGATGACAACGCGGTCGCCGTACTGACGGCCCATGACCTTGACCGTGCGGCGGTTGACGTCGACGATGCGGGCACGGCGCAGTCCCATGCGGTCGGCCTTGTCGAGGGCACGTTCGGGCGAACAGCCGCGGCGCCAATCGTCACGGCGTTCGTCACGGCGGTAGCGATAGCCGTCGTCGCCGGCATAGACGCCGAACCGCGGATCCTGGTTGTTGCCGAAACCGAGATAGAGGCTGTCGGCATGGGCGGGGATGGCGGCCAGCGTGGCGAGCCCGACCAGCGCCGAAAGGGCCGCCGTCTTGATCGTGGTGTTCATGGTTCTCTCTCCTTGTTGCGGGCTAATGCCCGTCCTCGTGAAACCGATGGTGGGAGAATGCACTCGCCTGTCTGAACTATTTACGAACCCGCCGTTCATCTGCGGTTCATGTGGCGGGAAAAGGAAACCTCCGCCGGTTTTCGAACAATGCGCCTCAAACGGCCTGCCCTGCGTGGTTCCGGCGCGCCTTGCCGACACCAGCCTCAGGGCTCGTCGTCGAGCATATAGTCAAAGTAATCCTCCGGCTCGGCGAGGTCGGTTTCGCTCGCCTTGACCCGGCCGCGCATCGAGATGCCGGCCTCATGCACGGTCTCGGCACTGCCCGACACCAGACGGTGCCACCAGTAGAGATCGCGGCCCTCGGCAACCAGCCTGTAGGCGCATGTGCTGGGCAGCCAGCTGATGGTACGCACGTTCTGCGGCGTCAGGCCGACGCAATCGGGAACGCGCGCCAGCCGGTTGGCGTAGTCGGCGCAGCGGCAAGTCCGCGCATCGAACAGCCGGCAGCCGACGCTGGTCCAGTAGATTTCGCCCGTATCCTCGTCCTCGAGCTTCGACAGGCAGCATTTGCCGCAACCGTCGCAGAGCGATTCCCACTCGGCCGGGCTCATCGCCTCCAGCGTCTTTGTTTTCCAGAACGGTGTTTCCATCCCGGGGATGTGGCCCCAGCAATCGCCAAGGTCAAGCATCGCAATGGCCGCAATGGGGCTACACCCCAGCCGAATGACACGAAGTTGCCTTCAAAAGGCCGGCCAATCGCCCTGTACGGCCCCTACCCATGGGCAGCTGGAACCAATTTCGTTAAAATCGGTTTTCGGCAAGGATGGGACCCCACAAGGAGAATTTTCAATGAAACGCCAACCACGGATTCTGGCAGGCACCGCACTTGGCCTGTTGATGGCATCCGCGCCGTTAGGCGCATCCCCGCTGCAGGGAAGTGCTGCGTTCGGCTCCATGCAACGCGGCGCCCTGCCAATCATCCTGGCCCAGGCGGCGTGTGCCGAGGGCGAATCAGCCGAAGCCTGCGCACAGAAGCAGCAAGGAGATCAGAAACCCGAGCGCAAGAAGCGTGAGCAGCAACAGACCGAACAGGCGCCCGCCAGCCAGGCCGCCCCCGCGACCGAGGAGCAGCAGCCGCGCAAGAAGAAGCGCGACCAGCAACAGCAACAGACCCAGCAGGCTCCCGCCGCTGAGGCCGCTCCTGCGACCGAGGAGCAGCAGCCACGCAGGAAGAAGCGCGACCAGCAGCAGCAACAGACCGAGCAGGCTCCCGCCGCTGAGGCCGCTCCCGCAACCGAGGAGCAGCAGCCACGCAGGAAGAAGCGCGACCAGCAGCAGCAGCAGCAGACCCAGCAGGCTCCCGCCGCTGAAACTGCTCCCGCAACCGAGGAGCAGCAGCCGCGCAGGAAGAAGCGCGACCAGCAGCAGCAGCAGACCCAGCAGGCGCCCGCCGCTGAAACCGCTCCCGCCACCGAGGAGCAGCAGCCGCGCAAGAAGAAGCGCGACCAGCAGCAGCAGCAACAGACCGAGCAGGCGCCCGCTGGTCAGGCGGCACCCGCCAATGACAACCAGCCGGTCGAGAACCCGCGCAAGAAGCGCAAGCAGGACCAGCAGATCGAGACAGCACCTGGCGGGCAGGCGCCGGCCGCCGAGCCCGGGCAGAAGCCGGACAAGCACAGGAAACCGGCTGGGACGAACCAACCGACGCCGGAAGCCACACCTTTGCCGACCAACAAGGAAGCCCCGGCTGAGCAGCCGGCGCCGAAGGCGGAGCAGGCTCCTGCCGGCCAGGCTCCCGCCCAAGGCGAACAGCCGCAGGACAAGACGAAGAGGAACGGCAGGAAACCGATAGGCGAGCAACCGGCGACTGGCGAGCAGCCCGCGACCGGCGAGCAGCCGCAGACCGGCCAGCAGCCCGCCACGGGCGAACAGCCCGCCACCGGCGGCAAGGCCGCGCCTGCCCAGGGCGAAAACCCCGTGCAGGGCGAGGCGCCCGCCGACAAGAACGCCGCTCCCATTCTCGACAGCCAGAAGGATGCCGAGCGCAAGGGCGGCAGAAAGCCCGCCAACCAGAATGGCGGGCAGCAGAATGGTGGCCAGAATGCCCAGCAAGGCACCGAGCAGGGGCAGAAGCCCGCAGTCGCTCCGGTCGACCAGGGACCGCCTCCAACCGACGACAAGGCCGCCCAGCAGGAGATCAGGACCGAGAAGATCGTCCCGGTGACGCAGGAGAAGGGCAAGCGCCTCGATCGCGCACCCGACGAGAACATCCGCGACCGCCGCCGGCCCAAGGGCGTCGATGTGCTCAAGGAGATCGGCGACAGGGTCATCATCCAGCTCAACGACCAGACGTTCGTCCAGCACAATGATCGCCCACGCCTGACCCGCGGCGCCAGGGACGTCTATTACGAGGACCTGCCGCAAGACCGCACCCGAGAGACAGTCGAGCGAGACAATGGCATCCGGATCGTCACCATCCGCAACCGCTACGGCGACATCCTGCAGCGGTCGCGCATCACGCCCGACGGCCACGAATATGTGCTGAGCTATGTCGACGAGAGGAGCTATGAGGATGAAAACGACTGGCGCGATCCCGGCGATGACCTGCCGCCGATGCGGCTGACCATCCCGCGCCGCGATTACATCCTCGATTCCGAGGATGTCCAAAGTCCGGACGACTACTACACCTTCCTCGAGCAACCGCCGGTGGAGAAGGTGCAGCGCCTCTATTCGATCAACGAAGTCAAGCGGTCGGCCCGCGTGCGTGATATTGCCCGGCGCATCGACCTCGACACGCTGAATTTCGAATTCGGCTCGTCCTCGATCTCCGACACCGAGGTGCAGAAGCTCCAGGGCGTCGCCGACGCCATGGAGAAGCTGTTGAAGAAGAACCCGGCGGAGACCTTCCTGATCGAAGGCCACACCGACGCCGTCGGCACGCCCGAGGCGAACCTCGCTCTGTCGGATCGCCGCGCCGAAGCGGTCGCCGAAGCGCTGACCAATGCCTTCGGCATCCCACCGGAGAACCTGACGACACAGGGCTATGGCGAGGAGTATCTGAAGGTCAACACCTCGGCGCCCAATCGCGAGAACCGGCGCGTCGCCATTCGCCGCATCACCTCGCTGGTGGCGCCGGTGGCGAGCAACAATCAATAGTTCAGCTGTTTCCAGGGCTTGAGACAGCACCTGGACTCAGATTGACAAGAAAGAGCCCACCCCGGCGAACCGGGGTGGGCCAGAGTTCAGGTCCCTCGCGCAAAAGAAGTTTTGTAGCGGCATAAGAGCCGCCTCATTGAATCGGAGCGGGGCAAACCCCAAATTCTGGACCGGGCGTTCCCTGCCCCGTCCCGACTCCAGCGGGACGCATTGAGCCCCGCCGGTCCCCTCGCCGGCGGGGTTTTGCTTTGACGGAGTGAGCCAGGCCGTTCTCACCGCCGCTGTACAGACGGTGACGGAATTGGATGAAGGCAGCGCTGCCGGCGCGCGATTTCCCTCAATAAATGCTTTTCACCTTCGTATCCGAATGCGCAAACACCTCGTCCGGCACGAAGAAGTCGCCGGCCAGCGGTCCGGTCGCGCCCGGCGCGTAGGCCGAAAAATCCGTCACGCCTTCGGCCCGCAGCACCTCCTCGTCGATGTAGAAATTGCCCGATGTCTCGCGTGACGGCCGCAGGAAGATCGCATGCGCGGCATCGGCCATGATGTCGGGCGAACGGCTCATCGCCGCCACTGTGTCGCCTCCCAGGAGATTGCGCACCGCCGCCGTGTCGATGGTTGAGATCGGCCACAGCGAATTCACCGCGATGCCGTCCCTGGCGAACTCGGCACTCATGCCCAGCGTGCACATCGACATGCCGAACTTGGCCATGGTGTAGGCGACATGGTTCTTGAACCACTTGGCCTTCATGTCGAGCGGCGGCGCCAGATTCAGGATGTGAGGGTTTTCAGCCAACTTCAGGTGCGGAATGCACATTTTGGAGACCAGGAACGTGCCGCGCGTGTTGATCTGATGCATCAGGTCGTAGCGCTTCATGTCGGTTTCCAGCGTACCCGTAAGCTGGATGGCGCTGGCATTGTTGACGCAAATATCGATGCCGCCGAATTTCTCCACTGTCCTGGCAACCGCCTCGGCCACCTGCGCCTCCTCGCGGATGTCGCACAGCACCGGCAGCGCCCTGCCGCCGGCCTGCTCGATTTCTTCAGCCGCGGTAAAGATGGTGCCCGGCAGCTTCGGGTGCGGCTCGGCGGTCTTGGCGGCGATCGTCACATTGGCGCCGTCGCGCGCGGCGCGCAACGCGACCGCCAGCCCGATGCCGCGCGACCCGCCGGAGATGAACAGCGTCTTTCCCTTGAGCGACATTTTTCCTCCGCTTCCGTTGCCTCTTTGCACGATCCTTGCCCGTGGCGGCTCCGGACACAAGAGCCTGCGATAGGAAGCCATGATGACGCTGGGGAGGGTCTATCCGGCAGCGTCGCGCTGCCCCTCATTGCCCTACCGGGCATTTCTCCCCGTTGAACGGGGAGAAAGACGCCGCATCACCGATTTCGCGAACCGCCAACGTTGAAAAGAGAGAAGGCGGCATGGCGGCCAGTTCCCTTCTCCCCGTCACTATACGGGGAGAAGGTGCCGGCAGGCGGATGAGGGGCGGCGCTGACTTGGCGATGATCGAAATGGCAGCCCTAGACCAGCACCAGCCCCTGCCGCATCGCGATGGCGATGGCGTCGGTGCGATTGGCCGCGCCGAGCTTGATCAGGATCGCGGCGACATGGAATTTCGCCGTGTGCACGGAAATGTTGAGCCGCCGGGCGATCACTTTGTTGGGCGCGCCTTCGGCCAGCAGCGCCAGCACTTCCGCCTCGCGCGGCGACAGCGTTGGGCGTACGGCATGCTCGTCGGAGGCTTCGTCCTCGAAAGACTGGCCCTCGCTTGCGTGGAAATCCTCATGGCGCCCGCCGCCACCGCCCGAGACGCGATATCCGGCTGTCGCCAGCCGTGCCGCCGCGGCAATCAGCAGATCGTCCGCGCCCGCGGGCATGACGGCAAACACCTCGCCGGCCGGCCGCTCGCCGCCGGCACGTCCCGATAGCAGCACCCGTGGAATTGAAACCGGCACGGTATCACCGCTCCTGTCATCGACGATGGCAACGTCGGCCCTGCCGCCGCCGGTCACGACCGGCAGCAGGTCATCGCTGGTGGCAAGCGAGGCCGCCAGGCGCTCGGCGCGGGCCGCATCGCCAAGCGCAATCAGCACCACCAGCCGCCGCGAGGCGGCGCTGTCGGTCATGATCCGTTCGCTGGCGAGCATATCCATCTGGCCTCTCAGGAAAGTGGCTTTTCGCCGATGGTGAGCTGGACATCGCGCTGTTCGCCGCCACGCACCACGCCGAGCGTCACCGATGCGCCGGCGCTGTCGGGCCCGAGCCTGCGGATCAGTTCGCGCGGACCATGCACGGCCTCGCCGTTCCAGGCCACGATGATGTCGCCCAGCGACAGGCCGGCGCTCTTGGCCGGACCATTGTCATCGAGGCTCATCACCATCGCGCCGCGCGCATCGCGGTCGCGCACGGGATGCAGGCCGGCACCGAGGTAGCCGCGCGCGACATGGCCTTTCTCGCGCAGCGTCGCCACCGCCCGTTCGATCGTCTCGTAAGGCATGACCAGCGCACGGCCGCGCGGCCCGAACAGAAGCATGCCGATGAGCGCTCCCTTGGCGTCCAGCACCGGGCCACCCTCGAAGCGGCCGCCGGCGCCGACGGCCAGATGGATGCGTCGATCGATGGTGCCGCCGCGCATCGAGCGCCAGGCCGGGCCGACTTCGCCGACCGAGCCGGATACGGCCAGTGCCGAACCCTGGCTGCTGCCGATGGCAATGGCGACATTGCCCGGCCGGACCAGATCTGCCTTGACAAGCACAGGCGCGCTGACCGCATCCGCGGGCTTCAGCAGGGCAACCCCCGTGGAGGGATCGCGGCCGACGAGTTCGGCCTTCACCGCCTCGCCCGAGGCCAATGTCAGTTCGATCTCCTCGCCGGCCTCGACGGCCTCCTCGGCGGTGACGAAATAACCGTCGCCCCAGTGGAAGCCGCTTGCCGTGCGGTGATGATGCGTGGCGAAGCTTGCCGTAGCGGGCGCCACCTTGGCGGCGAGATCGGCGATGGCCTCGGAAAATGCATTCAGATTGAAGTCGCTCATAATGATCTCCTGGGTTTTCTCATGCCCCAGATATCGCTCGGCGGTGCGTCCGGAGATACTCGCCTGACGGCTAGTTGCCGGTTCGACTGGCCATCTGGTCAGGTCGCGGCCGGTCGGGCTGCTCCGCACATATAGTTACGAAAAAGCCTGAAAACACGGAGCCCCTATGGCCCTCGCCGCCCGGAAACTCGAATCCGATGAAACACTGCTCGATGCCTATTCGATGACGGTGGCCGACGCTGTCGACCGCATCGGCCCGGCCGTCTGCCGCATCGAGCGCATCGGCGGCCAGGGTGGCCATGGATCGGGCTTCGTCATTGCGCCGGACGGGCTGGTCGTCACCAATTTCCATGTCGTTGGCGATGCCAAAACGGTGCGCGTCTCGATGCCCGACGGCGCCTCCAGGGAAGGCCGCGTGCTTGGCCGCGATCCCGACACCGACATCGCGCTGGTGCGTGCCGACGGCAGCTTCGCCGATGTGGCGCCGCTGGGCGATTCCAAGCGGCTGCGGCGCGGCCAGATCGCCATTGCCATCGGCAACCCGCTGGGTTTCGAATGGACCGTCACCTCGGGCGTCGTCTCGGCGCTCGGCCGCTCGATGCGCGCCTCGACCGGCCGGCTGATCGACGACGTGATCCAGACCGACGCCGCGCTCAACCCCGGCAATTCCGGCGGGCCGCTGGTATCGTCGGCCGGTGAGGTCATCGGCGTCAACACCGCCATGATCCATGGCGCGCAAGGCATCGCCTTCGCGGTCGCCTCCAACACAGCCAACTTCGTCATCTCGGAGATCATCCGCTTCGGTCGGGTGCGGCGCGCCTTCATCGGCATCTCGGCCGACACCACCAATTTGCCGCGCCGGGCGGCCCTTCTGTCGCAAGTCTCGACCAGCACGGCGGTACGGCTTCGCACAGTCGAGAAGAACGGCCCGGCGGCCGAAGCCGGTCTCAAGGAAGGCGACATCATCGCCGCCATTGACGGGCGCCCGGTCACCGGCGTCGACGATCTCGTGCGCATGCTCGACGCCGAGCGCATCGGCCGCGAGACGCTGTGCACCGTGGTGCGCCGCACGGGCGTCAGCCAGGTGATGGTGACGCCGGTGGCGCGGCCAAGCTGAGGCTGTCGCTCAATCCCCGGCCGCACCCTGCTCATACCGCGCCAGAAATTCCTCGCTGGGCGGGATCGGCCTGATGACATCGATCAGCACCCCATTGGGGTCCGTGGTGATGAAATGGCGTTGGCCGAAGGGCTCGTCGCGCAGGGAACGCAGGATCGGCAGTCCGGCGGCGGTGGCGCGCGCATAGGCGGCGTCGGGATCCGCAACCTCGAAATTGATCAGCAGGCCCGAGGCGCGGCCCCGTCCCTCCCGCGGGATTGTTTCATGGTCGCCCTGGACGATGCCGAGATTGACCCGCTTGCTGTCGACCGACTGCAGATGCACGTACCAGTCACTCGTAAACAGCGGCTGGAAATCGAAGTGCTCGACATAGAAGGCGGCTGTGCCGGCGACGTCGCCGGTCATCAGCACGGGGTAATAGCTTGATATCTTCATCTTTCACTCTCCTGTCGATTAACATACAGTCTGCAGGTAAACGCAATTAACGTACAGGCTGCATGTATGCAACAGGAGTCCGGACGCCGCTCCAACCGCGACCGCACCGAAGCGACACGCGGCGATCTCATCGCGGCGGCGCGAAGGCTGTTTACGGAAAAATCCTATACCGAGACCGGCACGCCGGAGATTGTCGCCGCCGCCGGCGTGACGCGCGGCGCGCTCTACCATCACTTCGCCGACAAACAGGCGCTGTTTGCCGCCGTGGTCGAGCAGGAGGCGCAGGCGGTGGCCGAGGAGATCGGGCAGGCGTCACCGCCCTCGCTCAGCGCCCGCGATGCGTTGATCGCAGGTTCGGATGCCTATCTCGCCGCCATGCGCGTGTCCGGCCGCACACGGCTCTTGCTGCTTGACGGGCCGGCCGTGCTCGGCCGTGCCGAGATGGATGCGATCGACAACCGACACGGCAGCCGTTCGCTGCGCGAAGGCCTGGTCGCGGCAATGCGCGAGCGATCTATGAAGACGCTGCCGGTGGAGGCGCTTACCGCCCTGCTCGCCTCGGCTTTTGACCGGGCGGCTCTCGCCATCGAGGCAGGTGGATCCGACAAGGACTACCGGGTCGTCCTTTTGGCGCTGATCGACGGTCTGTCCCGGGCCTGACGGGAAACAACCTCTCCTGTGGGAAGTCGCAGGGCCGGGTGGGTGCCGGCGTCGACACGGCGAGATGTCGCGCTTCCGTCAAAGAAGACGAACCTCAACTCTGCGCGTTGCCAATCTCGGGCTCATCCTCCGGCACCTCGCCCGGCTCGAATTCGTTGAAGCAGCCCAGCTGTCGCTTGAACTGGTCGATCAGCCAGGCCGCCGCCGGTTTCGGGCTGCGGTCGACGCGATGCATGGCATAAAGCGGCGAACTCACCTCCCTGTAGGGTTCGAGATCGAGCTCAACCAGCCGGCCATTCGCCAAATCCTCGGCGATGAGCCATCGCGGCAGACCGCCCCAGCCCAGCCCCGCGCGCATCAGCGTGTGCTTGGTGCGCATGTCCGTCAGCCGCCAGGTGCGGTAGGCGAAGACGCCGTAGTCGCGCCCCTTGGTGCGCTCGGACTGGTCGATGACGACGAGTTGCGTGTGTTCGCGCACATCCTCGAGCGCCACCGGCTTCGGCAGCAGCGCCAGCGGATGGTTGGGTGCCGCGGCCGGCACCATGGACATGAAGCCGATGCGCACGAGATGCACGTCGACGTCGCCCAGAAGACCGCCGATGCCGAGATCGGCCTGTCCATTGACGACGTAGTCGGGAATAAGGCCGAGCGAGCCGATATGCAGGCGCAGCATCACCGCGGGGAACTGCGCCTCGAACGCCTTGAGCACCCGCACCAGCACCGGAGACGGCAACGCTACGTCGACCGACAACGCCACCTCGGCCTCCAGCCCGTGATGGTGCCCGTCTACCCGGGAGCGAATGCGCTGCAGCATGCCGATCATGCGCCTTGCATCCTCCAGCGTCGCCCGGCCGATCTCGGTCAGTTGTGGCTCACGCGTGCCCTCGCGTTCGAACAGCTTCAGCCCAAGCTGCGCCTCGAGATTGGCGATGCCGTAGCTGATGACGGATTGCGCCCGGTTGAGCTTGCGGCCGGCAGCCGAGAAACTCCCGGTTTCGGCAACGGCGACAAGGATCTGAAGCTGGTCGAGCGTCGGGTTGGGCTGCATCATCGTATCTATTTTATGGATAGATCGTATAGGAAATATACCAGTTTATTTGATTGGTTGATAGCCCCATATCTGGCGGGACAATTCATCCCACTGGAGAAACCCGCTATGTCCATTCTTCTCGTTACCTCGAGCCCGCGCGGCGCAGCCTCGCACTCGACCCGCATCGCCACCGAATTCGCGGAAAAGCTGCTTGCCGCGGATCCGTCGAACACGCTCGTCGTGCGCGACCTCGTCGCCAACCCGCTGCCGCACATCGACGCCGACTATTCGACCGGCATCTACACGCCGGCCGAAGCCCGCACCCCGCGCCAGGCTGAAGTCGTCGGCGTTTCCGACGCGGCGCTGGACGAACTGTTCGCCGCAGACACGGTGATCCTGGCCACTGGCTTCATCAACTTCAACATCTCCTCGACGCTGAAGTCCTGGGTCGACCACGTCGCCCGTTCCGGCAAGAGCTTTGCCTATGGCGAGAATGGTCCCAAGGGCCTCGTCACCGGCAAGAAGGTCTATATCGTGCTGGCTTCCGGCGGCATCTATTCCGAAGGTGCTGCCGTGCAGATGGACCACGCGATCCCCTACCTGCGCTCCGTGCTCGGCTTCATCGGCATGACCGATGTCGACGTCATCCGCATCGAAGGCGTCGGCATGGGCCCTGACGCGGTGACCGCTGCTCTCGCCAAGGCGACCGCCAAGGTCGACGCGGTGGTGGCCGCCAGCCAGCAGGTCGCCGCGGCTGCGTAAGGCACCTCGCCATCTGAACCGAAAAACAGGCGTTCGCGCCTGCTTTTTCGCCGTCCAATAACGGCCTTGCTGCTTGCCGATGCCCCGGCAGCGCGAAAACAGTAAGCGACCGCGCTCTTAGGATATGGCAACCTTGACCATTCACCTTGGTTCACAAATAGTCACAGTGAACCAAGGTGAATCGCAACTATGACCGCTTTTACAGTACGCCTTTCCGACGACACGACAAACAGGCTCGACCGGCTTGCCGAAAAGCTCGATCGCTCGCGCTCCTATATGGCAGCCCAGGCCATTGAGGACTTTGTAGCTCGCCAGGAATGGCAGCTCGCGGAGATAGAGGCGGGATTGGCCGAGGCCGAGCGCGGTGAATTTGCCAATGAGCAAGAGTTGGCCGCCGTGATTGCGAAGTACGTCAAACCCACCGGCTGACGATGAGCCGCAGGACAATCCGCTGGACCAAGCGGTCCTTACGCCGGCTTGACGAAATCGGCGCGCACATTGAAAAGGACAGCCCCGAAACGGCCGCTCGTGTCATCGCGCGGATCTTGTCGGCGGCGGAGCTGCTCGCCGAGCAGCCGGCCATGGGGCGCGTTGGGCGTATCAAATCGACGCGAGAACTCGTTTTGGTCGATATTCCCTATATCGTCCTTATCGCGTAGGTAGAGATACCGTTGAGATGACAGTCCTGCACGCCGCCCAACAGTGGCCGCAGACCCTGTGAACTAGTCTAATGCTGGCCGAGGGAACTGAAATCTGAGCAATGATGGCCTCGCGTGAGTCGCGCGAGGCCCTCATCGCTTCGGCGAACTGTCGTCGTCCAGCGACTGCGGCCCGGCGGCGGGCTGGAGCAGGCGGTGGCCACCAGCAAGGCCTCCTCCTTGCCGGAAAGCTGCGCGCCTCCCGGAGCGCGGCTCCTCACTGAGCGCTGCCTCCAGTGCCGTCAATCAGATTGGTTTATTACGGTGAACGGCGATTGCTATCTACAGCCGCGCCAATTGTGTTGTGCTCAACAGCCCGCCTCGGCTTGACCGCCGGGCAGCTCGCCCGACGGTCGGTATCCATTACCGATCGGCGCTTCAGCGTGCCACATAGACGATGCGGCGCGTCGATGGCTCAACCAGCACCGGGCGGTTGTTCACATAGACATATCGGTACCGGTAGTTCGGGATCTTCTGTAGGGCCACCGTGTCAGGCAGGGTCGCGCCGGTCACAACCTTGCCTTGAAGGTAAACAGGCTTGACCCGATGCGCGCTGATGTAAGTGCGCACCTGTTCCGGCGGATTGATCACGGTGCCGGCTGCACCGCCGCCGACGACCCCAGCCGCGCCGCCCACAGCAGCGCCAACTGGTCCTCCAATGATAGCGCCGGCGATTGCTCCGGTAGCGCCACCGGCGATGGCTCCGGCATTACCGCCTTGATCGCGAGGAGGTTTCACAACCGCGATGCCGGAATCGGCCGGCCGCTCGGTTAAGACCACCCGATTGCCGCCGAATTCTGCGGTGACGTAGTCGGAATAGATCCAGCCTTGACCACCGGCCTCGGCGATGGTGCACCATTTCGAGTTTTGCAGGCAGCCGTTCAGTGTGGCCGTCTGGCCCGCCCGCAGCACGCCGATGACCGGATACTGCGAGCCCGGCCCGGCTCGAACGTTAAGGTTGGTAGCGGCGGATACGGGAGTGTCGGCAAAAGCTGCGCCAGACAGGGCAACAAGCGCGCCTGTTATAACGGGTAACAAAAGCCTTTTCATCGTTCTCTCTCCGTTTCATGGTTCCCTCAGAGCCAAAACGAGGAAGAACCGTGTGCGTTCCGGCTAAAATTCCGTGCGTTTTTCATTAATTGTTCCCGTTTCTCGCGAACTTGGTGGATAGGCCGAGAGAGATGCTGCTAGTTTTCCGCGTGGCTGAAGACAACAGCGCCGCTGTCCCTGGACTTCGACGCATGGGCACTGGAAAACGACCACCTTTACAGGCGCATTGCGCCTGACGGGCATGACTGCGCCGATGGTCCTCGACGGACCGATGACGGGGGAATGGTTCGCCGCTTATGCCGAGCAGGTACTGGCGCCTACGCTTCGAACTGGTGACATCGTCATCCTCGACAACCTGCCCGCTCACAAAGTCACCGCCGCCCGCCAAGCGATCGAAGCGGCCGGCGCGCGAATGCTCTTCCTGCCACCTTATAGCCCCGACCTTAACCCGATCGAGAATGCCTTCTCGAAGCTGAAGTCGATCCTCGGGAAAGCCGCCGCCCGCAACATCCCCGAGCTCTGGGACACTACCCGCGACGCGCTGCCCCGCTTCACCGCCGGGGAATGCACCAACTACTTCAGCGCCGCGGGTTACGAGCCAGAGTGATCAGGTCTGCTCAAACCGGCAGCTGCCTTTCTATCCAATGAAATGCCTCAGCAGCCCCGCCGCCACCACTCCGATCAACACGGTCGGCAGCATGGAGAGCCGCGTCGCGGCGACCAAGGTGATGGCCAGCGCCAGGAGATCGGCCGGATTTCGTGACACGAAGGCTGGAGCGATGACCGAAATCAGCACGCAGCCGGGTGCGGCTTCCATCACCGCCGTGGCGCGGGCGCCGAGCACGCGGTTGCGCAGCATGACATAGCCGCCAATCCGGGTGAGATAAGTGACGCCGGCCATCAGCACGATGGTGAGAAAGGTCGCCATGTCGATCATGCATCAACGGCCATCAGCCAGGCGGCAATCACCCCCGACACCGCGCCCGCCGCGACATACCAGGCGCCGGGAACGAAGAGATAGACAAGTGCGGCCACTACGAGGCTCACCAGCCAGGGCCGCGCCGCTTTCATACCCTTCCACATGCCGCGCATCAGCACCAGGAAGACGGCCGGGAAAGCCATGTCGAAGCCGTAGGTCTCGATATGGCCAAGCATCGGGCCGAGCAAGGCGCCGAGCGTGGTGAAGGCCACCCAGGTCACATACATCGCCAGCGCCGCGCCCATATAGTAGCGCGGGCTGAAGGCCGGCCTGATCCCGGCGGCGGCACGCTGCTTGGCGTCGGCCAGGCCCAGCGCCCAGCTTTCGTCGCACATGAAGAACAACGCCGGGAACACCTCGCGCCGCGGCAGGTCGCGCAGGAACGGCGCCAGGGCCGCTCCCATCAGCAGGTGGCGGCTGTTGACCAGGAAGGTGATGGCGACGATGAGCAGGATGTGCGGCGGCGACGTCCACAACTGGATCGCCGCGAATTCCGATCCGCCGGCGAAATTCAGCCCCGTCATCATGGACAACTCGACCGTGCTCAATCCTTTCTGGGTGGCCTGGGCACCAAGCACCAGCGCATAGGGGATGGTGCCCAACAGCACAGGCGCGCAGGATGCAACGCCCCGGCGGAGTTCCGATCCCGAGCCATCGCCCGCTGTTTCGATTGTCTGCAAAATGCTCATGCCTTGCCACCGGCCGGCCTCGCGGCCGCCGCTTCCCTGGGTTTGAACTCTCGTGATACCGGCGCCAAACATACCCACACTTCTGCGCAATTTGGTCGCGAAGATCGTTGTTTCTCACCCGATTTCGGCATTGAATGCTGCAAACCAGAAAGAAAATGGAATTCAACGCCATGAAGCTTGACGACATTGACAAACGCATCCTGCGCGCGTTGCAGCGAGACGGCCGCATGGCCAACAACGACCTGGCCAATGAGGTCGGCCTGTCGCCCTCGCCTTGCCTGCGCCGCGTAAAACTCCTGGAGGAAGCCGGCGTCATCGATCGCTATGTCGCCGTGCTCAACCCGGCCAGCATCGGCAAGGGCCTCACCTTCTTCACCCGCATCTGGCTGAAGGCGCAGGACGAGGACACGATCGAGCATTTCGCCACCGAGGTGGCCAGGCTGCCCCAGGTCATGGAATGCTATCTGATGCTGGGCGACTGCGACGCCATGGTGCGCGTGGTGGCGGCCAGCATCGACGACTACCGCCGCTTCCAGTCGGAGCATCTGAGCCGCATCAGGGGCGTCCAGAACGTCAAGACCGACGTCCCCAGCCAGACGATCAAATACACGCTGGAACTGCCGATCTGACAAGCGCTTGCAAGAGCAGCCCCGAGCGGCCGAGATCGTAGGATCGGCTCGAGTGCCAGGTTGAGGAATGCGGTGGCATGACGCCACCGCCTGGCCTGTCGCTACGCGGACTTGAGAACCGGAAATGCGCGTTTCTGGATGGCCCGCTTTGCCTGGAAATTCGCTGCCGGAATCGGGCGACCAACATGAAAGCCCTGGACCTTGTCTATGCCATATTCGCGCATGAGGCCCATCTGCTGTTCGGTTTCCACCCCTTCGACCAGGATCTTGTGGCCGCGATTTCGGACCAGGGCGATGATGTCCTGCAGCATGGCCATGCCCTTGGGCGTGGCGCAGTCGTGAAGGAACGAACGATCGATCTTCACCGTATCGAAATCGATCAGACGAAGCCACGAAAGGCCGGCGAAACCGGTCCCGAAATCATCAAGCCATATCTTGATGCCCAACAGCTTCAGGTCGCTGATGCACCGCAGGATGTCCGAGTGCATCTCCATTTCCAGCCCTTCGGTGATTTCGAAGGCCAGCCTGTTGCCGGTTACGCCGGTCTCGCCCAGGATGGTCGCGACCGATGCAGCGAAGCCGGGCGTTTTGAGCTGGATCGGCGAGACGTTGACGCTGACGACACGGACGTGATCGCCAGCCAGAAGCTCGGTGCACACGGTCCTTATTGCCCAGCGCCCGAGTTCCAGGATCGCGCCAGTGCGTTCCGCGACGGGAATGAACAGGCTCGGCGGAACCAGGGTGCCGTCCAGCATTTTGAGGCGCATCAGCGCCTCCACGGCCTCGAGCCTTCCCGATTTGACATCCTGGATAGGTTGATAGACGAGCGAAACCAGATCCTGGCCGATCGCGATCTTCAGCAAAGCCGCAAGATTCTCGCTCTCGTCGCTGCTCTGGGGATCGGTTGGATCGAACAGCCGGGCACAGTTTCGGCCGCTGGCCTTTGCCAGATAGAGCGCGCGATCCGCCTCGTGGATGATCTTCTCCAGCTTGGCGCCGGACTGCTTCCTGGTGAAGGCAGCGCCAACGCTCGCCGTCACGATCGAAATACCGTCCCGCCGCAGTTCGTGGGTAAGCGCCAGGTTCTCCACCGTGCGGCAAATGGCTTCCGCGAGATCCGCGACCTGGTCCTTCTTGTCCATGCGCGCCAGGACGATGAATTCTTCACCGCCATAGCGCCCGATCGAACCATCATAGCCCTTGATCAGATCGCTGAGGGCGTTGGCGACATGGATCAGGCAACAGTCGCCCTCCTGATGGCCGTAGCAGTCGTTGAACTTCTTGAAGAAGTCCACGTCGATCAGGATCGCAGCAAAACCTGCGCCAAGCTTCTGCCAGTCGCTCCAGTAGTCCCGCAGCTTCTCGTCGATCGCCCGCCGGTTCTCCAGACCTGTAAGCGGATCCGTCCGCGACAGCCTGAGCAGCGCCTTGCCGCGCTCGGTGGCCTCCCTGTGCTGAATTTTGGCTTCCAGGGCATTCAGGAAGACGTTGTAACGCTCTTCGTTCAGCTTCCAGTTCACATATGAGGTGAACGTGAAGCATGAAATATAGAAAATGGCTAATATTAGCTTGTACGTCGGAGTAGAAGGAACGAAATAATTAACAATGAACAGTAAGAACAATATTATAGCGGAAGTTACAACAGACAGCTTAAATCGAAATGTAAAGAAAAGGTTTGCGCCCATCATAAAAATGGTGCCGAAGACCATATAATAAGAAACGCTCTCTTTCTCTGCGGACAAAATCGTTGGACATAACCAACCAAGGTAGCCAAATATAATGGCCGCAGCGCAAGTTACATCAAGCCATTCTGCTCCGACTCCCCGGCGAAGCTGCGCCTCCAAGGTCAAAAGCGCTGCCAATCCGACCGCAAAGCGCGCCTCGATCGTGTAGGCTGCCACGTCTGGAATGAGCAGCAGATCCATTGCCGAAAACAGCAGATAGATGGCAACGGCGATCCAAAGCCCTGGCCTGGCTTCCACTCTTCGCGTTGCTTCAGCTTCCTTGCGGTAAAGGATACGAAGTTCGGCCGCCCCCAACTCCTGGCGCGGATCGTGCGGTTCCGAATCCACCACATCGGCCACTCGGGATGACACGCGCTCGTTCACAAATCCCGGCTGAAGGGGATTTCGCGATCCGAATTCGTTTGCAGCTTCTGCCCCCAACGCAGACCGACTCCTTGGGTGCGACATGTTTTGCCCGCGCAGTCAAATGCAATGATGCAGGACAAGTTTCCGTTAACTCGAACCCGGAGTCGCTCCTTAAAAACCCCAAAGAATTGACATGGTTAGCGAGAAATTAATCATATCGATAGAATGCTCGCGAGCCGACATTGGCAAATGGAGCATTCTACGCAATAAGTTAACTAACTGTTAACTATGGAGCATCCGTGTGCAAACTGTCTTTGACGGCAAAAGCCTGATTACTGCCGAGCTGATTGCCGACGGGCTACCTCGAGGAAAGATCGAGCATTACAGCGAAGCTTTCGAAACCGCTCGCGCCGAGCTTGCACTCATACTCCACGCGACACAGCAGCAGATCGAGCAACACAAGGACCCCGCCGAGATCATTCGTCGTCTGACGTCGTACCTCAGCGCGACGCGCTCCAAGGTTCATCGCGACGTTTGGCAAGCCTTGATACCGGTGGTGCAGAACCACCCAGTCGTGAAATATTTCCTCGAGGATCCGCTTACGCGCTGGTCTTTCACCAAGCCCAGAGGTTATTCAGGCGACGCGCAGTTGCTCGACTACATCTATTGCGATCCGCATGTGGCCGAAAGCGTGGCGAACGCCTCGGAGATCGGCAAGGCACTCTATAACCATACCAAGGACGTGCCCTCGTCCATCGCAGCACGGGAACGGCGCGATCTTTTGACCCGCTATGTCGATGAGATTGCAGACAAAAATGGGCCGCAAACGGAGGTTCTCGCGATCGCGGCCGGCCATTTGCGGGAGGCCAATCGCTCGGCTGCCCTGGCCGAAGGCCGCCTCAAGCGCTGGGTCGCGCTCGATCAGGACCCCCAGAGCGTCGGACTGATTGCGCGCGACTTCCAGGGCACCGCCGTCGAGGCTATCGACGGTTCGGTGCGAACCCTGCTCACCAGGGGCCACAAACTGGGCAAGTTCGACTTCATCTACGCCTCCGGCCTTTACGACTATCTCCAGCACAACGTCGCGGTGAAGCTCACCAAGACCTGCCTGCAGATGCTGAAGCCGAACGGGACATTCCTGTTCGCGAACTACGCCGAAGGCGCTTCCGGCGCGGGGTATTGGGAGACGTTCATGGACTGGGTTCTGCTGCTGCGCACGGAAGCCGATATGTGGAACATCATCAATGCCAGCGTCGACCGCAACACCGTCGATGCGCAGGTGTACTTTGGCGAGAACCGCAACGTGCTGTACGGCGTCATCAAGAAGCGCGGATAGCGCCTGCCGGACGCCAGGCCACGTCAAAACAATACATAATCCCGGGGCTCTAACCCGGGATTATCCGTTTACGAGAATTGGGCCTTCAGCGCACGAAACTCTCGCATCGTCTTCTCGGTTCTCTGCGCATCGGCGGCCGCGAAGCCCGTGACCAGACCGTGTTGCTCGCTGCCGTGGCGGTACTGGATCGAGGGCGGAGACGTTGATCCGCTACTGGAGCGCCGCCGCGGCGATTACCTTATCGCTGCATCTGTCGCGGAAGATGCCGACGACCTGGATGCCGGATTCGGTGGTCCAAAAATCCAGCCATTCCCCGCGATGCCTTGGCGCGCTTTCCAGCAAGAACTGCCGTCTAGCACTGCCCTTGCAGCGCAATGCCGACGATCGCTGCCGCGACCGGCCCGCTTTACCCAAACATCCGATCGCCCTGTTCATCCACCAGCTGGATACCCTTCTTGATGGAGATGTCGACAGCGTCGTCGAGGCCGGCGAAGCGATCGGCGCGGATGAATTTGTGTTCCTTCATCACGCCGTCGATTTCCTTGGAGACGACGCCGCAGGTCTGGTACTGGCCCTCGGCCTTGTAGGGCGTGGCGCTGATCAGGAAACCCTTGTGCTCGACCTGCTTGGCGGGTACGGCACTTCTGGGCTCGGCCGCTTCACCGCCGCCGCCGAAAAGACGCTTCAGAAAAGACATGGCTCAAATCTCCTTGTTCGCCCCTGCAAACCGCTTCTTGTTGGCGATTCACGACGCTGTTGGCCCAGCATGCGCGAATGTACCGCCGCGTTCCAGCCCCCTGATGAAGACGGTCACCAGGAGGTCCACCTGCCGCTCGATCTCGTCCGCCTGCCGTCGCACGGATTTCGCAGCGTAGCCGCTGGTGACGATGCCATGCACGCTTGACCACAATGTGCGCGCCGCCACCCGGCGCGTTTCGTCGTCGAGATCGAAGTCGCCGCCGGCGAGCACAGCGGCAATGATGTCGAACAGCTGGTCGAGCCGCGCTTCATAGGCATCCGGCTCGGCCAGCGTCGGGCGGCGCCTGTTGAAGGCGAGCAGCGCAGGCCAACTGCCGGGATGCGCCTCGACAAAGCGCATATAGGCGCCGGCCAACGCCAGCAGGCGCTGCCGCACGTCGGTGATGCCGCGCTTGGTGAGGTCGGCCATCGCCGCCGCCCCCGCGGCGCCCAGGCGGTCCAGCAGCCGCATGTTGACGGCACGATGCACCCCCTCGAGATCGGCAAACAGATTGTAGACCGAACCGACGGAGATGCCCGCCTGCTCGGCAATGGTCCTCGCCTTCAGATTGTCCATGCCGCCCTCGTTGATGAGCGTCTCGGCAATGGCCAGCACCCGCTCGCCGGTCTCTTCCTTGTCCAGTGCCATGCTTTTCCCTGTGAATGCGCATCCTTGCCGGACGGAACGCTGTTGCGAACGATCCGGCCTCCTCTCGTTTACCATGTCCGAGCTATCGTGAACAGCGTTCAAAAATAGCTTGAACAATGTTCATTTCCTGGTATATTTGGCTTTGTGAACGTTGTTCACAGGAAAATCGAAGGGAGAAGAATATGCTTAGCCTGATCAGAACATTGCTCGACGGCGCCAGTGCGCGCGCCGAGGACGGCCTGAAGGATCGCTTTGCCATCGACCTTCTGGCGCAACGCATCCGCGACGCCGAGGCGGGACTTGCCGCCGCCAAGCAGACGCTTGCCACGCTGATCGTGCGCCAGCGCGCCGAGCAGGCCGGCCTCGACCAGCTCGACCGTCGCCACGCCGATCTGGAAACCCGCACGCTGAGCGCACTGGCCGCCGGCAACACCGGATTGGCCGAAAGCGCTACCGCGGCCATCGCCGAACTGGAGAATGAACGCGAAGTCCGCCGCGCCACCGTGCAGAGCCTTGGCGAAAAGACCTTGCGGATGCGCGCTTCGGTGGAGCGGGCGCATCGCCGTATCATCGACCTCAACCAGGGCATGATCTCGGCCCGCGCCATCGATGCCGAGCGCAAGGCGCAGTCACGGCTCGTCAGGTCGATCGGCCATTCGGCGAGCCTCAACGAAGCAGAGGAACTTCTGGCTCGCATCAAGGGAGCCAGCGACCCGTTCGAGGAGGCCGGCATCCTCGACGAGATCGACGGCGAATTGCGTCACGAGGCAATCCGCGACCGCCTTGCCGAGGCCGGGCATGGTCCGGCGGTGAAGGTGCGCGCCAAGGACGTGCTCGAACGGCTGAGGACCATGAACTGAACCGCTTTCCCGGACCTGACTTCCATCAATCCAACTCTCGTCAAAGCAACGGAGAACTCCAATGAACGCCAATCAGACCTACATCATGTTCAACACCATCTCGGTCGGTGCGGCCTATTTCATGCTCGGCCTGTCGCTGTGGCTGGCGCCCGTCGACCTGTCGACCAAGGGCTACTGGGCCATGGGCATCCTGCTGCTCACCGGCAGCCTTGTGAACCTTGTGAAGTACCGCACCGACGAGCGCATCTCGGCCGAGACCACCGCCAAGATCGAGAAGGCGCGCAACGAAAAGCTGATCAGCGAATATGTCGGCAAGGAATGATGCCGGCATGCCCCGGCGCAGAAAAGCCCGGGCCTCCCCGGCTTTTGGTATCCGCCGCTTCCACCTCCCCCTTGTGGGGAGGTCGGACCGCAGGTCCGGGTGGGGGTACTGGCGCCGGCTTAGCAGAACGTAGGTTCCTCGCCCCCGCAAGGCGGGGGAGAGGTGGCCGCGAAGCGGTCGGAGAAGGGGCTGCGGCGCTGGCGATTTCACCCTGAATCCATCCAGGGGCCGCGCCATCCCCCTCTCCGTCTCGGCTTCGCCGAGCCACCTCTCCCCATTTCATGGGGAGAGGAACCCAAGCCTTTGCATGCCAGGCACCCTCGCCCTACTTGCGCGACAAGGCTTCCAGCGCCTCGGCCGCGGCTTCGAGGATGCTCATGGCCTCGGCCTGCTTTTCGGCCGGGGCATCGACGATGTCGCTCAGCGCGGCGCGCAGCCGGTGGCGGATAGCGCGGAACTCGTCGCGCGCCTCCGAACGGTCGCCACGCCCGCCTCGGCCCCCGCGACGATCCTCGCTATCGTCATTCCAGCCGAACCATTCCCGGGCCTTGGCCATCTTGCGGCCGAAGCGTTCGAGGTGTTCGAGCACGCTGTCGATCATCTCGCGATTGTCGGCGAGATGCGCCTGCCCGGCCTCGGTGATGGAGAACACCTTCTTGTTGCCTTCGCTTGATGACACTGCATAGCCGGCCTCTTCCAGGAAGGTCAGCGTCGGGTAGACCACGCCCGGACTCGGGCTGTAGATGCCGCTGGTGCGCTCTTCCAGCGCCTTGATGATGTCGTAGCCATGGCGCGGCGCCTCGGCCAGCAGCGACAGCGTGATCAGCTTGAGATCGCCGTCGGCCAGCATGCGCCCGGCGCGGAATATGTCGCCCGGGCCGCGTCCGCCGCCGCCCCGGCCTCCGAACGAACCGAAACCGCCGCCGCGGCCGCCGAACTTGCCGGCCATATGCATGAACATGCGCTCGCCGAAATGGCCGCGCCCGAAATCTTTGTGCATGGATTGCTCCTTGAGTTCTATCTTGCGATATATCTTAATTAGGCGCACACCTGCGCCGAGTCAAGATATATCTTACGATGTATCTGAATGCCGCGGCTGAGGAGCTTTTGCTGCGGGCCTCGTGGCAGTCGGTTCACTCGTCTGGCTGGGCCGCGAATTGGCTTCCCGGCGCGAGCGGCGCTTCACGAAGACGTGCTGGCATGGGGAGAATTCCAAGAAACAAACGACCTGACGCCGGCGAACCCCTTGGGCGGGCCATGCAACGAGGTCGTGCCATGCCATCAGGAACAGACAAGGTCGCGCTGGTGCTCGCGGGCGGCGGCAGTTTCGGCGCGGTACAAGTCGGCATGCTGAAGGCGCTGGTCGCCGCGGGCGTGACCGCCGATTTCGTCGTCGGCTCCAGCGTCGGCGCCATCAACGGCGCCTACTACGCCGCCGCCGGCACAATGGAGACCGTCGCTCGGCTGGAGGCCCTGTGGCGGGGCATCACCCGCAACGACGTGTTTCCCGTCAGTTGGCGGTCGATGCTGGGCTTTGCGGCCCGGCGCGATTTTCTGTCCGCCTCGCACGGCATCCGCAATCTGATCGAGCGCAACCTGCCCTATCGCGACCTCGAGGAGGCGCCGATCCCGATCCACATCATCGCGACCGATCTCTTCTCCGGTGACGCGGTGGTGATCTCGAAAGGTAATGCGGCCGAGGCGATCGCCGCCTCAAGCGCCATTCCGGTTGCGTTCGCGCCGGTGCGGGTCGGCGAGCGGTTCTTGATCGACGGCGCGGTGACCTCGAATACACCAGTCGGTGTTGCGATCAGCCTCGGCGCGCGCCGGCTGATCGTGCTGCCAACCGGCTTCGCCTGCAATCTGCGCGCGCCGCCGCAAGGCGCGGTTGCCAACGGCCTGCATGCCTTGACACTGTTGATCGCCCGGCAATTGGTGCGCGAACTCGACACCATGCCGGCCGAGATCGACTACGCGATTGTCCCCTCGCTCTGCCCGCTGGTGGGCTCGCCCTACGATTTCACCCGCACTGGCGCGCTGATCGACGACGCCGAAAAATCGACCCGGGCATGGATAGAGGCGGGCGGACTGTTTGAACGCGTCATCCCGAACCAGATGCGTCCGCACCGCCATCATTGATTTCACCCGATTTCACAGCAGGGCGCTACCACCGCCCCTTGCGCCGGTTCCAGGCATAGAGCAGGTCGGCGAAGCGATCATAGGCAAGACGGGTCAGCGGCAAGGCGATCGGATTGCCAAACAATCCCGCCAGCCAGCCCTCGCCAGGTGTCATCGCCCACACTGCAATCGCAACGTCGGCGCCGACCAGCAACCGGCCTTGCGCATCGGTGGCATGCAGCCGCCGGCGGATGTCCTCCAGCGAGGCGCCATGTCCGGCAAGCGCCGCCGGCTCGAGGTTGATGTCGCGAAACTCGATCCGTCCGGCCTTGACCGCTTCGATCAGCCGCCGCTTCTGCCTGCCGATGCCCGCATCGCAGACCGGACAATGTGTGTTGTACCAGACAGTCAGCAAAGGCGTGATCCTGTCAGGGCTCACTTGCCGCGCATCGCCGTCTTCGGCCCGACGCGTTTGTTGTCGCGAAACAGCGCCCGCTCCCCACACAGGCGTCCGTTGGGCAGGCGGCAAAATCCATATTCATTGCCGGCCCTATCCTTCCTCATCGCCAGGCGCCCGCCGACTCCGCCGCAATGGACGGATGCCGGATTGGCCATGCCGACCGGCTTTTGCACGGCAGCGCCGACGTCGATCGGCACTAAGGACAATGCGGCCAGGCCGGCAGCCGATATCTTCATCGCGATCCCCCCTCGGCCGCACCCTGTCACGGCGAAGCGCCTTGTCTGCGGCAAGGCGTCGCCAATGACCATCGACTTCGAGAACCTGCCGATGGATTCATCCGAGCGAGGAGATGATCTCGCGGTAAGCAAATTCCGGGAACGCCTTGAGCGTGCGCGTCTTGACGCTGCCGCCCGAGCCCAGCATCAGCGCGAAACGGGCGAGCACCGCATCATCAGGCGCTTCGACCACCGACACCATGTCGAATTCGCCCATGGTCAGGTAGAACGACTTGAACGATCCACCCATCTCGCCGAGCTGCTTCTTGGCGGCGTCCAGCCGCTTGGGCGAGTCGCGCACATTTTTCGCGCCCTGCTCGGTCCAGTTCATCAGCACGATGTAAGTCGTCATGGCACACCTCTCTCCGGGCCACGGAGCACGGCATTGAGACCGCTAAAAAAGGACGGCCTCGACCGGGGCGGGCTTCCGGGGTTGACGCCCAGAAAATGCATCCGTCACCAGATTATCCTCCCGCTGCCAGCGTCCCGCAAGCACTACCGCGCCGGCACCGTATTGCCGAGTCCTCGTGCCAACCGACACAAAGGCGCTGGCATGGCGACGGCCACAAATCAGTCGGCGGCGATCAAGCAAAGCCGGTTTAAAAACCCGCCTGATTGCGGCAGTCTCCGCCGTGGCCGTCGGACACGGCAAACACCGGCCAACATCCGAGGCCCAGTCCAGCCGCAGGAGAGCTTCATGCGCAAAACAACAGACCTGCCGCCGGAACGGATCGAAATTCCCGCCGCGTGGACCGGCGAGGACATGGCGAAGCATCCTGAACGATGGCTGGTCGAACTGGACCCGAAGGACGTCGCGGAGCTGGAAGCCGCCGCAACCGGCTTTCTTGCCGGTTCGCACGATATCGGCGGTCTGACCAAGGCTGATTTCCCCTTGCCCCGGCTTGCTGGCCATCTTGCCGCCCTTCGCGAAAAACTGATCGCCGGCATAGGGTTCGAGGTGCTTCGCGGTCTCCCGGTCGAAGGATACTCCGCGCAAATGGCGGCAACGATCTTCTGCGGAGTTGGCGCCCATCTGGGAAGCGCTCGGTCCCAGAACGCCCAGGGCCATATACTCGGTCATGTCCGCGACATAGGCGCCGACGCGAAGAACGCCACGACACGCATCTACCAGACCTCGGAGCGCCAGACGTTCCACACCGACTCCGCCGATGTCGTCGGCCTGCTCTGCCTGGAAGATGCCATGCAAGGCGGCGAGTCCCTGCTGGTAAGCACGGTGACGATCTACAACGAGATGCGCAAAAGGCGACCTGATCTGGTCCGGCTGCTGTTTGATCCGATTGCCACCGACCGGCGCGGCGAGATACCGGAAGGGCAAAAGCCCTACTTCGAAATCCCGGTCCTCAACTGGCATGCGGGGCTGCTGACCGGAATCTATCAGCGCCAGTATATCGACAGCGCGCAGCGCTTCCCGGATGCCATGCGGCTGAGTGCTGCGCATGTCGAAGCATTGGATCTCTTCGACAGCCTTGCCAATGACCCGAAGCTGAACCTGTCGATGCGGTTACGGCCCGGCGACATGCAGTTCGTGTACAATCATTCGCTGCTTCACGACCGCATGGGTTTTCGGGATTGGCCGGATCCGGACAAGCGGCGCCATATGCTGCGCCTGTGGCTGTCAATGCCCGGCGACCGCCCGCTGCCCGATTGCTTCAGGCAGCGTTATGGCTCAATCGAGATCGGCGACCGGGGCGGCATCGTCGTCAAGGGGACGCGGCTGAACGTGCCCCTGTAGAAGCCAACCCGCCTGAAACGAAAAAGGGCACCAGTTGGCGCCCTTGATTCTCGTGACAGATAGAACCCGCCTCAGCTGTCGAGGAAGCTTCTGAGCTTGCGGCTCCGGCTCGGATGCTTGAGTTTGCGCAGCGCCTTGGCTTCGATCTGGCGGATACGCTCGCGGGTGACCGAGAACTGCTGGCCGACTTCTTCCAGCGTATGGTCGGTGTTCATGCCGATGCCGAAGCGCATGCGCAGCACGCGCTCCTCGCGTGGCGTCAGCGACGCCAGAACGCGCGTGGTGGTCTCGCGCAGATTGGCCTGGATCGCCGCGTCGATCGGCAGGATCGCCATCTTGTCCTCGATGAAATCGCCCAGATGCGAATCCTCCTCGTCGCCCACAGGGGTTTCGAGCGAGATCGGCTCCTTGGCGATCTTCAGTACCTTGCGCACTTTTTCCAGCGGCATGGCGAGCTTTTCGGCCAATTCCTCCGGCGTCGGCTCGCGGCCGATCTCGTGCAGCATCTGGCGCGAGGTGCGCACGATCTTGTTGATCGTCTCGATCATGTGCACCGGAATGCGGATGGTGCGCGCCTGGTCGGCGATCGAACGGGTGATCGCCTGCCGGATCCACCATGTCGCGTAGGTCGAGAACTTGTAGCCGCGGCGGTATTCGAATTTGTCGACCGCCTTCATCAGGCCGATATTGCCTTCCTGGATCAGATCGAGGAACTGCAGGCCGCGATTGGTGTACTTTTTGGCGATGGAGATGACGAGGCGCAGATTGGCCTCGACCATTTCCTTCTTGGCGATCGCGGCTTCGCGTTCGCCCTTCTGCACCTGGTTCACGATCTTGCGGAATTCCAGGATCGAGATCGCCGTTTCGGTGGCCAGATGCTGGATCTCGGCGCGCAGGTCCTTGATCGCATCCTTCTCGTTCTTGGTGAATTCCTTCCAGCCGCGCGAGGTCAGATTGCCGATCGAGCGCGTCCAGTTGGGATCGAGCTCCGAGCCCTGATATTCCTTCAGGAACTCCTCGCGGCGCACGCCGTAGCTTTCGGCGAGGCGCAGCAGCTTGCCCTCGTTCTGCACCAGGCGCTTGTTGATGTCGTAGAGCTGCTCGACTAGCGCCTCGATGCGCGCCGTGTTGAGCGACAGCGACTTCACCGCTTTGATCAGCTGGTCCTTCAGTTCCTTCAGCCGGCGGTCCTGGCTGGGCGACAGCGTGCCGGCGGCGGCCAGACGGTTCTCGACCTGCTGGTCCTGCAGCTTGCGCAGCTTCTTGTAGGTGTCGGCAATGACGTCGAGCGTCTCCATCACCTGCGGACGCAATTCAGCTTCCATCGCCGCCAGCGACAGGCTGGCCTCGTCCTCGTCTTCCTCGTCGTCGTCCCCGATGCCGCGCGTGTCGACACCGACATTGGTGATGTCGTCTTCATCGTCGCGCCCGCGGCGCGGCTTCTCATCAGCCTTGGGCGCTTCCTCGACGCGCTCGACCACCGGCGCCTGCTTGGCCTCGGGGCCGGCATAGGTGGCTTCAAGATCGATGATCTCGCGCAGCAGGATCTTGGATTCGTTGAGCTCGTCGCGCCAGATGATGATCGCCTGGAAGGTCAGCGGGCTCTCGCACAGGCCCGCGATCATCGTCTCGCGGCCGGCCTCGATGCGCTTGGCGATCGCGATTTCGCCCTCGCGCGACAGAAGCTCGACCGAGCCCATCTCGCGCAGGTACATACGAACCGGATCGTCGGTACGGTCGGTCGGTTCTTTCTTGGTGGTGGTGGCGGCTACCGCGGTGCCGGTCTGCTCGGCCAGTTCGTTGGCGTCTTCCTCGGCATCCGCCGCGGTGTCGCCGGCCTCGGCCTCCTCGCCCTGCTCGTCATCCTCGACGACATTGATGCCCATGTCGGACAGCATCGCCATCGTGTCCTCGATCTGCTCGGAGGTCACTTCCTCGGAAGGCAGCACCGAATTCAGCTCGTCCATCGTAACATAGCCGCGCTTCTTGGCGGCCTTGATCATCTTCTTGACAGCATCATCGGAAAGGTCGAGCAGAGGCCCATCGGTGGCGCCCTCGCGTTCGGTCTCGACCTCTTCCTTTTCCTTTGTCGCCATAGTCTTTATCTTCTCCTAGCGGCCGGGCATCGGGCCACGTAAGCTGTCGGACCAGTCAAATTGGATATGCTCGTTTTTCTAAACGCGCTTCACCCGGGCCACGAACTGCATCCACTCTTTGTTTGGTGCATGTCGTCGCCCCAAAACCGGTTTCCACTTTTGGGCGACATGCATTAAGTCCAGATTAACCCTGATATCTGTGGCAGGCTGTCTGCCTGTCCAGTGACCAGGACCTCTTATCGCTGCACTTCCCGTCGACACGGGTGCGGATTGACGTTTCGAATCGTCCTGATTCCGCCATTCTGCCGGAAGGTCAAGCGCCTCTGGCATGATTCGCATGAAAAAAGCGAATCAATTACCCGACTTAGCGCGCCCGGCTTCCTGGGGAAGCCCGGCCACACCCTCATTCTGTACCCGCTTGCACTTAGGCTCGCCCGGCCCTGCCCGACGATACGCCGAACCCTTCGATCAGCGCTTCCGTCGCTTGTACATCCTGAAATTGCGCCTGAATTTCGATCAGATGGCGGAAGTTTTCGTCCGAAGGATCCGCTTCGAGAGCCGCTTCCGCCTGTTTCAGCTCCTTATGTAAGGTGCGCGCGCTACGCTGCAAGTGCAGTGCCTGGTTCAGAGCGTCGCGGGCATCCTCGAGCGCCGCCGTCTCCAGCGCCGGCCATTGCCGCGCTCGCCGGATCAGGCCTACGGCGCGTTCCCATATCTCGGCGCAGCCGGCGCGCTCGATCGTCGCCACCACGGCGTGGCGGTCATTGGCCATGTCATGCGCCATCGCGTCGAGGATGGCCGCGTGCAGCCGGTTCAGGTCGGAATTGGCGAGATCGAGAAACTCGACATGCGCGAAATTCTCGTCGATCAGCGCCGGATGGTTGACCAGCGCCACGATGATCGTCGCCTCGCGCACCGACATCCCCTCGCCGCGCTTGACCAGCGCCGACTGGCCGAGACTTTCGGTGATGGCGATGCGGCCGCCGCCCTTGGCGAACTGTCCGCCGGGCGCGGCCGCCTTGCCCTGGCCGCGCGCTCCTGGCCGGCCGTTGTCGCGGCCCTGGCGGGAAACGCGCTGGGAGCCGAAGAAGCTCAGCACCCGCTCGCGCATCTCCTGTTGATAGTGGTACCGCAGGCTCTCATCTCGGATGCGACTGGTCAGCTCGCGCAGCGTCTTTTCAAGTTCCGCTCGCCGCTCCGGCGTGTCGAAGACGCCGCCCGCCGTCTCGCGCATCCATAGGAGGTCGACCAGCGGCCGTGCGTCGGCAAGCACGGCGCGAAATGCGTCCGGTCCCTCGGCCTTGACCAGGTCGTCGGGGTCCTTGCCTTCCGGCAGCAGCGCAAAGCGCGCCGAGCGCCCCGCCTGTACCGATGGCAGTGCGAGATCGGCGGCCCGCCACGCCGCTTTCAGCCCGGCCTTGTCGCCGTCGAAACACAGAACCGGTTCGTTGGCCATGCGCCACAACAGTTCAAGCTGGTTCTCGGTGAGCGCGGTGCCGAGCGGCGCGACCACATTCTCGAAACCGGCCTGCGCCAGCGCGATCACGTCCATATAGCCTTCGACCGCGATAACCGCGCCGCCCTTGGCCAGCGCCTTGCGGGCGCGGGCGAAATTGTAGAGCACATTGCCCTTGTGGAAGAGCTCGGTGTCGGGCGAGTTCATGTATTTGGCCGGCGCGTCGGGCGCCAGCGCACGGCCGCCAAAGGCAATGATCTTGCCGCGCGAATCCGGGATCGGAAACATGATGCGGTCGCGGAACCAGTCGTAGGACACCGGGATGTCGTCGCCGTGCCGCACCAGCCCGCAGGCCTCGATATCGGCCTTCGGCACGCCCTTTGCCGCCAGATGCTCCTTCAGCGCATTGCGGCTGTCCGGCGCGAAGCCGAGCCGAAACGAATGCTGGGTCGCCGGCGTCAACCCGCGGTCGCGCAGATACGCGCGCGCCTTTGCGCCTTCTGGTCCCTGCAGGCGCTCCTGGAAGAAGGCGGTCGCCATTTCCATGACATCGGTCAGGCTGGCGCGTTCCTTCTCGCGCCGCTCCTCCTGCGCGTCGCGGACCGGCATTGGCACGCCCGCCATGTCGGCGATCGTCTCGACCGCCTCGGGAAAGCTCAACCCTTCGAGTTCGGTCAGGAATTTGAAATGGTCGCCCGAGGCCGAGCAGCCGAAACAGTGATAACGCCCCTTCTTGTCCTCGCAGTGGAAGGACGGGCTCTTCTCGCCGTGGAAGGGACAGCAAGCCCAATAATCGCCACGCGACGCATTGGTCTTCTTGCGATCCCACGCGACGCGCTGGCCGATAACCTGTGAAATCGGCACGCGGTCGCGTATCTCGTCGAGGAAGGCGGGCGGAAAGCGCATCAGGAAACTCGTTTCCCCACCATATAATCATGCCGGCGAAATCCGACGACCCCCAATAGGGGCCATACCCGGTTTCCACAGGCCAGGTCTTTTAACAGGCTAAGAGATGGGCAATTGCGGCGATTGCCGATCAATCGCCTTCGTCGACCAAACTTTCCACCGGCAGTTCAAGCGCTCGGGCCAGCCGCAGCCAAAGCGCGACATCGCCGCCACGTTTTCCGTTCTCGATTTCCGAAAGATAGTTCTGAGTGACACCGACGGAAGTCGCGAGAACCGCCTGGGTCTGCTTGCGATATTTGCGCCAGAAGGCAAGCGGAGAAGTCGCCGCCACCAGAGCCCGCGCTTCATCCGTGGTCAAACCTGGTATCTGGCCTGCGCGAAAGCCACCCAACGCCTGTGCGTGGTCCAATGAGTCCCGCAACGCCTCAAGCTCGCTGCGCGGCAGGATGGCTAATTCCTCGCCACCGGGCGTCGTGACATAGGCAATGTTGTTCATCCTCGCATCCCTTCAATCATAAACAGATCCGCGTGGCCCAATCTTGGTGACGATGATCTCCTGGTCTGTCTCCTCGAAAATGACCCGATAGTCACCGACCCTCAAACGCAGAGCGGTCGATTCCTGCAGAGCCTTGACACTGTTTGCAAGCGTGCTCGCGTCGTGGGCATAGGTTTCGATCTTCGACAGGATCCTCTCGGCATCCGCCCGATGCTTCCGCAGCGCCTTGGCGGCCAGAGGGAGAAGAATGACCCGCTTCACCTCAAAAATATCGCATATTGTGATATTTTGTGCAAGCAGTTCGGCCCATGGAGACGGGTCGCAAAGGGCATGAACGCCAAAAAGAAGGCGGCCATTGCGAACCGCCTTCTTGTCACATCCGGCAAGCTGCCGTGGAGCTGGAGCCTACTGAGCGGCGATGGCGCCGAAGATCACGCCGGAGAGAATGCCGACGAGCACGTAGTCATTGCCGACGCGGATCCATTCCTGGCCGCGGCCGGGACGACGCAGGCCATAGCGGCCATAGTCGCGGATCGGCTGGTGGCGCTTCCAACTGGAATATTTCTGGCCATTGCGCCAATGGTTGCGCTTCACGACGACCTTCTTCTTCACGACACGCTTCTCGACATGCCTGCCGGGCTTCTGCCAATCGGCCTTTGTGTAGGTCGACTGCGGCGCGACCGGTGCGTTCATCGGCGCCGCCTGGCCGGTGAGCGACGTGGCGGCCAGCATCGAGAAGGCGAGGCTGGAAAGGATAATGCGTTTCATCAGAAGTCTCCTTGGTTGTCGATGCCCGAGGAGTAGCCGCCAGCGGATGAACTGAAACTGAACGCCTCCATTACAATTGCGTAATGAATTCCTCCATTTACGCCGGCGAGTTGAACATTACCGCAAAGGCAACAGCCAGAAGCCCGGCAAACCCGGCTGATGCCGTGGACCGGCATGCAACCTTTGCGCACCCCGTCCATTTCCCGACACGGCCTGTCGCGCCGCGACAGCCCCTTGAAATCGACAAAATTTTATTATCCGGCTAAAGTATTCCGGCTATTGTTCACGGCTGCCATGACCATGATTCGTACTCCCGCTTATTCCCCCGATCGCCGCGTCTCCCGCACCGCGCGCCCTGTTCGCATACAGGCGCGGCAGTGACCGGCTCCGTCGTCCTGCTGCATCTGGCCGGCGCCGTCGCACTGATGCTGTTTGCCACCCGCATGGTGAAGACCGGCGTCGAGCGTGCTTATGGCGACATGCTGCGCCATCGCTTGCGCGCCACCATGCGCAACCCGATCATGGCCGTGCTGGCCGGAACGGGCCTGGCGATCGCGCTGCAGAGTTCCACCGCGGTCACTCTGCTGGTCGGCTCCTTCGCCGGCTCGGGCATCGTCTCCGGCGCCGCAGGCCAATTGGCGGTGCGCGGCGCCGAGATCGGCTCGGCGCTGGTGGTCAAGCTGCTGACGTTCGATCTGACACTGCTGGTGCCGCTCTGCCTGATCACCGGCACGGTGATGTTCATGGCCACCGAGCGGCGCGACTGGCGCCAGACCGGCCGCATCCTGGTCGGCATCGGCCTTTTGATCCTGTCGCTGGAAATGATCGGCCAGGCCTCGGAGCCGTTGCGCAACAGCCAGCTCATGCCGGTCATCATCAACTACTTCTCCAGCGATTCCATCACCGCCTATCTGCTGGCGGCGCTGATCACCTGGCTGTTCCAGTCGAGCATCGCGGCAGTCCTGTTGATGGCGACGCTGGCTGGCCGCGGCCTGATCACGCCCGAGCTCGGCATCGTCCTCATCCTCGGCGTCAATCTCGGTTCCTCGATCATCGCGCCGATGCTGACCCGCTCGGCCAGCCCCGCCGTACGCGTCGTGCCGATCGGCAATCTCCTGATGCGCGGGCTTGGGTCGCTGGTCATGCTGGTGCTGTTCATGATCTTCAGGCCGCATGTCGGCTTTCTCGGCACCATGGCGGCCGACCAGATCGTCAACGCCCATATCCTGTTCAACGTCATCATCCTGCTCGCCGGCCTGCCGCTGGCCAGCTTGGTCTACCGCGCTTCCGAGAAGATCGTGGCGCTCGGCGCCAAGCCGGCGCCGGCGGCCTCGCTCGACGTCACCGAACTCTCGGCGCTCAACGAGAGCGCGCTCGACGTGCCGAGCCAGGCGCTGGCCAACGCCACCCGCGAGGTGGTGCGGGTATGCGAGACGGTCGAGATCATGCTGAAACGCATCATCGAGCTCTATGAGGACGCCGACACCGACAAGATCAAGGCGCTTGCCGCCCTCGACGACCGCGTCGACCGCAAGCACGCGGCCATAAAACTCTACCTCGCCAAGGTCACCAAGATGCCGCTGACCGAGGACGAGTCGCTGCGCTGCCAGGAGCTGATTGGCGCCTGCGTCAAGCTCGAGCAGGTCGGTGACATCATCGTTCGCAACATGCTGGTGCATGTGAAGAAGAAGTTCGATCGCAGGCTGGAATTCACCGACGAAGGCTGGAGCGAATTGTGCGCCTTCCACAGCTCGGTGCTGGCCAATGCGCGGCTCGCCTTCAACGTGCTGGTCTCGCGCGACCCCGAAACGGCCCGTCAGCTGGTGCTGGAGAAGGACCAGCTGCGCGACCGCGAGAAGGAAACCAGCGCCAGCCATTTCCTGCGGCTGCGCGAAGGCACCGCAAAAAGCGTCGAAACCAGCTCGATCCACCTCGACACCATCCGCGATCTCAAGCAGATCAACTCGCTGCTGGCATCGATGGCCTATCCCGTCCTCGAAGAGCGCGGCCTGCTCACCGGGTCGAGGTTGAAGGCGAGCTGAGGCGCAAGCTTTTTGCCGCAAAGGCATCAACTTGGAACAAGGTTGCGTCATCCCGGCTTCAACGGCAAAATTAGTCTTTGCTCATCCTGCCATCCGTCGGCTAAGCATCTGATGCCACCGGGAGGAAATCGATGGATACCCATTCGCGCAGTTTCGCCAAGGCGCTTTCCTGGCGCGTGACCGGCACCGTCGACACGATAATCATCTCGTTGGTGGTGACCGGAAGCGTCAAGCTCGCGGCCGCCATAGGCGTAACAGAGGTCTTCACCAAATCGCTGCTCTATTATTTTCACGAGCGAGCGTGGCTGAAGATTCCCTACGGGCGCAGGAACGCGACATAGCGGCCCGTCCGCTGCCGGCCGGCACCGCCCCGCCCGGTTGCCACGCCACTGGCCGACACAACGGAACCGGTCAAGAAAAGCTAAACCGGCGACAAAAAATTCTGGATTGCCGGCAACGCCCATCCGTGGTTTGAGGCCTGCATTCGAGGATCCCATTTCCGGCCATGTCGCTTCCGCTGATTGCCCTGTTCATCGCCGCCTTCGCCTTCGGCACCACCGAGTTCGTCATCGCCGGCGTGCTGCCGCAGGTGGCGCAGGGCCTCGGCGTTTCGGTCCCCTCCGCCGGCTATCTCGTTTCCGGCTATGCCTGCGGCATCGCCATTGGCGGGCCGTTGCTGGCGCTCGCCACCAAGTCGCTGTCGCGCAAGACCCTGCTGCTCGGCCTCGCCATTGCCTTCACCATAGGCCAGGCGGCCTGCGCGCTGGCGCCCGACTTCACCTCGATGCTGCTCCTGCGTATTGCCGTCGCTGTCGCGCATGGCGCCTATTTCGGCGTCGCCATGGTGGTCGCGGTCGGCCTGGTGCGCAAGGACCAGCGCGGCATGGCCGTTGCCGTCATCCTCTCGGGCCTCACCGTTTCCAACGTCATCGGCGTGCCGGCCGGCACGGCGATCGGCAATATCTGGGGCTGGCGCGCGACCTTCTGGGTGATGGGGGCGCTGGGCGTGGCGGCGACCCTTGCCATGGCCGCCCTTTTGCCGCGCGCCGCCGGATATCAGGCCAAGCCCGCCGATCTCGCCAGCGAGGCCCGCGTGCTGGCGCGCCAACAGGTCTGGACCTCGCTGATCCTGATGCTGATGCTGATGATCGGCCAGTTCGGCCTGTTCACCTACATCACGCCGACCCTGCTGGAGGTCACCGGCCTCGACGAGAACCTGGTGCCCTGGGTGCTGCTGCTCAACGGTGTCGGCGCCACGCTGGGCGTCTTCCTTGGCGGCAAGCTTTCCGACTGGAAGCTGATGCCCTCGCTGATCGCCATGCTCTTCCTGCAGGCGGTGACGCTGGCGGTGATCTACGCCGTCAGCCCCTACCCCTTGCCGATGATCGTGGCGATCGTCGTCTGGGGCGGACTCAACTTCGCCATCGGCACGCCGATCCAGACCCGCATCCTGGCCTGGACGGCCGACGCATCCGGTCTCGCCGCCTCGCTCATTCCATCCGGCTTCAATATCGGCATCGCATTGGCCGCATCGCTGGGTGCCGCCATGCTCAATGGCGGCTACGGCTATCGCAGCCTGCCATTGCTCGGCGCTTTTGCCATGCTGATCGCCGTCACCGTCGCTGTTGCCTCGCACATTTGGGAACGCCGCGCCGACGTCAGGCCACCACTGCCGGCGGCGGCCGAGTAGATCAGAACCGACGACCCTGGCCGCGTGTCGTCCGCGCCGTGCCCGATGACCACGACAGGGCCCGCACGGACCGTTTGTGAAACCGGAGCAGAGATGGGAAGAGCCAGCGATTTCGGCCTGACCTGCGGCAGATTGCCGACGGGCACGCACAATGCGATCACCGACGTGCCCGGCATACGCGTCGGCCACTGCACGCTGCGTAACGGCGACATCAACACCGGCGTGACGGCCATCCTGCCGCATGGCGGGAATTTGTTCCGCAAGAAGGTGGCCGCGGCGAGCCATGTCATCAACGGCTTCGGCAAGACCGTCGGCCTGGCGCAGGTCCAGGAACTCGGCACCTTGGAAACGCCGATTCTCCTGACCAACACGCTCTCGGTCGGAACCTGCGCCACGACGCTGATTCGCGACGCCGTCCGCCAGAATCCGGATATCGGCCGCACCACCGGAACCGTCAATCCGGTGGTCGGCGAGTGCAATGACGGCCCGCTGAACGACATCCAGGCGCTGGCGGTGACCGAGGAGCACGCGCTTGCCGCGTTGGCGGACGCGCAGGAGGGACCGGTCGAACAGGGCAATGTCGGCGCCGGAACGGGAATGAGCTGCTTCGGCTTTAAGGGTGGTATCGGCTCGGCGTCGAGAACGATATCGCTTGGCGGAGACCATCACCTGGGCGTCCTCGTCCTGTCGAATTTCGGCAGGGCCGGAGACCTCGTTCTGCCCGATGGGCGCCGGCCCGACCCGAGGCGGCCGGTCGAGGCCGAACGCGGCTCGATCATCGTCGTGCTGGCGACGGATGTGCCACTGGAACACCGCCAGCTCGAGAGGGTGGCGCGCCGCGCCGGAGCCGGCATCGCCAGGCTCGGCTCGTTCTGGGGCCATGGCAGCGGCGACATCGCCATCGCCTTCAGCACCGGCAATCTGGTCGACCACGATGAGACCCGCGATCTGGTGCCGCTGCTCGCGCTCAACGAGGCGCGCATCGACATGCTTTTCCAGGCGGCGGCGGACGCCACGCACGAGGCGGTGCTGAACTCCATGCTGTCCGCCGACGCCTTCACCGGCAGGGCCGGCAAGCAACGCGCGTCGCTGGCCGACTGGCTGCGCGATCAGGCCGAAAAGCGGTAGCCGCTCTACAGATCGATTCGGAACCGCAGGCTCTCCACCCCGCCATAGGCGGCATCCTCGAAGAAGCGCTCGACGAGCTTGCCGCCATTGGCCAGGATCACCTTGTGTGAAGCCGGATTGCCCGGCTTGGCGGTGATCTCGACATAGGGAAGGCCGATCTCCCTCGCCTCGTCCAGCATCAGCCGCAGGGCCTCGGTGGCATAGCCGCGCCGCCGCTTCCACGGCACCACCGCATAGCCGATATGGCCAAGCACATGGGGCGGCAGTTCCGCCGTTCCCTTCTGCCAGCGAAAACCGATCGCGCCCGATGCCTCGCCGTCCCAGATCCAGCGTCTGAAACTCGGCAGGCGCGGCACTTGTCTGCCGTCGGGCAAGGTGATGGATGGGCCCTTGGCCTCGGGATCGTCGAGGCTGGCCAGGAAGGCCACGGGATCCTCGTCTATCGCCGCAAGCTGCTCGCGTGTCGCAACCTCCAGCCGCACATTGTCCGGCGACCAGCCGCGCTCGAGCGCCGCTTGTAGGACGGCAGATGCTTGAGCGCGGGTTTGACGATCTCGATCATGATCCAGGCATAGCTTTGCCCGGTTGAACGCTCAAGCCGCCTGGAAGCGGATCTCGCCCTTGTTCAGGAAACACACCTTGCTGAACAGCGACAGCTCCAGCGGGTTCGGCAATCTGACGTCACTGATATCAGGAAACGGTTTTGTCGAGGGATCGTAGGACCGGTCGATCTGCGAGATGAAGACCAGTATAACGCCCCTGTCGCGTGCGAAAGCCTTCAGCGCACGGACCTGATCCATCAGGGCCGGGTTTTCCCGCTTCTGGTCGAGCAGTTGCAGATAGTCGATGACCGCCAGCGTGCCGCGCGGCGCCGATCCCAACGTCCTGACGATATAGTCGGCGCTGATGGCATCGGAATTGTCGAACTCGAACAGTTTGTCGAACCGGGCCGGATCGACCCCGATGGCGCGAAACCGCTCCAGCACGTCGTGCTGCGTATATTCCAGCGTGAAGAACACACCGCGATGGCCATGCTTCATCGCTTCGACCGCGAGTTCGAGGCTCATCAGGGTCTTGCCGTGGCCCGGCCGCGCACCGACCAGAACAAGGTCGCCCGGCGCCAACCGCGAGAACAGCCTGCCGGCCGGTGTGGCTTCAGAGCCATTGGCCGCGAGCAGGCTCCAGCTGGCAAAACCTTCTTGTGCTGCAATATGGTCAAGCGCCTGATGCAGCGGAATTTTTGCCGCTCGGGACAACAGCCTCGCCTGGCGCTTCAGATGATAGACGGGCTGGGATAGCCTCATCGCAAAACCTCCTGATGCGAGCAGTTTCGCAACCCCTCCTTATGCCTTGTGCTCGAACAGTCGGTCCGGTGCTCGGATAGCCCTGCATGAACTGATGCTTTCCCGGCGGAGGGAGGAGGCGTGGGCCACGCCAGACTCAGATCATAGCGCAATCCCAGCGGGTCGAAAATCGGCGGATCGAAGATCGCGAATGCCAGCCGATGCGAAGACGCGCGCCGCAAGCCTTGAGCCAGCATCCCGGCCTATGGACATTTTTGCGCGCCGACCTTGTTCTTCGTGCAGGTTTCCCGGAACACTAAACAAGATGTGTCTCGCCGATTGTCACGCGGCATTTTATGATCGCCGCGGTGATTCACCGTGCGAAGTAAAAACGGTTCGGCAGGAGAATGGGTCTGGTGCGGTTGAGATCTGTCCCATTGGGTGTTGCTGGGGCCTTCGGCCTGCTCATCATCGTCGCCTTGATGGCGTCGGTCCGGTCCTTTGCCGCGCCCTCGGCCCTCCCGGCCTGGCTGCAGGCTCATGTCGGCGACAGCGACGGCCAGATTTCGCAGGTGGTCCTGGAACGCGCGCGCGCGCTCTATCTGAAGAAGGTGGCCCAGGGCGCCGTCACGAATCCCTGTTATTTCGCCATGGACGCCACCCGTCCCGGCGATCTCGGCAATGGCGTGCTCGGGCGCCGGTACTATGTCATCTGCGAAGCCAGTCAGTCGTTTCATGCCATCGCGTCGGGGCATGGCGGCGGCCGCAATCTGAAAGGCACGGTCGATTTTTCAAACGGCAGGCGGTGCTCCAAGAACTTCGGCAACGCCATGGATTCGGAGTTGACCGCCGGCGGCGCCTATATGACCCGCGAGGCGAAGACATCCTTCAAGGGTTTTTATCGCGCCGGCGCCAAACAGGATGCCGCCTTCCTGCGCACCTTCATACAGTTCGATGGCGAGGGCGAAGCCGCCAACGCCAGGCAACGCGTGATCGGCGGCCACGCGGCGCAGGTGCTGCGCACCATGTGCATGCGCAAAACCCCCAACAGCTCCTATGCCGACCATGATGGTCTGGTGCCCTTCGGCAAGCTGGTGGAATATGCCGGCGGCCGCAGCAATGGCTGCACCAGCTGGTCGCCGGCGGACGCGCGGCAGATCATCTCGATGGTGAAGGACAACCCGACGACGCTCTACATCTATCCGGAATCGCGCGACATCGCCGCCGTTGCGCAGGCGGCGGCAAAGGGCCATTCGCTATCCAGCGACGGGCCTTATTGGAACGCGTCCTGCCTGAAGGAAATCGGCGCGCCGAAATTCTGGCCGCGCAAAACCCTCGAGCCGATCATCGCCCAGTACAAGAAGGATCATCCCGCACCGCCCGCGCAGCCGCTGCCGATCTGCAAGGAGCCGTGAAGCCGTTCGATCGGCGCCGTCGTGGCCGGAAAGGCCTACTGCAACAGGCCCTTGACGATGCCGCTCGCCTTGCCGAAATCCATCTGGCCGGCATATTTCTGCTTCAGCGCGGCGATCACCTTGCCCATGTCCTTCTGGCTGGCAGCGCCGGTCGCGGCGATCGCTTCGCGCGCCGCGGCCGTGATCGCCGCATCGTCGAGCTGCGTCGGCAGGAAATCACGGATGATCTCCATTTCGCCGCGCTCCTGCGCGGCCAGTTCCGGGCGCTTGCCGTCCTCGAAAGCCTTGGCCGATTCCTCGCGCTGCTTCACCATCTTGGCCAGGATCTGCAGGATCTCCTCGTCGCTGGCCGGCTCCTTGCCGGCGCCGCGATTGGCGATGTCGCGATCGTGGATGGCGGCCTGGATCAGCCGCAATGTCGGCAGCCGGTGCTTGTCCTGCGCCTTCATCGCGCTCTTCAGGGATTCGGCGATTTTCGCGCGCATCGTGCCTTCTCCTTCGGTCGGCGCGGACAATAGCGCCGAGGGCAGGCCAACGCAAATCCTGATGTGGCGGGGCAAGCCTATGATATTACTCAATGAAATAATTCGGAGCCGCAATCCGCATCGTCATTGACCGGCCTGCCCCCTTCCCCTATGTACTGGGCCTTGCATGAACTGAAGCTTGGGTGCGTGGAGGCCGCGAATTCGCCGCTCCGCGCCATTTGCTGCGCGGATGGCCGGCTGGGCCTGTGGAAGCGCGCAGCCTGATAGGAGTGCCGACATGGCCGAGATGACGCCCGCCTGGGCCACCGAAAAGCCGACCGCCCTTCTGGTGCTGGCCGACGGCACCGTCATCGAGGGCCGCGGTCTCGGCGCCACCGGCTCCGCCGTCGCCGAAGTCTGCTTCAACACGGCGCTCACCGGCTATGAGGAGATCCTCACCGATCCCTCCTATGCCGGCCAGATCGTCACCTTCACCTTCCCGCATATCGGCAATATCGGCACCAATGGCGAGGACATCGAGGACCTCAATCCGGCCGCGCGCGCCGGCGCCGTCGGCGCCGTGTTCAAGGCCGATGTCACCAACCCGTCCAACTACCGCGCCGCCGGCCATCTCGACCAGTGGCTGAAGAAGCGCGGCATCGTCGCGCTGTCGGGCATCGACACGAGGGCGCTCACCGCGCTGATCCGCGAAAATGGCATGCCCAACGCCGTCATCGCGCATGCGCCGGATGGTGTCTTCGACCTCGATGATCTGAAGCGGCGCGCCGCCGCATGGTCGGGCCTGATCGGGCTCGACCTCGCGAAGGAAGTCACCTCGGGCCAGTCCTCTGTCTGGCGCGAGACGCCCTGGGTGTGGAACGAAGGCTTTGGCGAGCAGGACGCGCCGACCATGCATGTCGTTGCCATCGACTATGGCGTCAAGCGCAACATATTGCGCCTGCTCGCGGGCCTCGGCGCCAAGGTCACGGTGGTTCCGGCCAAGACTGGTTCGGAAGAAATCCTGGCCATGCAGCCGGATGGCATCTTTCTCTCCAACGGTCCCGGCGACCCGGAAGCCACCGGCGACTATGCCGTGCCGGTCATCCAGGACTTGCTCAAGACCGACATTCCGGTGTTCGGCATCTGTCTCGGCCATCAGATGCTGGCACTGGCGCTGGGCGGCAAGACCGCCAAGATGCACCAGGGCCATCACGGCGCCAATCATCCGGTCAAGGACCACACCACCGGCAAGGTCGAGATCGTCTCGATGAACCACGGCTTCGCCGTCGACGCGGACTCGCTGCCATCAGGCGTCGAGGAAACCCATGTCTCGCTGTTCGACGGCTCGAACTGCGGCATCGCGCTCACCGGCCGCCCGGTGTTCTCGGTCCAGCATCATCCCGAAGCCTCGCCCGGCCCGCAGGATTCCCACTATCTGTTCCGCCGTTTCGTCAACCTGATCCGCGAAAAGCGCGGCGAGGAGTTGCTGGCCGAGCGGGCCTGATCTTTCCTGGATCGGCAACAAGCGATAATATCGCTTAACACAAAGCGATAAATCTGCGATACCGCTGTTGTGAAGACGATTATCCTTTCGGTATCGGCGGCTCGCGATCTCGACAACCTGCCCGCTGACGTCCGCGAGCAGGTCTCCGAAGGTTTGATCGCCTACGCAGTCAGCGGCCGTGGAGATGTAAAGCGTCTTTCCGGCAGGGGCGGTTACAGGCTGCGGATTGGCCGCTACCGCGTCATATTCGATGAAGATCGCATCACGATCCTTGCGTCTACATCGGCAAGCGTGAAACGACGACTTACAGCCGGCTATAGGACAGAAAGCCATGAACGCGCCGCAAATCATAAAGACTTCAACCGGCGAAGAACTGGTCGTTATCCCAAAGGCTGACTACGAGGCCTTGCTGCATGCCGCCGAAGAAGCCCTCGAAGACGCAGCGGATGTCGCCATCTACGACGAACGGAAAGCTGATCTCAAAACGGAAAAAGCCCTGCCCGCTGATGTGACCATGGATATTTTGCGAGGCTCCGGCCGCCTCAAGGCGCTCCGCAATTGGCGCAAGCTGACACAAGCCGAGTTGGCGAATGCCATCGGTGTCAGTCAGGGCTTCCTGTCGGATATCGAATCCAATCGCCGCAAACCGTCTGCGCAAACCACCGCGATGCTGGCAAAGGCGTTGGATGTCCCTGGCGAATGGCTTGAATCCTGATTCCCGACCTCACGCCACCGGCCGCCCTTCACTCGCCTCCAGTATGGCAAACCATTGCTGGCGGTCGAGGCTGATCGCCAGCGCCTTGACCATGGCGGCCAACCCTTCCGGCTTCATTGACCGGGCACCGGCACCAGCCGGGCCGGAGAACAGCAGCCAAGCGATGGCGATGGTGGCGAGATCGCCGGCATCGATGCGGTGCCGATCAGCCGAGCAACCTGATCGGCATCCGGGCGGGGGCCGCCATCGAGCAGGCGCCAGACACCAAAGACCAGCCGCGACGGCGACACTCCGTCCTGGTCAGCGCGATGCGGCTGTCATGGCTCATACCTGCGCCCCGTCTTCGGCGACGTCGGTCGTAACGATCCTGGCCGCTGCCGGCCTCGCCACCTTGGTGACGAAGACGATGAGCGCCAGCACCAGGAAGCACGCTCCGACCAGATAGGGCGCGCCACCGAAAGCCACGGGTGCGCTGGGCCCGGTGAACCAGGAGAAGATGGCCGTGTAAAGCAGCGGCGTGATGATTGAGGTGATCGAGAAGATCGAGGTCATCGCGCCCTGCAGTTCGCCTTGCGCCGAAGGTGGCACCTTGGCGGCGGCGAGGCTCCTGAGCGGCGGATCGGCCAAGGCCTCCAGGCAACCGGCTACGATCACCGCATAGATCATCCAGCCCTGCGTGGCGAAGGCATAGCCGAAGGCGCTGGCCGCCGTGAAGGTCAGGCCGATCACTGCTGTCTTCCACTCGCCAAGTCTGGGGATCACGCGCGGAAGGACGGTACCCATGATGATGGCACCGCACAGGCCGAAAGCGCCAAGCGAGAAGCCGATCTGTTGCTCACTCCAGCCATAACGATAGTTTGAGACGAACGACCAGACGGCCGGATACATCATGTGGCCGAGCGTCATCAGGAAGAAGACGAGCCCGATCCAGCCGATGCCCTGATACTGGCGCATCTGCAGCAGCGTGCCGACCGGGTTGGCGCGCTTCCATTCGAAGCGGCGGCGGTGCCTTTCATCGAGCGTTTCCGGCAGGAAGAACATCGCGATTAGGAAATTGACGAAGGCGAGCCCGGCGGCGAAATAGAACGGCACGCGCGGCCCGAACGTGCCGAGCAGCCCGCCCAGCACTGGTCCGATGACGAAGCCGACGCCGAAGGCGATGCCGAGCAGGCCGAAATTCTTGGCCCGGTTCTCATCGTTGGAGATGTCGGCGATGAAGGCCGACGTCGTCGAATAGCTGGCACCTGAAATGCCGGCCAGCACGCGGCCGATGAACAGCATCGGAAAGGACCAGGCGACCGCGCAGATCAGATTGTCGATGGAGAAGGTCAGCACCGAGGCGAGCAGGATCGGCCTGCGGCCGAACCGGTCGCTCAGACCGCCCATGATGGGCGCGAAGAAGAACTGCATGGCGGCATAGACGAAGAACAGCCAGCCGCCCTCGATCGCCGCGCCGCTGATGCTGACGCCGGACAGTTCCTGCAGATAGGCCGGCAGCACCGGCATGATGATACCGAAGCCGATAATGTCGAGCAGCAGCGTGGTGAAAACGAGCGCAAGGCCCCGCTTGGCGGTTTTGGGGTCGATCATGACGGGTCAAGCTCCTCTGATCGCCCTGGGCGGGGCGGACGCACCTTATAGGCGAGCCCGCCGAAAGGAACAATGAGGGAACAGGCAGGAAGCTTTGATCCTGACACTCCCTGACGGCGTCATTTCCGTCATTGTATCGCCGTGGAATCAGTGCTCAGAGCGGGCCGCTCATCGTGTTGCAGTCCGACAGTTTGCCGTTTTTGTAACCGCGCGCCAGCCAGGTCTGCCGCTGCTGGGAGGTGCCATGATTGAAGCTTTCCGGCACGACATAACCCTGCATCTTCTTCTGCAGCGTGTCGTCGCCGATCTGCTTGGCGGCATTCAGCGCGCTTTCGAAATCGCCCGGTTCCAGAATGCCCTTCTGCGCGGTGTAGTGGGCCCACACGCCGGCGAAGCAGTCGGCCTGCAGCTCGATACGCACCGACAGCTGGTTGGCATCGGCTTCGCTCATGCCCTGCCGCATCTGGTTGAACTTGGACATGATGCCGGTGAGGTTCTGCACATGGTGGCCGACCTCATGCGCGATCACATAGGCGCGGGCGAATTCACCGGAGGCGCCGAACTGCTGGTCGAGCTGCTGGAAGAAGGTCATGTCGAGATAGACCTTGTGGTCGCCGGGGCAGTAGAACGGACCAGCCGCCGAGGAAGCGAAGCCGCAGGCCGAGCGGATTTGGCTGGAAAACAGCACCAGCTTGGGATCCTCATAGGTCAGGCCTTGCGACTTGAAAATGCCGGTCCAGGTGTCTTCGGTCTCGGCCAAGACGGTCGCCACGAACTGCTTCATCTCGTCATTGGCGGGCGCGGCGCCGTTGCCGCCGCTGTTGTCCGATATCTGGCCACCGCCGCCCGGCAGCAGCGCGCCGCCGTCCCCGTTCAGGAGTTGCAGGGGATTGATGCCGAAAACACCCCAGGCAATGAGCGCGACAACCGCGAAGATGATGAGGCCCGAGAGCGACATGCCGCCACCGCCCGCGCCGCCGCCGATGGGGATCCGGAACTGGCCGGGGCCGCCGCCGTCAAGCCCGCCGCCGGAGCCGCTGTCGCCGCGGTCGTCCTCGACATTGTCACTCTGACGACGACCTCTCCAGAGCATGGCAACTCCTCGCACTGCGAACTTCGCGTTGTTCCGGTATGGCCGGCCCAACCCAACAAACAATTATCCCAATGGTTGCGCCAAGTCACAGCATTTTTCGGTAGTGCATCAGTTTGAAATCTGCAAACTAGCCGGCGCTTCACGAGATCGCATCCGGGACTATGTTCAACCAAGCCAACGATGAGCCAGCCACCCGAGGCACAAGCCGCCTATGGCCGCATAGATCAAGCCGATCGGGCCTTTGGGGAAGGGCTCGTGGTGCACCACGCGTGGCGATGGCGGCCGATAATAGGATAGCAGTTGCCGTTGTGAGACGATTAGCATTTGCTCCAACTCGCGGCGCCCTTCCTCCCTTGCCCGTTTTGAGTCCAGGCGCTCCTGAACGTAGAGCTGTCTCGTATGCTCCGTGGCCGAAAATGAGTTTTCGTCTAGCCAGGCTTTGAATTTGCCGGGCCTGACGAGGACTTTGGCATGGGTGAAGTCGCGTCGGTGGAGTCTCTCCGCCTTGGAAGCTTCAAAACCCGTATGCCACTCTTCCCAAGTCGCCGGCATGTCATCAGCGCCGGCAAGCTGGCGGATACGAGGATAATCCTTGGCAGTGTAAACTGGAATAGCCCTGACTTCGCTGGTCATTGCAAGCCTTCCCCTTCTCCCAAGAAGAGGATGCGACTCCTAGGACTCGCTGTCCAGATGGCGCTACCCAGCCTTCATAAGCCACTTGGTCTCCACCCGCGCGGCCGGTATAGCCGTAACAGCAGAGTGCTCAGTCTTTTTGCTTGGCGCCGGCGCTCTTGCCGTCGGAGCTTTTCGAACGTTCCTCGAACCGCTCCGCTCCCTTCTTCAAGGGGTGGCCTGTCTCGGCTTCCGTCTTGCGCTCATCTCTGGCCGCAGCCTGCTTCAATCCCTTCGCCGCCTGCTTGCCCTTCGCGGTCGGTGCTTGTTCGACGCCCATCGTCTTCTCCCTGGCGCGACAATCGCGCGATCTCGGAAGCAACGTGCGGTGTGGTCAGGCGGTTCCGCCCGCTGGTCCGTCCGGGGAAGTCGCCCCACCAGGCTCAGCCCACCGTCATCGCCTTGCGAAACGCCTCCAGCGTCTCGGCGCTGACATGGTGCTCGATGCCCTCGGCATCGATGCGCGCCGTCTCGGCGCTGACGCCGAGCGAGCGCAGGAAGGCTTCCACCGTCTGGTGACGGATGCGGCTCTCCTCGGCCACCTTGCGGCCGGCCTCGGTCAGGAACACACCGCGATAGGGTTTTCTCGACACCAGCCCGTCGGCGCACAACCTGGTCAGCATCTTGGCCACTGTCGGCTGGGCGACGCCGAGCCTAGCCGCAATATCGACTTGGCGCGCCTCGTTCCCGTCCTCGATCAGGTCGGCGATCAGCTCGACATAGTCCTCGACAAGTGCGCTGCGGCGCGCTTCGCGCGTCTGCCGGAACCCTTCCGAATGGACGTCGGCGTCAGGCAATGGCTCACGCGGGACCGGTTTGTTCTTCAGCGCCAATGCGCGCTCCTCCTGGGAGTTTTGCCGTCTCTGTTTTTATAGCACGGGCTTTGATTCTTCAGGCCGTTTATTTGGAGGTATGTTCGCCCGATCGGCAAGCAGGTCGTTGCGCGTCGGGACGACGTTCCTCCGCCAGCCTATGCCCTCGATGAGAAGGTAGAAACCGATCCAGTGCCATTGTCCGTGACTCCTGGGGCCATATTTGGGTGTTGCTGAGCTGAAACCGCCCGACTGCAATCGCCGCCAGGGAGAAAGCCATGACCCGCAGTGACGTTCTGATCGTAGCCGCCGGCCCAACCGGCCTGGTGCTGGCCGCCTTCAACGATATCCGCCAATAGCGTTTCCAACTTCGGGCAAAGAAACTATTCTTCTTGCCGTACCAAGCGATCGCTGTTCGTGTCCTTGGCATGATCCCCATGCCGCATCATGCGTCGAAAGCTCATTGAGATATGCGCGCGCCTGATGTGCCCGATCGACTCCCAGTCGCCGATCTCCGCTGCGGCCAGGACTTCCTCCATCTCACGTCGAAACGCCGTGAACTCTTCCACAAGTCCTAGTTGAGGCATCATCTTCAGGACGACACGCGCCACCTGGAAATAAAGTCTCTCGCTGATCTCGCGCAATGGCTGGTTCCCGGTCATGGCGGTCAGTTCAGAAAAGAAGTCCATGTTCAGCTGCAGGAAAGCCCGCTGATCCGGATTGAGCATGTCGGAATCACAGCGCGCGATGAGCGTCCGGATTCGATCCAGGTCGGCCGCCGTCCGCGGGATCGGCGAAAGCTTGCCGACCAGAAGCGCCAATTCGAGGCGCAAGTGATAGACCTGCTGCAGTTCCTCGATGTCGACATCGGTGACTATGGTGCCGACGCCGTGCACGGATTGAACCAGACCTTCGGACTCAAGACGTGCCAGCACGCGACGGACCGGCGTGCGGCTGATCTGGAATTCCTGGGCGAGTTCTTCCTCGGAGAGCCGGCTTCCCGGCGGGTAGTCGAGCAGGCAGATGCGGTCTCGCAGGATCCGGTAGATACGCTCGAACCGTTCCCGCGCCGAAAGCGGCCGCGGCGCCTCCAGGATCGCCGTGGTGACCGAGGCATCCGTCTCCAGTGTCATCCAGCCTCCAGGACAGCATGCAGGAATTGCCGCGTCCGCTCGTTCTTAGGGGCACCGAACAGCTCGCCTGGCGGTCCCTGCTCGCATATCTTGCCTTGGTAGAAGAAGCAGACGCGATCGGAAAATTCCTTGGCGAAGCCCATCTGGTGCGTGACCATGAGCATCGTCAAATCATGCTCGCGGCCGATTTGCCTTATCACTTGCAGCACTTCGCCGACAAGTTCCGGATCAAGCGCCGAGGTCACCTCGTCGAACAGCATTATCTTGGGTCGCATCGCCAACGCCCTGGCGATGGCGACGCGCTGTTGCTGGCCACCGGAAAGCTGGGAAGGGTAATGATCCTTCTTCTGCGACAGCCCAACCATGTCGAGAAGCTCGGCCGCCCGCGCCTCGGCATCCGTCCTTTTCATGCCAAGCACGGTTATCGGCGCCTCGATGCAATTTGCCATCGCCGTCATGTGGGGGAACAGATTGAAGGACTGGAAGACCATACCGATCTTTGCCCGGATGCGACGGATGTGAGCAAGGTTGGCAGGCATAAGCGTTCCGCCCTGCTGCATGTGCGTCAGCGGCTCGCCTTCGACCCAGATGACACCATCATTGATCGTCTCCAGCGTCATCAGCATGCGCAGCACGGTGGTCTTGCCCGAACCGGACGGGCCAATGACGGAGACCTTCTCGCCGCGCGCGATTTCGAGGTTCAAGCCGTCGAGAACGGTCAACGCGCCGTAGCGTTTGGAAACATTGTCGAAGCGGACCATCGGTTGTTCCGTCATCGCGTGTTCCTCCGGTTGAGCAGGCGTTCGAGGGCACGAATAAGCGCGGCAGAAACCAGGCTCATCGCAAGGAAGAACAGGCCGACCAGGGTAATCGGCTCGGTGTAGCGGAAAGTCTCGGAGCCGATGATCTTGGCTGTCTGCATGAGTTCCAGCACGGCGATAGCCGAAAGCAGCGGCGTTTCCTTGAACAGCGCGACGAGATAGTTGCCGAGCGCCGGCACGATCGGCGGAATGGCCTGCGGGATAACGATGTCGCGAAAGGTCGTCCAGGACGAGAGATTCAGCGCGATCGAGGCTTCCCATTGACCACGATGGATGTTGTCGAAGCCGGCGCGATAGACCTCCGAGCAGTAGGCGGCATAGTGAATGCCAATCGCCATGACACCAGCCGTGAACGCGTCGAGCACAAGGCCGAATTTCGGAAAGACGAAATAGAGGAAGAATATCTGGATGAGCAATGGCGTCGAGCGGATCAGCTCGACCAGCACCGAGATCGTCCAACCGGTCCACGGCACGGCGATGCGGATCACCGCCAGGACCAGGCCGAGCGAGGCCGCGATGGCGAAACCGAGCAGCGTCGCCTCTATCGAGATGACCGCGGCGCGCGCCAGCACCGGCAGGATCTCTAGGGCAAAACTCCAATCCCAGATCATGCTGCCTTCCCTCGCGCCAAGCCGAGCGAGGCCCGCTTTTCGAGCAGCCGCATGCCGATGGAAACGGTGAGCGACATGGCGAGATACATCAGCAGCACCAGCGTGAAGATTGGAATGGTCTTGAACGTGTTCTGGTTCATCTGCTGCGCCTTAAAGGCAAGGTCCGACAGGGTGATCAGCGAGACCAGCGCGGTCGACTTCAGCAACTCGATGAACAGATTGCCCCAAGGCGGGATCATGGCGATGAAGGCCTGCGGCAGGATGATCCGGCGCAGCATCTGCGCGCGGCTCATGTTGAGCGCAGTTCCCGCTTCCCACTGGCCGCGCGCGACTGACTGGATGGCCCCCCGCACGCATTCGGATCCGTAGGCCCCGACATTCAGGCCGAGCGCCAGCACGGCAACGAGAAATGCGTCTAGCGTGACGCCGAATTGCGGCAGCACAAAAAATAGCCAGAACAATTGCACCAGCGCCGAGGTGCCGCGAAAGATCTCGACATAGACCGTCGCCAGCCATCTAAGCGGCGCCGGGCCATACATACGTGCCAAGGCGGCGAGCACGCCCATGATGACCGCCAGCAGGCTGCCCAGGATGGCGATCTCCATTGTCAGGACGGCGCCCTGCAGCAGCCCCGGCAGGAACAGCCTGTATGTTGCCTGCGTTGCAAGCACGGCGATCACGGCTAGCGAGACAACCAGCATGGCAACGAGCGTGCGGATTCCCATCTGCTTCTCCGAGCAAAAAAAGGGGCGGCGCTTTCACGCCGCCCAGCAGTTGGGAACTTATTCGCCCTTGCAGAGCTGCGCGGTGGTCTTGTTCGGCAGATAATCCTTACCGAAGCCGAGTGGTTCGACCAGCGCAATGTGCTCCGGTGAGCCGATGAATTTCTTCAGTTCGGCATTGAACGCTTCCTGGAGATCGGTGTCCTCCTTGCGGAAGCCGAAGCCGCCGTGCCCCTTCACCGACTTGCCGGCAACTTCGCCGAAGGGCTTGGTCGATTCGACGCCATCGGCCTTCTTGGCCATATCGGCGATCGACAATGCGGTAAGCGCGGCGGCGTCGGCGCGCCCTGCCTGGACGGCGGCAACGAGACTGGACTGGTCAGGCAAAGCGACGATCTGCCCTGGCGCGACACCTGCATCCTTGGCGTATCCACCCTCGACCGCGCCCGCCATCACCGCAAGCTTGAGATCGGGATTGTCCTTGACGCTCGAATAATCCTTTATGCCCTTCGGGTTGCCCTTCGCCACCAGCATGGCCTGACCGATACCATAGGACGGTTCGGAGAAATTGATCTCCGCGCAACGCTTTGGATTGATGAACATGCCGGCAGCGATGATGTCAAATCTCCCAGCCTTCAGGCCAGGTATGAGCGACCCGAATTCGGTCAGCACGCCGTCCACCTGCGAAATGCCCATCTTGGCGAGCACAGCCTTGGCGACCTCGGGCGCTTCGCCGGTCAATTTGCCGTCAGGCGTTGCGAACCCGAACGGCGCCTCATTGGCGAAACCGACGCGGATGTAGCCGTCCTTCTTGGCGCGTTCGAGGGTCGTTTCGGCCTGAGCCGGAAGCGCCGTGAACATAGTCGCGACGAGCGCAAGGCAGGCAGCCGTCTTCATGGCCGTGCGGCGAGATATCTGTGACATGAGCATGCATTCCCCTTTTCTTTTTTGGATGAGCTTACTGGCTCGAAGGACGTTTCTCCATCGTCACATCGAACATGTAAGACGTATACAACTCATCTGGACATATCGCAAGACACCCTGTACGAATCTGGAAAATCACCGATGTCAGCCCGAATGTGTGGCTGGATTGATTGCTAGTTGTGCACAATTAGAGGTATCTGCCTCGAAATGTAGCGGCGGACTTGCAATCGATCACGATGGTCACGGGGACAAGTTTTGAGCAGGTCAGCCAATTTCACGAAGACGGAATACGCGCAGCGCCTGACGGGCGTGAAGCGGCGCATGGAGAAGGCCGGCTTCGATCTCATCGTCTGCCAGGATCCCGCAAACATGTGCTGGCTTACTGGCTACGACGGATGGTCCTTCTACGTGCCGCAATGCGTGCTCGTCCACCTGGAGGAAAATCTGCCGATCTGGTTCGGCAGGGCGCAGGACGCCAGGAGCGCCCGCTTGACCACCGGCCTGCCCGAAGAAAACATCGTCGCGTTCTCCGAGCGGCTGGTACAGCAGCCTATCGAGCATCCGTATGACGAACTCGCCAGCCTGATCCGGGCACGCGGATGGGAACAGGCGCGCATCGGCGTCGAGATGGACGCGCACTACTACACGGCGCGCTGTCATGCCCATCTTGTCGGCGGCCTGCCCGCGGCGCGTTTCGGCAACAATCACGACCTCGTCAACTGGGCGCGGCTGGTAAAATCGGAGGCCGAACTGGTGCTGATCCGTGAAGCCGGCGCGATCTGCGACAATGCCATGAACCGCGCGGTCGAAAAGATGCGACCGGGCGTGCCGCAGAACCAAGTGATCGCGGAAATCTATCATGCCCAGATCATGGGCCTGCCAGGCGTCGGCGGCGACTACGCAGCAATCTGCCCGCTGATGCCGGCAGGCGAAGGCACGAGCACACCGCATCTGACCTGGTCGGACGCGCCTCTTCCGGACAGCGGGCTGGCCATCATCGAGATCGCCGGTGTGCGACGGCGCTATCACGCGGCGCTAACCCGGACGGTGCATTTCGGCAAGCCGCCGACCGCCCTCTCCGATATGGCAAAGGCGATCGTCGAAGGGGTCGATGCGGGCCTCGATCTGGCACGGCCCGGCAACACTGCCGAAGAGGTCGAGGCCGCCTGGCAGGCGGTGCTGCGCAGAAACGGGCTGAAGAAGGAAAGCCGCGTCGGCTATCCTGTCGGCCTCGCCTATCCGCCGGATTGGGGCGAACGCACCGCAAGCCTGAGGCCTGGCGACAAGACCGAACTGCAGCCCGGTATGTGCTTCCACTTCATGGCCGGCGTATGGCTCGACGATTTCGGCGTCGCCATTTCCGAATCCTTCGTCGTTACCGAAGGCGGCGGCGAACGGCTGTGCGACGTGACCCGCGATCTCATCGTCATTGACTGACCACCAGCCCAAGAGCCGGTAACTTCAAGGATACCCAATGGACCGCAATCCCTTTTCCGAAGCCGAAATCGCCGGCCGCCTGTCGAAGGTGTCCACGGCGCTGGCAGAACGCGGGCTTGATGCCGCTATCTTCGCTTCGCCTGAGAATATCTTCTATCTCACCGGCCTCGACCATTGGGGCTATTTCGCGCCACACCTCTTGATTGTCCCACTCGACGGTCGACCGGTTCTGGTCACCCGGTCAATGGAAAAAGTGACGATAGAGAACCAGGTGAAGGCGGCGGATTTCCGCGGTCATTCCGACAGCGAAACCGCTGCCGATCTGGCCGCGCGCCTCATTTTTGAGCTTGGCCTGGCAGGCAAACAGATCGGCCTCGAAAACTGGACGGCGGGTCTGAGCCATGGCCTCGCCTTGAGGCTCGAGGCGCGGGCCGACGCCAGGTGGAGCGACGTTTCCGGGCTCGTCGACAGGATGCGGCTGGTGAAGAGTGCCGAGGAACAGGTGCTGATGCGCCGCGCCGCCAAGGTTACGGACGCTGCTGCAGGTGCGGCCATCGCGGCAATCTCCGCCGGCGCCGCCGAGCAGGAGGTCGCCGCCCAATGCGTGGCGGCGATGATCCGCGCCGGGGGCCACGCGCCGGGCTTCGGCCCGTTCATTCGTCCGGCCGCCAGGCTCGGGGAAGAACACACGACCTGGGGCGACGGCATCTACCGCACCGGCGAGCCTGTCTTCGTCGAACTCTCCGGCTGCGTCTCGCGCTATCATGCGCCGCTTGGCCGGCTGATCCGTATTGGCAGCACCAAGGATCAAGACGCGGCGATGGCCGAGGTGACGGCCAAGGCATTCGATGCCGTCGTCAAGGCGCTCAGACCTGGCGTCAGAGCGCGCGACGTCTATGCCGCCTGGCAAGACGTCGCCGACGAAGCCGGTCTCTCGCACTATCGTCGCCATCATTGCGGGTATCTGGTCGGCATTGGCCAGCCGCCATCCTGGACCGGCGGCAATTCGGTGACCGGCCTCAGGCACGATTCCGATCTCGAAATCGAGACTGGCATGAGCTTTCACATCCTGTCCTGGCTGATGGGCACCGGCCGCGGCGACCATTTCATGTCAAACACGGTGCTGCTGACCGACGCAGGCGCTGAAGTGCTGACGCGCACCCCGGCCGGTTCGATCGTTCGCTAGACCATGAACATGTCGCGCTATTCTGCGTTCTCGATTTTCCGCAATGGCCTCTCCGGCCAGAAGAACTGGCAGCGCGCCTGGCGCGCGGCGGAGCCGAAGCCGGCTTACGACGTGATCATCGTCGGTGGTGGCGGACATGGGCTGGCCACGGCCTTCTATCTCGCCGAGAACCACGCCATCCGCAATGTCGCCGTGCTGGAGAAGGGCTATGTCGGCGGCGGCAATGTCGGCCGCAACACCACTGTCATCCGCTCCAACTACCTGCTCGACGGCAACACCCAATTCTACGAATTCTCGGTCAAGCTGTGGGAAGGCCTGTCGCAGGCGCTGAATTTCAACGTCATGTTTTCGCAGCGCGGCCAGATCGTCACCGCCCATTCCGCGGACCAGCTCGACACTTTCAGTCATCGCGCCAACATCATGCGGCTGAACGGCATCGATGCCGACATACTCGACCGCGATGCAGTGCGGCGGCTGGTGCCCTATCTCGATTTCTCCGACACGGCGCGATTTCCGATATATGGCGCCATTCTGCAGGGTCGCGCCGGCACCGCCCGCCACGATGCCGTCGCCTGGGGTTATGCGCGCGCCGCCGATGGTCATGGCGTCGACATCATCCAGAACTGCGAAGTAACCGGTTTTGTCCGCGATGGCGACAGGATCATCGGCGTCGAGACGAGCAAGGGCCGGATCGGCGCCGGCATGGTCGGCCTCGCCGTTGCCGGTCATACGTCGGTGCTCGGACGGAAGGCAGGCCTGGAATTGCCGATCGAAAGCCATGTGCTCCAGGCTTTCGTCACCGAGCCGCTGAAGCCGCTGGTCGACCATGTCGTCGCCTATGGCGCCGATCATTTCTATGTCAGCCAATCCGACAAGGGCGGGCTTGTCTTCGGCGGCAATCTCGACGGTTACAATTCCTATGCCCAGCGCGGCAATCTCGGCGTCGTGCGCGAGGTGGCGGAGGCCGCGATCGCGCTGATGCCCTGCATCTCGCGCGTCAGGCTGCTGCGCCATTGGGGCGGCGTCATGGACATGACGCCCGACGCCAGCCCGATCATCTGCCCGACGCCGATCGACGGGCTCTATCTCAACGGCGGCTGGTGCTATGGCGGCTTCAAGGCGACACCAGCTTCGGGCTGGTGTTTTGCACACACGCTGGCGACCGGCAAACCGCATCCGCTGATCGCCGCTTACGGGCTCGACCGTTTCCGCACCGGCCACACACTCGACGAGGCCGGTGCCGGTCCCTCCGCCTGGCTTCAATAAAGGGCAAGACAAATGCTTCGCATCGAATGTCCGTGCTGTGGCCCGCGCGACCATGACGAGTTCCGCTATGGCGGGGACGCTTCGGTCACGCGTCCAGGTCATGACGATCCGGACCCGGAGACCTGGTATCGCTATGTCTATGTCCGCAAAAACCCGCCCGGGCCGCACAGCGAGTTCTGGCAACATGTCGCCGGCTGCCGGCAATGGCTCGTCGTCGAGCGCGACACCCGCGACCATTCCATCCTCTCCGTCGGCTTCGCCAGGACATAGAAGCATGAACTCGAATGACAGACGTTTGCCAGCAGGCGGCCGCATCGATCGTGCGCAACCGATTGGCTTCAGCTTCGATGGCCGCACGCTGAACGGCTACCAAGGCGACACGCTGGCTTCGGCTTTGCTGGCCAACGGGATCACACTCACCGGACGTAGCTTCAAATATCACCGACCGCGCGGCATCTTCTCGGCCGGCCCCGAAGAACCGAACGCTCTGGTCACCCTCGGGAGTGGGGGACGGCGCGAACCGAACCTGCCGGCCACCACGCTCGAGCTGGCGGAAGGCATGACCGCCGAAAGCCAGAACCGCTGGCCCTCGCTCGGCTTCGACCTGCAGAGCATCAACGGGCTGTTTGCGCCGTTCCTTTCGGCCGGCTTCTACTACAAGACCTTCATGGGACCGACGCGGCGCGCCTGGATGTTTTATGAGCATTTCATCCGCCGGGCGGCAGGCCTGGGCCGAGCCGGCACGGAGCCCGATCACGATCGCTACGAGGTGCGTCACGCATTTGCCGATATTGCCATTGTCGGCGGCGGCCCTGCCGGCCTCTCGGCGGCTCGCGCCGCGGCATACGCGGGCGCAAGCGTTGCGCTGATCGAGCAGGATTTCCTGCTCGGCGGCCAGCTTCTTTCGGAGCGTTCCGATGGCGAGGCGGCAGCGTGGCTGAAGGCGGTCGAGACCGAACTGGCAGGCCTGTCCAACGTCACGGTGCTGCGCAAGACAATGGTGTTCGGCGCCTATGACGGCAACACCCTGGCGCTGATCGAACGAAACGATGATCCGACCGCGCAAGGCGCTCCGCGGCAGGTCTTCACCATGCTTCGCGCCCGCGCAGTCGTCTTTGCCACCGGTGCCATCGAGCGGCCGCTGGTCTTCTCCAACAATGACCGGCCGGGTGTCATGCTGGCATCGGCCGCCCGGATCTACCTCAATCGCTTCGCCGTCCTGCCGGCCAAGAATATCCTGGTCGCTGCCGCGAATGACGGCGCCTATCTCACCGCCATCGACCTCGCCGCCGCCGGTGCGCAAGTGACCATCGCGGATCAGCGCAGCGCCTCACCTGCCGATCTGGCGGAGGAAGCCAGGCGCCTGAACATAGCGATCCGGGCCGGGACCCAAATCGCCGACCTGCGTGGCGGCCATGAGGTCAAGGCCGCGAAGCTTGCCGGGCCGCGCGGCAATTCGGAGATTGCGTGCGACCTCGTCTGCGTGTCCGGCGGCTGGTCACCGACCGTGCATCTCACCTCGCATCTCGGGGTCAAGCCTATCTATCGCGACGACATGGACGGCTTCATCCCCGGCGCCTTTCCGGCAGGCCACTTTGGCGCCGGTGCAACGATGGGCTGCTTCTCGACCGCCGATGCCACCGACCGCGGCCACCGTGCCGGCATCGAAGCTGCGGCCTTCTGCGGAAAATCTCGAGCCGCACCGGCCCCTGCGAGGCTCGATCTCGGCGAAGCCGCGGCCAACGCGTTCCGTGCAATCCCCTTCGTCGGCCGCGGAAAGGCCTTTGTCGATTTCCAGATGGATGTGACCAGCAAGGACATCGAACTGGCGTATCGCGAGGGTTATGAATCGGTCGAGCACCTGAAGCGCTACACCACGCTCGGTATGGGGACCGACCAGGGCAAGACCAGCAATTTCGCCGCGCTGTCGGCCATGGCGGCGTTGCGCCAGGCGACGATCCCGCAAACCGGAACAACGACCTTTCGTCCGCCCTACGCGCCGATCGCTATCGGCGCGCTCGCCGGCCGCGCCGTCGGCCACCATTTCAAGCCGTTTCGCCGCACGCCGATGCATGATTGGCATGTGGCGAACGGCGCCGAGATGCTCGAGGTCGGGCTGTGGATGCGTCCTTACTTCTATCGCGCCGCCGGTCGCGACGTGAACGAGGCCTATGTCGCAGAGATGCGCATGGTGCGCGGGGCCGCGGGCCTGATGGACATTTCCACCCTCGGCAAGATCGACGTGCAAGGGCCCGACGCGGCCATTTTCCTCGACCGCGTCTACGTCAACGGCTTCGCCAAGCTGCCGGTAGGCCGCGCCCGCTACGGCGTCATGCTGCGCGATGACGGCATCGTCTTCGACGACGGCACGACCACGCGGCTCTCGGAAACGCGCTTCTTCATGACCACCTCGACCGCCAAGGCGGCCGATGTCCTGTCGCGGCTGGAATTCCTGCTCGACACCGCGTGGCCGGACCTGCGCGTCGCCGTCACCTCCGTCAGCGACGAATGGGCAGCGATGTCGGTCGCCGGACCGAGGAGCCGCGATATCCTTGCCGCCGCCTTTCCGGAGATCGACGTCTCGAACGATGCGCTGCCGCATATGGGCCTTGCCGAAGCGGAGTTTGACGGCCGGGCATTGCGCATCATGCGGCTCAGCTATTCCGGCGAGCGCGCCTACGAGATCTATGTCGGCGCAACTGCCGGCGGGAAGGTCTGGCACCATTTGCTTGAGGCCGCCACGCCCTTCGGCCTGAGACCCTACGGGGTCGAAGCGCTCGGGGCGCTGCGGGTCGAAAAGGGCCATGTCGCCGGACCCGAGATCGATGGCCGTACCGCGCTCGACGATCTCGGCCTTGGCCGCATGATCGGAAAGCGCACCGGATTCGTTGGTGATGTCTTGCGGCGGCGTCCGGCCTTTCAGGCGCCCAACCGCCAGCGACTTGTCGGACTGGAATGCACTGAGGAAGGCAAGCGCCTGCGTGGCGGCGCGATATTGTTCATGCCCGACGATACCGTTGCAGGGCATGGACGCGGCCGGATAACCTCGGTCACGTTCAGCCCGGAGCACGGCCGTTATGTCGGCCTTGCCCTGCTGGCAGGCGATGTCGCGGTCGAGGGAAGCGAAGTCCTCGCCACCTATCCGATGAAGGCTGAAACCGTTCGCGCCCGCATCGTCTCGCCCGTCTTTCTGGATCCGAAAGGAGAGCGGCTGCATGGTTGAGGCTCTGGCATTGAAAGATTTCAATCTGTCGACGTCAGATTGCCCGATCGTTCAGATCGAGGGCTGGGACGGGATGCTGGCCCGGTTTGAGTTGAGTGTTTCGCAATTGCTGGGCACCGCCCTGCCCGTCTCCGTCGGCGAGACTGCCCGTTGTGCCGACACGCTCATCGTCCGGGTCTCTCCCCGCCGTCTGTGGCTGATCACGGAGGCGGATGCAAAACCGCCGCAACCCGCGATCGATCCCGAGCTGGGCTGTTCGCTCTCCCTCGGCGAGGGACGCGTGCGCTTCAGCTTGAGCGGCGCGGGCCTCCTGGAAATCCTCTCCAACTGCATCGCAGCCGACTGGCGCTCGGCAGGCTCAGCGCCAGGCCGCGCATTGCAAACGGCCCTCCATCACGTACCGGTGCTCGTCCTGCGCACGAGCGAGACCGGCTGCGACATGATCGTGCCGCGAAGCTTTGCGCGCAGCCTTGCGGACTGGATCGCCGAAAGCCGTTCTTCGCCTGGAATTAAAGCGCGAAATTGACTGACCGCTGGCCGACAAGATGGAACCCTTTCCAACCGGGGATTTGGAAGTAATCACGTCGAGGATCGCTCGACAGCGGCTGTCGACCGCCAAAACCCACCAACAAAGCCATCCGGAGCCTCCGGCGCTGACATGATGCTCGATGCCCTCGGCATCGATGCGCGCCGTCTCGGCGCTGACGCCGAGCTAGCGCAGGAAGGCTTCCACCGTCTGGTGACGGATGCGGCTCTCCTCGGCCACCTTGCGGCCGGCCTCGGTCAGGAAAACACCGCGATAGGGTTTTCTCGACACCAACCCGTCGGCGCACAACCTGGTCAGCATCTTGGCCACTGTCGGCTGGGCGACGCCGAGCCTAGCCGCAATATCGACTTGGCGCGCCTCGTTCCCGTCCTCGATCAGGTCGGCGATCAGCTCGACATAGTCCTCGACAAGTGCGCTGCGGCGCGCTTCGCGCGTCTGCCGGAACCCTTCCGAATGGACGTCGGCGTCAGGCAATGGCTCACGCGGGACCGGTTTGTTCTTCAGCGCCAATGCGCGCTCCTCCTGGGAGTTTTGCCGTCTCTGTTTTTATAGCACGGGCTTTGATTCTTCAGGCCGTTTATTTGGAGGTATGTTCGCCGATCGGCAAGCAGGTCGTTGCGCGTCGGGACGACGTTCCTCCGCCAGCCTATGCCCTCGATGAGAAGGTAGAAACCGATCCAGTGCCATTGTCCGTGACTCCTGGGGCCATATTTGGGTGTTGCTGATCTGAAACCGCCCGACTGCAATCGCCGCCAGGGAGAAAGCCATGACCCGCAGTGACGTTCTGATCGTAGGCGCCGGCCCAACCGGCCTGGTGCTGGCGCTTTGGCTCACCAGGCTGGGTGTCGGCGTCCGCATCATCGACAGGACCGCCGAGCCCGGCACGACGTCGCGCGCCTTGGCCGTTGCCGCGCACACGCTCGAACTCTACCGTCAACTCGATCTGGCCGATGCCGTGACCGCGCGCGGCCACAAGGTGCGCGCCGCCAATTTGTGGGTGCGCGGTAAAGCGAAGGCGCGCGTGCCGTTCGCCGCGATCGGCGAGGATCTGTCGCCCTATTCCTTTTTGCAGATCTTTCCGCAGGACGAGCACGAACGCCTTCTGGTCGAACGGCTCGGACAATTGGGCGTCACCGTCGAGCGGCGGACCGAATTGCATGATTTCACCGACCACGGCGACCATATTGTCGCCCGCCTGCGTGGCGAGCATGGCGAGGAGACCGCCGAATTCAGCTATCTGGCGGGTTGTGACGGCGCCCATTCCCTGGTGCGCGAGACGATATCGGCCGGTTTTTCCGGCGGCACCTATCGTGAACTTTTTTACGTCGCCGATGTCGAGGCATCCGGTGAAGCGATCAATGGCGAATTGCATGTCGATCTCGACGAGGCCGACTTCCTGGCGATCTTTCCTCTGGCGGACACGCGCCGCGCTCGGCTGATCGGCACGGTCCGCGACGAGCGCGCGGATCATGCCGACACGCTGACATTCGACGACGTCAGCAGCAAGGCGATCGAAAACCTGAAGATCAAGATCGAAAAGGTCAACTGGTTCTCGACCTACCATGTTCACCACCGCGTCGCCGGGCAGTTCCGCAAGGGCCGCGCATTCCTGCTGGGTGACGCGGCGCATATCCACAGTCCGGTCGGCGGACAAGGAATGAACACCGGGATCGGGGACGCGATCAACCTTGCCTGGAAACTGTCTTGCGTGCTCGCGGCACGGGCGCCCGATGCCCTGCTCGACAGCTATGAGATCGAGCGCATTGCATTCGCCAGACGCCTCGTTGCCACCACCGACCGCATCTTCACCTTCGTCACTGCCGACGGGCACATCGCCGACCTCGTACGCACGCGGATCGCGCCGATTGTCGTACCCAGGGTCCTCGGCATCGACCGGGTTCGCGAATTCATCTTCCGGACCGTTTCGCAAATCACCCTCAACTACCGCGACAGCCCCGTCAGCGAGGGCTCTGCGGGCGAGGTCCGCGGCGGCGACCGGCTGCCATGGGCGCCGGTCGGGGGATTGGACAATTTTACGTCGCTCGCCGCCCCGCAATGGCAGGTCCATATCTACGGCGTCGCCAATGGCGATGTGAGGTCCTGGTGCGAACGCCATCGGGTTCCGCTGAACGTCTTCGACTGGCGGCCTGCTTATGAAGCAGCAGGCCTGGCCCGTGATGCGCTCTATCTCCTGCGGCCCGACACCTATGTGGCGCTAGCCGATCCCCAGGCTTCGGTCGATACGCTCGAGCGTTATTGCAGCGATAGAGGCTTTTCCATCGGAATCTAGGGCAATTGCTCGACCCGGATATCGAGTCCGATTGCCTGTTCGCCACCTCCGGCAAAATGCCGGACAAAAAGCACCGACAATGAAATATAGCATATTGCATAATGTTGAGCCGTGACATAGCTTAAGGGAGATCGACAAGTCTCGCGGAAAGCCCTCTTTCATGTCTGAAGCCGAAGCCACAGCCTCCCGATCCGCATGGCGGGTAGCCGGGCCCGAAGAGGACGACCAGCCCAGCCTGCGCGAGGTCAATTCCTCCATCGCGGTGCCGAGTTCCGGTGCCTGGTTCCGCCGCCTGTTCGCTTTCATGGGTCCCGGCTACATGGTCTCGGTCGGCTACATGGATCCCGGCAATTGGGCGACCGACCTCGCCGGCGGCGCCCAGTTCGGCTACACGCTCCTGTTCATCATCATGCTGTCCAACCTGATGGCGATCCTGCTGCAGGCGCTGGCAGCCCGGCTTGGCATCGCCACCGGCCGCGACCTCGCCCAGGCCTGCCGTGCCTATTATCCGCGCCCGGTCAATTTCGTGCTGTGGATCGCCTGCGAACTCGCCATCATCGCCTGTGATCTGGCCGAGGTGATCGGCACGGCGATCGCGCTGCAGCTCTTGTTCGGCATTCCGCTGATCGGCGGCGCCGTGCTCACCGCGCTTGACGCCTTCCTGGTGCTGCTGTTGATGAACAAGGGCTTTCGCTACCTCGAAGCCTTCGTCGTCGCGCTTTTGATCATCATCTTCAGCTGCTTTGCCATTCAGATTTTCGTTGCCGCCCCGCCGGCCGGCACGATCCTGCTTTCGATGTTCGTGCCGTCCTCGGAAATCGTCACCAACCCGGCGATGCTCTACATCGCCATCGGCATCATCGGCGCCACCGTCATGCCGCACAATCTCTATTTGCACTCCTCGATCGTGCAGACCCGCGCCTATGAACGCACCGACGCCGGCAAACGCGATGCCGTCAAATGGGCAACGGCGGATTCGACCATCGCCCTGATGCTGGCGCTGTTCGTCAACGCCGCCATCCTGATCGTGTCGGCGGTAGCGTTCCACGGCACCGGCCACCAGGATGTCGCCGAGATCGGTCAGGCCTTCGAGCTCTTGTCGCCCTTGCTGGGCCTCGGCATCGCCTCGATCCTGTTTGCCGTCGCGCTGCTTGCCTCGGGCCTGAATTCCACGGTGACGGCGACACTTGCCGGGCAGATCGTCATGGAAGGTTTCCTGCGCCTGCGCATCCCCAACTGGGCGCGCCGGCTTTTGACGCGCGGCATCGCCATCGTCCCGGTCGTGGCCGTCACCGCGCTCTACGGCGAGAAGGGCACGGGCCAGTTGCTGGTGTTCAGCCAGGTGATCCTGTCGATGCAGTTGCCTTTCGCGGTCATCCCGCTGGTGCAGTTCGTCTCCGACCGGAGGAAGATGGGCAGTCTTGCCATTCCGCGCGCGGTCGCCGCGTTGGCCTGGGTGGTCGCGGCCATCATCCTGGTGCTCAATTTCAAGCTGCTCTACGACACGATATTCGGGATGGGCTGAAGTCCACCCGGTCCCAAGAGCGCAAAATCGCGCTATCTTCCCGGGCGTCATGTCCAATGTCGAAGACGCCAGAAAGTTCTATGCACGGCTGATGGCCGCCAACGCCGCCTCATCGGACCCGCGGCTGGAAGACGTGTTCGCCAGTGTTCCGCGCGAAGCCTTCCTCGGTCCGGGGCCGTGGACGATCATCGCCGGCAAGGGCAAGATAACCACGCCGAGCGCCGATCCAGTCCACCTCTACCAGAACGTGCTGGTAGCGCTCGACGCCGACAAGGGCATCAACAATGGCGAGCCGTTCCTGCACGCCATGTGGATCGGGAAACTGGCGCCGAGACCCGGCGAGGCCGCCACGCATATCGGCGCCGGCACCGGCTATTACACAGCGCTGCTGGCCAGACTGGTTGCGCCCGGAGGCACTGTCACGGCCTTCGAACTCGACAGAGACCTGGCCGACCGCGCGCGAAAGAATCTCGAAGCCTATGACAACGTCGCCGTCGTCCATGGCGACGCCGTCACGTCCTCCCTGCCCCCATCCAATATCATCTACGTCAATGCCGGCGTCGCCGCACCTCCGGCCGGCTGGCTGAAGGCACTGCGCGCGGGCGGCCGCATGATCTTTCCCTGGCGCCCGGCCGAGACCGTCCCGTTCGCCGTGATGGTGACCCGCACCGAAAAAGGCTTCGCGTGCGAACCGTTCATGCGCTCCTGGTTCATCCCTTGCGTCGGCGCGTCGAGCGTGGACCCCGCCGCCAAGATCCCGACGCGCGACCAGGCCGCGCGCAGCCGCTCGATCTGGCTGACGCATGACAAGGCGCCGGACCGCAGCGCCACCGCTATTTTCGGCGATGTCTGGTTCTCGTCGAAAAAGCCCGGCGCCAGACCCGGCAGCTGACCGATTGATGGCCGGGCTTGCGCAAAATCTGGCAAGCCGTGTCGGGATGCTCACGCGCCGGCCGTCCTTGGACCACAGTCCAGCCGCGACGGCGTGGATGGAGCAAAGGAGAGCACAATGAGAAAGATCATCGCCGCCACCTTCGTCAGCCTCGACGGCGTCATGCAGGCGCCGGGCGGTCCGGAAGAGGATCCGATCGGCGGCTTCAACTTCGGCGGCTGGACCTTCCATTACTTTGACGAGGTGGCGGGCGCGGCAATGAATGAACTGTTCTCCAAGCCGTTTGCGTTGCTGCTCGGCCGCAGGACCTACGACATCTTCGCGGCGTACTGGCCGTATCAGAAAGATCCAATCGGCGATGCCTTCAACCCGGCGACCAAATACGTGGCCACGCACCGTCCGGATTCGCTGACCTGGCAGAACACCCAGTGGCTTGGGTCCGATGTCATTGCAAGGCTTAAGGAACTCAAGCAGGAAGACGGGCCCGACCTGCTGATCCAGGGATCGGGCAATCTCATCCAGACGCTGCTCGCCAACGGGCTGATCGACGAAATCCGGCTGATGATCTTTCCGCTGTTGCTGGGCAAGGGCAAGCGGCTGTTCGGCGACGACGCGCTGCCCGCCGCCTTCACGCTCATCAAGTCGCAGGCGTCGACCACCGGCGTTATCATGGCGACTTATGAGCGCGGCGGTGAGATCAAGACCGGGTCATTCGTGCAGCAGGAGCCGTCCGACGCCGAGCTCGAGCGGCGCAGGAACTGGAAGTAGATTGTCGGAGGTGGCACCAAGCTGGAACAGCGAAGTTCGCCCCCTCAAGCCGCCTGCGCCCGCCGCGCCAGTCCATCACGTATATGCCGCGCGAACTCCTGCGCTGCCGGCGCAACGCCATGCCTCGGCAGATGCAGGTTGATGGCAAAATTCGGCAGTGGCGGCAGGCCGGATTCGAACGGCAATATGTCGAGATCGGCCGGCACGGTGGAAGCCAGCCAGGTGGTGACGGCGAGGTCCGATCGCACGGTTGCCGTCGTCGCGTCGATGTTGCCGTTCTCGAACACGGTGCGCCATTCCAGCCCGTGCTCGTTGAGCGCCGCCAGCACGACCGGGCGAAAGGCGCAGGTATCGGCGACGATCGAAACCGGCAGCGGACGCTTGGCACGGGCAACGCCGCCCTTCGCGCCGACCCAGACCAGCCGGTCGATGACAAGGCATTCGCCGGCGCTCGGACCGACGCGCTCCTCGATCACTGCGAGGTCGATGGTTCCCGCAGCCAGCGCTGACGCCAAGTCCGGCGAGGAGGCGCAGACCAGCGAGATCTCGACCTGCGGATAGGTCTCGGCATAGGCCTTCAGCACCGGCGCCAGCAAAGTGCCGACCAGATCGTAGGGGACGCCGAGCCGCACCCGGCCGGCGATGGCACTCCCCGCCATCTCGGCCCAGATTTCATCGTTGAGGCTGAGCAGTCGCTTTGCCTTGTCGAACAGCCGCTCACCGGACCGCGTCAGGCGCAGGCCGCGCCGGTCGCGCTCGAACAGGCCGCATCCGAGCGTCTCCTCCAGCCGCTTGACCTGCTGGCTGACGGCGCCCTGGGTCAGATGCAGCGCATTGGCCGCCGCCGTCATACTGGCCTTGTCGGCGACGGTGACGAAGGTGCGGATGAGCGCAGTGTCGAGATTACGGATCATGTCTGCATTATAGTTCCTAATGCCAACCATGACAAACATTGCATTTACTGATTGATAGTCGCGCATACCATGACGGCCACCGACAAAGGAAGCCGCATGCTCCAGCCCATCCTGTCACTCATCCTGTTCGCCTTCGTGGCCACCGCCACGCCCGGCATCGCCACAACCTTGTCAACGGCGTCGGGCGCGCAGTTCGGCTTTCGCCGTTCGGTGCCGCTGATGATCGGCAGTGCCGCCGGCCTCGCGACCGTGACAGGGGCGGCGGCCGCCGGGCTCGCGGGCCTGTTGCTTGCGGTGCCTTCCTTGCAACTGGCGATGAAGATCGCCGGCTCGCTCTATCTCGTCTGGCTGGCGGTTAAGATCGGCCGTGCGGGACCGCCCAATCTCGACGTCGCGATGGCCAGACCCAACAGCTTTCTTGGCGGCGCCGGCATCCAGTGGATGAACCCCAAGGGCTGGGCGATGGGACTGGGCGCGGCGGCCTCTTTCGCCGCGCTCGCCGACGGGCCGGGAAAGCTCGCCCTGCTCCTCGGCTCGACCTTCGGCCTCACCGCCGCCATCTCGCTGTCCGTCTGGTGCGCGGCCGGCATGGTGCTGGCACGGCTGCTCAAGACCGTGTGGCAATGGCGCGTGCTCAACATCGTGCTGGCGCTGGTGCTGGCGGCGTCAATCATTCCGATGTGGCGGACTGTTTAGTCTAGCACAGACCTAGTCCCTCTCTTTCGCAAAGCGGGGAGAGGAACCCCACGAGCGCCAGTGCCCCCACCCGGACCTTCGGTCCGACCTCCCCACAAGGGGGAGGTAGAAAACACGCGCTCCCCCTTGTGGGGTCCGAAGGTCGGCCAAGACTCTTGGCTCGCCCGGGCAAGCCGATGCGAAGCAGCCGGGTGGGGCGCTGGTTCGCGTCGCGAACCTCTTTAGGCCGCGTAGCGGGGGGCCCGCTTGTCGGCGTGCAGGCTGCCGTAGAAGGCTTGCCTGGCGCCAAGGAACGTATCCAGCTTGGCCGCGTCGGCAAGCGCCGGCGCGGTGACGGCTTCGCCCCTGGCCAGGCCGACAAGGGCGGCATCGACCAGATCGTCGGCATTCATGACGATCTCCTTCGGCAACTGGTCGATATCGCTGCCGGCAAGTTCCCAGAAATCGGTTCGGGTCGCGCCCGGCAGCACCACCTGGACCTTGACGCCGGTGCCCGCGACCTCGCGATGCAGGGCTTCGGTGAAGTTGACGACATAGGCCTTGGTGCCGCTGTAAATGCCGCCGAACGAGCTGTCGAAGGCAAGCACCGAGGCGATGTTGACGATGGCGCCGCGATTGCGCGCCAAAAGCCCCGGCAGCACGGCACGGGTCAGCCGGGTGAGCGCCACGACATTAACCTTGATCATGCGCTCGGCCGCGTCGGCGTCGGCCGTTGCCACCACCTGCTGGCCGCCGAGGCCGGCATTGTTGACCAGCAGCGTCACGCCGTCGTCGGCGGAAATCGCCTGCTCGACGCGGCGCACATCATCGTCGTTGGACAGATCGGCGCTGATCACGCTGACCTTGCGGTCATAGGCGTAACGCAGCTTCTCGGCCAATTCCTCCAGCCGGTCGGCGCGCCGCGCCACCAGCACGAGGTCATAGCCCTGCCCAGCCAGCCGGTCCGCATAGACCGCACCGATGCCCGATGAAGCGCCGGTGACGACCGCTGTGCCCTTGTTTGCCTGTCCGCTCATGGTCCTGTTCCTTCTGTTCAAACTGTTCGCTTTGACCTGGCCGCCGGGCCGTGGAAAATCGCCCACGACTCGCCGGCAGGCCGCCCGATTGATTTAGTGGCATATACCACTATTGATGAAGTGGGCATATGCCACTATCTTTTCAATGATCGCGTCGGAGATTATTTGCGGGGCGGCCAGACGGTCGCCCTCGCCTGAGGAAACCACCATGTCGAAAGATACCCTGCCCGGCTTGACGGCCTGCAATTATGCCATGCTGCGGCGCGCGACGCGCAAGCTCGGCCAGTTCTATGACGATGTGCAGGCGCCATCTGGCCTCAAGGCCACGCAACAAGGCCTGCTCTACCAGATCCACATCGGCAACGAGCCGCCGATGGGCGCCATTGCCGCCGCCCTGGTCATGGATCTGTCGGCGCTCGGCCACACGCTGAAGCCGCTCATCCGTGACGGCTATGTCGAGACCTTCGCCGACCCGGACGACCGCCGCATCAAGGGGGTGCGGTTGACCCCGCAAGGGCGGGCCAAGCTCGATGAGGCAATGAAGCTGTGGCAGGTCGCCCAGCAACGCTTCGAGGACGTGGTGGGAAAGGATCAGGCTGCAAGCCTGCGGGCGGCGCTCGGCGAGATCGCCGAGCTGGATTTTGACCTGCCATCGGCCAGCTAGACCAATTCCAAGAAAAGCGTGAAATGGTTTTCCATGCGGCCAGCGTTTCGAGGACCGCCTATTCCGCCGGCATCGCCACTGGCCTCGCCAGCATGCGCCCGGCCAGCACGATGCCGAGTCCGACGATCGGAAAAGCCGCGGCGACGAGGCCGAGATCGGCCGGCGCGCCGTAGCGCAGCACCTCGCCGCCGACCACCGCGCCCAGTGCCACACCCAGATAAAGCGCCGAGCCGTTGAGGGACAAAACGATAGGCGCTGCATCGGGCGCCAGCTTGATGATGCGGCTGGCCTGCGCCGGCGGGAACGCCCAGCCGACAATGCCCCACGGCACCATCATCGCCATCAGCGCCGGCCCGGCAATGTGCTGCGGCAGGAAGGAGGGAACGACCGACAGCATCACCAGCATGGCGGCGCTCAGCGTCAGCGACCAGCCGACGGTGCGCGTCGCGCCGAAACGGTCGGCGGCCTGGCCGCCGGCGATGTTGCCGATGACGGCGCCGACGCCGAAGGCGAGCAGCATGCCGGGCAGCGCGATCTGGCCAAGCCCGGCGCCCTCGATGGCGAGCGGCGCGACATAGGCAAAGACGGTGAAGGCACCGGTCAGCGCCAGCAGCGTCGTCAACAGGATCGGCATCACGCCGGGACGCGTTGCGGCGGCAAGCCGGCGCTTCAGGGGCAGCCTGGTGCCGACGATCCCGCGCGGCAGCCTGTACCACAGGATCGCGCCGGCGAGCGCGCCAAGCCCGGCAATGGCATAGAAGGTGCCGCGCCAGCCGGCGATCGCAGCGACTAGAGCGCCGAGCGGCGCACCGACGGCAACGGCGACCGTGGTGCCGCCGACGACGACAGCGATGGCGCGCGCCCGGTGATGGTCATCGACCAGCGCCACCGCCGTGCCTTGCGCGGTCGCCGCGAACAGGCCCGACGACAACGCCATGATGATGCGCGCGATCAGAAGCACCTCGAAGGAGGAACTCATGGCGGCGACGACGTTGCCGACAACGAAGAACACCAACGTCCACAGGATGACGCGGCGCCGGTCCCATTCGCCGGTCAGCGTCGCCAGGATAGGCGTGCCGATCGCATAGGCGAGCGCGAAGGCGGTGATCAGAGATCCGGCGAGCGGTATGGAAATGCCGGCATCCCTGGCGATGTCAGGCAGGAGGCTGGAGATGATGAAGCCTTCGGTCGAGATCGTGAACGATCCGAGCGCAAGCCAGAAAAGCCGCTTGTCCATGCGAGATGTCCTAAGTTCAAAAGTTATTGAACAATTGGACATAAGGGAGCATGATGTCAATGAAGACTGGTAAAAATAGCAGAACCATCCTGACAGCCCTGTGTCAGCACGGTCATCGAATGGAGAAACAGTGTGCATGCCCGCGGCAGGACAGACGCGTTGAAATCGGCCCGGACTGTGCTTAGTTTTCGAGCATGACCCTGCCCCATCCCAATATTGACCAGATCAGCCTGCCGATCGTGCTCGGCGTGCTCGGCGACCCGACACGGCTGGCGATCGTGCGCTATCTTGCCAGCAAGGAAGGCGTGCCGCTGAACTGCAGCCGTTTCCTCGACCTCGGCTCCAAGACCAATCTGAGCTATCACCTGGCCAAGCTGCGCGAGGCCGGCGTCACCCGCGCCGAAGTGGTCGGCACCAACCGCATGATCACGCTGCGCCGCGCCGATCTCGATGCCCGCTTCCCCGGCCTGCTCGACAGCGTCATCGCCGCGGCGGTGCATGATCCTGCCCTGCCGGCTGTCGGCGGTCATGACCTCGAAATCCCTGCTTAGAAACGATTACCGGACTGGCTGCAGTTTCCATTCAACATTGATGATTTATGCATCTCACTGTCGAGATGGGGGATCGATGAGCAGTTCTCAGATGGAAAAATATGTCTGGGCATCGGTCCTATATTATACTGTAACCGCGATTGCGTCGGTGCTTCTTGTAGCCGCTTACGTGAGCGTCGTTGGTTTCCTTCTGGGCCTTCTTATAATATTTGGATACCTTGTGCTGGTCATATTTCTTAGAGCGTGGCAGCGTAGGAGACATCCGCGAAGTGCCTATCAAATAGAATTGGCCAAATGGAGATCGAGCCAGTAGCCACCCTGGCCGGCTTGGCTATAGTCTGCTCGGCACCACATCCGTATCGACACTCACAATCACCGACATGCCGGCGCCAGCAGCCGGGCCTTGCCCCTCGTCGAGGATTGACCTGGCGAGGGGATCGGCTGCGGTTTCGAAAGCAGCAGCAGTGGTTCCCCCGTCCGCCCCGCGGCATGGTTCGCTTGAATTTTCGGACTTACATGGCGGCACATCGTCCCTTATAAAACCGGCCGGGCATGCGGCGGAATCGCCGTGGCATGGTGATTTGACTATCGGCGCACGGCCAAATGAACAGGCGCACAGTTACGCTCCGAAAAAGTTTGCATGCGCTGATTGCCGCCGCTCCGCTGCTGATGGCGGCGTGGCAGGCTGTTGTCCCGGCCCATGCCGAAGAGGCCCCGTTCGTCTCCATCGTCACCGGGCTGGCGCCAGACGACCTGCTCAATGTCCGCACCAAGCCATCGCCGATCGGCAAGACCGAAACCCGTCTGGCCGCTGGCGCCAGCGTCAGGAACCTCGGCTGTGACGACATTGACGGGCATCAATGGTGCAAGATCGTGTCGGACAATCCCCGGGCAACTGGCTGGGCCCCCGCGCGCTATCTCGTTCCCGTCAACCCGGCGACCGTACCTGACGCGGACCAACAGGCGGATGCCGGCGCCGAGGACGCGGACGCGGCTGCCGATGCGAACACGGACGGGGACAGGGTGGTGTCCGCCGATCCCGCCCAGCCGCCGCTGGCGCCTCCAGCCGACCTGGCTGCAAGGTTGGGGCGCGCGGCTCATCCGGCCGCTCCTGAAACACCGATGAAATCGGCCGCCGACACCGCCATGCAGGATGCCTACGGGCTGGCATTGGCCGCTGCCGAAACCCCGTCGACCGGTGAGGTGGCCGCACCTGCCCACGACCCGCTGACCGTCGCGGAACTGCCGCATCAGTCCGACGCTCTCGCCAGTGGCGGCTCCATCGAGATTCCCTGCGCCCGCAATGTCGGCCAACCGATGACCCCCTGCGCGGTAACGGTCCTGCATAAAGGTACGGACAAGGCCGAAGTGACGGTGACCTGGCCCGACGGCGGCACCCGTGTCATCTCGTTCGACGGTGGCCGGCCGGCCGGCTCGGACGCCAAAGGCGATTTCCGCTACACCCGCGAAGGCAGCCTCAGCATGATCCGCATCGGGGTGTCGGAACGGTTCGAGATCACCGACGCGGTGGCGTTCGGGAAATAGGTTTTGGAGGGAATAAGGCAGTAGGGATTAGGCAGTAGGCCAATAGCCGGTTCGTGGCTGCGCGCGCCGAACTCCACCCGTTGGCAAGTCGCTACTGCCTACTGCCTATTGCCCACTGCCTAACCCCTGCTCCCTGCATTTTCGGGGTTACATCCCGCAAAACTCTTCCCTATAAGGCCCTCCTAGCCTGATACCAGAATCGCAAGCACAACCGGCCGGGTCTTCCCGTCCCGGTTTTTCGTGCAAGCCGCTCGCCGAACGGAATTTCGAACATGCCAAGACGCACCGACATCAAGTCGATCCTGATCATCGGGGCCGGCCCCATCGTCATCGGCCAGGCCTGCGAGTTCGACTATTCCGGCACACAGGCCTGCAAGGCGCTGAAGGAAGAGGGCTTTCGCGTCATCCTGGTCAATTCCAACCCGGCCACCATCATGACCGACCCGGAACTGGCCGACGCCACCTATATCGAGCCGATCACGCCCGAGGTCGTCGCCAAGATCATCGCCAAGGAGCGGCCCGACGCGCTGCTGCCGACCATGGGTGGCCAGACCGCGCTCAACACCGCACTGTCGCTGCGCCGCATGGGCGTGCTGGAGCGTTACCAGGTCGAGATGATCGGCGCCGACGCCACGGCCATTGACAAGGCCGAGGACCGCGCGCTGTTCCGCGAAGCGATGAGCAAGATCGGGCTGGAAACGCCGAAGTCGATGCTGGCCAACGCCACCGACGTCAAGAACGCCGACCGCAAGACGCATGAGGCCGAGCGCGCCGCACTGAAGGCCGAGAAGCCGGAGAACCTCGACGCCGCGCTCGACGCGCTTGAAACAAGCTGGAACCTCGGCGAGGGCGACCGCAAGCAGCGTTATATCGGCCATGCCATGGCGGTGGCCGCGCAGGCGCTCGACCATGTCGGCCTGCCCGCCATCATCCGCCCCTCCTTCACCATGGGCGGCACCGGCGGCGGCATCGCCTATAACCGCGCCGAATTCTACGACATCGTCCAGTCCGGCCTCGACGCCTCGCCGACCACCGAAGTGCTGATCGAGGAGAGCGTGCTCGGCTGGAAGGAGTATGAGATGGAGGTCGTCCGCGACCGGGCGGACAATTGCATCATCGTCTGCTCGATCGAGAACATCGACCCGATGGGCGTGCACACCGGCGATTCCATCACGGTCGCGCCGGCGCTGACCTTGACCGACAAGGAATACCAGATGATGCGCAACGCCTCGATCGCGGTGCTGCGCGAGATCGGCGTCGAGACCGGTGGCTCCAACGTGCAGTTCGCCGTCAACCCGGCCGATGGCCGCCTCGTCGTCATCGAAATGAACCCGCGCGTTTCGCGCTCCTCGGCACTTGCCTCCAAGGCGACCGGTTTCCCCATCGCCAAGATCGCCGCCAAGCTTGCCGTCGGCTACACGCTGGACGAACTGGAGAACGACATCACCGGCGGCGCCACGCCCGCCTCCTTCGAGCCGTCGATCGATTACGTCGTCACCAAGATACCGCGTTTCGCCTTCGAGAAATTCCCCGGCGCCGAGCCGGTGCTGACCACCGCCATGAAGTCGGTCGGCGAAGTCATGGCCATCGGCCGCACCTTCCAGGAGTCCTTGCAGAAGGCTTTGCGCGGTCTCGAAACCGGCCTCACCGGCCTCGACGAGATCGAGATCCCCGGCCTCGGCCATGGAACCGCGGTCGCCAGCCATGCCGACGACCGCAACGCCATTCGCGCCGCACTAGGCACGCCGACGCCCGACCGGCTGCGCATGGTGGCGCAGGCGATCCGCATGGGCACCTCGCTGGAAGACGTGCACGCAATGTGCAAGATCGACCCGTGGTTCCTCGAGCAGATATCAGGCATCGTCGCCATGGAAGCCCGCATCCGCGAGCATGGCCTGCCGCAGGACGCCGTCAATCTGCGCATACTGAAGGCGATGGGCTTCTCCGATGCCCGCCTCGCGTCGCTGACGAAGACCGACGCCGAAGTGATTCAGAAGACTCGGCAAAGGCTCGACGTTCATCCGGTTTATAAGCGCATCGACACCTGCGCGGCCGAGTTCGCCTCGCCCACCGCCTATATGTACTCGACCTATGAAGTGCCGTTCGCCGGCAGCCTCGCCAACGAGGCGCAGGTCTCGTCGCGCAAGAAGGTGGTCATCCTCGGCGGCGGCCCGAACCGCATCGGCCAGGGCATCGAGTTCGACTATTGCTGCTGCCATGCCGCCTTTGCGTTGCGCGATGCCGGCTATGAAGCGATCATGATCAACTGCAACCCCGAAACCGTGTCGACCGACTACGACACCTCGGACCGGCTCTATTTCGATCCGCTGACGGCGGAAGACGTGCTGGAGATCCTGCGCGCCGAGCAGGCCTCGGGCGAACTGGTCGGCGTCATCGTCCAGTTCGGCGGCCAGACGCCGTTGAAGCTGGCCGACGCGCTTGAGAAGGCCGGCATCCCGATCCTCGGCACCTCGCCCGATATGATCGATCTGGCCGAGGACCGCGACCGCTTCCAGAAGCTGCTGCACAAGCTCAACCTCAGCCAGCCGAAGAACGGCATCGCCTATTCGGTCGAACAGGCCCGCCTCGTCGCCGGCGAGCTCGGCTTCCCGCTGGTGGTGCGCCCCTCCTATGTGCTCGGCGGCCGCGCCATGCAGATCATCCATGACGAGAGCATGCTGCAGACCTACCTGCTCGACACCGTGCCCGGCCTGGTGCCGGAGGACATCAAGCAGAAATACCCCAACGACAAGACCGGCCAGATCAACACGCTGCTGGGCAAGAACCCGCTGCTGTTCGACACCTATCTCTCAGGCGCCATCGAGGTCGATGTCGACTGCCTCTGCGATGGCAAGGCGACTTTCGTCTCCGGCATTCTGGAACATATCGAAGAGGCCGGCATCCATTCGGGCGACTCGGCCTGCTCGCTACCCGTTCACTCGCTGCCTTCGGACCTCGTCGACGAGCTGGAGCGCCAGACGGCCGCCCTTGCCCGCGCGCTCAATGTCGGCGGGTTGATGAACGTGCAGTATGCCATCAAGGACGGCACGGTCTATGTGCTGGAGGTCAACCCGAGGGCGTCGCGCACCGTGCCCTTCGTCGCCAAGACCATCGGGCGGCCGATTGCCAAGATCGCGGCGCGCATCATGGCCGGCGAGACGCTGGAAGACGCCTTCGCCCATTACGGCGCCATGCCCGACCCGCGCAATCCCGGCCACATCTCGGTCAAGGAAGCCGTCTTCCCCTTCGCCCGCTTCCCCGGCGTCGACATCTTGCTCGGACCGGAAATGCGCTCGACCGGCGAGGTCATGGGCCTCGACCGCGACTTTGCGCTGGCTTTCGCCAAGAGCCAGCTCGGCGCCGGCGTCGACCTCCCCCGCGCCGGCACACTGTTCGTCTCGGTCCGCGACGAGGACAAGAAAGGCATCCTGCCGGCCGTCAAGCGCCTCGCCGGCCTCGGCTTCAAGGTGCTGGCGACATCAGGCACCCAGCGCTTCCTCGCCGAAAACGGCGTCGTCGCCGAAAAGATCAACAAGGTGCTCGAAGGCCGCCCCCACATCGAAGACGCCATCCGCAACCGCCAAGTCCAGATCGTGTTCAACACGACCGATGGCCAGAAGGCGGTGTCGGACTCGAAGTCGCTGCGCCGCGCCACGCTGATGCAGAAGGTGCCGTATTACACGACGCTGTCGGGCGCCGCGGCCGTGGCGGAGGCCATTGCGGCGCTGAAGGCGGGGAGCTTGGAAGTGCGGCCGCTGCAGGAGTATTTTGCTTGAGGAGAGCTTTCTTCTCCCCGTTCAACGGGGAGAAGGTGCCGGCAGGCAGATGAGGGGCAGCGCTAGCTTTGCTTGGGCGAGGACCAGGCATGAGGCCCAAGGCCAAACAGGTATTTCGGAGTTATTTGCGGATTAGATTAACGCTTGATAACTTCACTCCGTAGTGACGGAGTCAGGATTCTTTCGTGGAAAGCTGGAAAACCCTACCCAGTGCGACGCTTGCTCTTTCACCTACGAACAAGGTTGGAAAAACCTTGAGTCTCACGGTTCGCGGAGGGGAAGCCAAGCTAGACTGGCATTTCCACACGATTCGTTATGCCATAAGCCGTGTAGTTCTACATTTTCAGACGGACGACTGTTCGCTTCCAGAAGAGGATTGGGCATTTGACGCCATCAATTTGGGGGAAATGGAGATCGCCCAAGAGAATTCAGAAACTGTCGAAACTAACAAAGGAATAGACAGCGGATGGGCAGCGTCAATTTCAGCGTCCACCCCTGAAGGAAGCGCAAAATTATCGCGTTCGCGCGCCACCAAGCACACACGCGCAAGGACCTCGCGATTTTCAACAGTACATAGACCTGTTCTGGCTCACGGGAATGCGACGAGCCCGATATGGAGCCTCACCTCTGAACAGACACAGAAACCATTGCTTGGTACACTTATCAAACACGACCGCTTTTGTCGTGCCGAACCTCACGGGCCTAAGCCAAAGGTTAGCGTATCATTCGAAATCCCATATGACGCCCTTCTATTCAGGCAGGCGGACGGCTCGTTCTTCCCGGGAAACAAGTTCGGGATGATACGGTTATTGTTGAGAGCGTCAGTGTGCGAGCGAAAACAAACGCTTTGTGAGATTGACCTATAATGGTGGAACTAGACGAGGCTTTAGCTAGAATTCAATCAGCCGACACCGAGAATTTTGTGGAGCTGGTGAGGACATCGGGACTTGATCCAGCATCCGATTTTCGGTTTGCAAATTTTGAAGGTATGGATTTTTCAAATTGCAAATTGAGAGGCTTCGATTTCACAGGATGCGATTTCACCAACGCTGTTATCGGAAATGCCGATTTCAGAGGGTCCATCATTGAGGGCGCCAAGTTCCCCAATAATTTCAGTCCATGGAGTCGCGTTGATCCTAAGCTGCTTCTTCAGAAGAGGAAAGCAATCGTGGCTGCTATGTCCTCTCAACTTCAAGAAAATTTGGCTAAAACGAGCCAGGCGATGTATCAAAGTACCGACGGGCAAAAGAGAATCGCGTGCACAATATCCAAAAGATACGACTCTCGAACACCTTACTGGTATGCATATCATCCAAAATGGGATGATTTCCTGAAAGAGGGCGCTGAAGGATATTTCGTTCTTGGCTGCATGGATTTGAACGTGGCATTTTCGATTCCGAGATCAATAATAAATAGGATTAGATATGATCTTCACGTTTCAAAGACTGAAAAAAGCCAGTACTGGCACGTGCACATCGGCGAGCCGACCGATGGTGAATACGTGCTAGTAATTCCTCACAAGAGCAACGTTAGCTTGAAACCGTACGAATTGCTAATTTAGCAGCCGGGCGGCACCGATGAGTTAGCCAACACATCGACACCTAGCCCGTTGAAGCGGACCCGCATCCACCACACAGCCACACACTCAATCTCAATATCAAACTTCATCGGCCAAGACGTCACCGGCACAAAAGTTCGCGCCGGCGGGTTCACGCTACAGTACCCGCATTGACCCCGTTGATGGCGTTGGAAAAGCCGGAATTGACGGCGTGCACCATCACCACGTTTCCAGCGAGCCGCTTCCAGGCAATGCCTCGGCGCTTCAGCGACGCCTCGGTCTGAACCTCGATGGCGCCACACCCGTCTCGCCGCTCGCCATGTCGACCGGCGGCGTCGCGGCGATGAGCACGAATCCGTTGGCCTTCGCTGCCGTCGAGTGCCCGCACTTTGTCCGGCATTCTTCATGGTGATCTCCTAGTGAGGCTGGCGCTCTACGAATACCCCCACCCGGACCTGCGGTCCGACCTCCCCACAAGGGGGAGGTGGGGAGCCAGGGCATCGTTGGGCGACACGCTTGACGGTTTAGCCGAGACGGACCGTCACGACTTACCTCCCCCTTGTGGGGAGGTCGGACCGCAGGTCCGGGTGGGGGTATTCGTAAAGCGATAGCACTATGGTGTAAGCGAGCTTATCGCGCCGCCCGGCGAACGCCAGCACCGACGCATAGTCCGCACCTCACCCCTGCCCTGGATAGGGCGTGCCGTCCTTGTGCAGGAAGCGGCCGTCGGAGCTGGGGCTCATCATGTCGATGTCGGAGCAGGTGATGACATCGTCCGGAGAGCGCGAGCCGACCTCCAGGTAGCGCGCCGTGGCAGCGACAGGCGGGTGATCAATCCCGACGCCCTCACCCCTGATGCGCCGCGCCCAGTTCCTTCACGTGCTTCTCGTGCATCTTCAGCACCGGCAGCGTCTTCTTGGCGAATTCCTTCATCGCCGGGTCGTCGCCCGATTGCGCATAGGTGCTGAACATCGCGACCGCATCCCTGTGTGCATCGGTCTGCATCTGGATATATTTCTGGTCGAACGCCTTGCCGCTGGCGCCCTTCAGTTCGTCGAGCATCTGCTGCTCCTTCGGCTGCAAGGCAACCCCCGCGGGCTTGACCGAAGCGGTGGTCTGGCCCTTGTTCAGCGCCGCCTTGAAGTCCTTGCCGGCCTTGGTGTGATCCTTGATCATCCGGCTGGCGAATGCCTTGACGTCCTTCGACGACGATTTTTGCTCGGCGAGCTTGCTCGACTGGATTTCGAACTCATTGGCGCTGGGCACCGTCGTGACGAAGGTTTGGGTGTCGACCTTGCTGTCGGCCATCACAGGCGCGACCGTGTTCGATTTGGTGCCGTTCGTTTGGGCAAGCACGGCCGGCGCGCTGGCAAGCAGGGCCGCGGCTGCCACAGTCAGAAGCGTTTTCATCTGAAATCTCCGCTCGGAATGATCCTTCTGACTGTCCAACGCCGCAGACGCGCCGAGGTTGCGCGTCCTCTCTCCCCTCAGTGGCAGCACGCCTCGCCATATTGCAGTTGCTCGTGCCAATCCGGCCGGCCTTCCGGGGTGAAATCCATCAGGTTCCACAGGATCTCGCAGGTGCCGATGGCGCGCGGGTCCTGGCCGGGTTCGACAGGCGCGAAGCCGAGCTCCGACGACCAGGAATGGCGGATGCCGTCACCGTCGCGATGGAACACCGACAGCAGCGGGATCTGCGCCCCATTCGCATCCTCGGCATTGTAGTCGCGCTTGAAACTGTTGCCGGCCGAAGAAACGAGCCGCATGTTCTTCCAGCCGCGGTCGCGGCCAAGTGCCGTCAGGTTTTCCAGCGGGGTTTTGGCCACCACGGCAAAGTTGAAGCCGGCCGCCTCGAGATGCTCGATGGCGCCGTCGAACTGGTCGAGCAGCGCCGTGCAGGAGGGGCACGGCTGGTCCTGCCTCGGCAATTTCGCCGTCTCGCCGCTCACCGCCACGTCGCGTGTCTCCTGCGGATGGCGCGGAAACATCATCTGGTAGAGGATCAGCGTATCCTTGCCCGGCGCGAACAGCTCCGACAGTTTCACCCGCGTGAGCTTGCCGGCGATGTCCAGCCCGTCGAACACATAGTCGCGTGGCACCAGGCCGCCCGGCGGCAGCGCGCGCCGCGCCTCGGCCACGGCTTCCATGGCGCGGCGCAGCTCGATCTCCTTCCTCAAGAGCTTTTCGCGGGCGGTGCGGTATTTGGCGGATTCGTTGGGGAAGGTGATCATGATCGGCTCCTTCGTCGCGCCGGCGTGCCGGCAAGGGTGCTCTACGTCCCAAGGACGGGGTGCACCGACCGATTCCTACATTTTTTCGACCGCTCCTCACCCCTTGACCCCGCCGGCGATGAGGCCGGAGACGATCTTGCGCTGGAAGATCAGCACCAGCACCACCAGCGGCACGGTGACGATCACCGACGCGGCCATGATGTTGCCCCACGGGATTTCGAACTGCGAATTGCCCGACAGCAGCGCGATCGCCACCGGCACGGTGCGCTGCGCATTGTTGGAGGTGAAGGTCAGCGCAAAGAGGAACTCGTTCCAGGCGCCGATGAAGGCGAGCAGCCCGGTGGTCGCCAGCGCCGGTCCCATCAGCGGCAGGAAGATGCGCGTGACGATGATCCATGGTGTCGCGCCATCGAGGATCGCCGCCTCCTCGACCTCGACCGGCAGGTCGCGCACGAAAGTGGTGAGCACCCAGACGGTGAACGGCAAAGTGAAGATCATGTAGGAGAAGATCAGTGCGAACAGCGAGTTGTAGAGGCCGAACATGCGGACAATCTCGAACAGGCCGGCAAGCACTGCCACCTGCGGGAACATCGAGACCGACAGGATCGCAAGCAGCAGGGCCGAGCGGCCACGGAAGCGGATGCGCGCCAGCGCGTAGGCGGCGGTGACGCCGAGCAGCAGCGACAGCGCAACGACCGCCCCGGAGACGACCAGCGAGTTCACAAGATTGCGCGCGAAGGCGCCTTCGGTCAGCACGTTGCGGTAATTGCCGAGGCTGAAGATCTTCGGCCAAAGGCCGGGCTCAAAGAGCTCGGTTCCGGATTTCAGGCTGGTGACGATGGCGTAGTAGAACGGAAACACCGCAATGAAGACGATCACCAAGACCAGCAGGTAGAAGGCCGCGCGCCGCACGATCCACATCTCAGCGGTCTCCATCCAGGCTGATGCGGCCGATCCGGATATAGGCGATCGTGAGCAGGGCGAGGATCAGGAAGAACAGGGTCGAGGCGGCGGAGCCGTAGGCGAACTTGTCGAACTCGAACAGGTTCTCCCGCGTAAACACCGACATCGACTTGGTGTTCACATTGTTGGGCGTCAGCACGTAGATCAGGTCGAAGATGCGCAGCGCGTCGAGCCCGCGAAAAATCACCGCCACCATCACCGCCGGTCGGATCAGCGGCAAGGTCACCCGCCAGAAAATCTGCCACGGGTTTGCCCCGTCGAGCCTGGCGACTTCGATGATCTCGCCCGGCAGCATCTGCAGCGCGGCAAGGATGAGCAGCGCCATGAACGGCGTCGTCTTCCAGATGTCGACGATGAGCACGGCCGCCATCGCGGTGTCGGGGCTGGCGGTCCAGGCGATCTTGTGGCTGATCAGGCCGAGATCGACCAGCACGACATTGATGATGCCGAACTGGTCGTTGAGCATCCACTGCCACATCTTGGCCGAGACGATCGTCGGGATCGCCCAGGGGATGAGGATCGCCGCCCTGACGATGCCACGGCCAGGAAAGCTGGCGTTGAGCACCAAAGCCACGATCGTGCCGAGGACCGTCTCGCAAGTCACAGAAATCGCCGCGAAGCGCACGGTGTTCCAGACCGCGCTCCACCAGACCGGATCGACGAGCAGTCCGTCATAGATCACCCGGCCGCTCGGCAGGCGCAGCACCGAGAGATAATTGTCGAAGCCGACGAACTGGCGGGCGTCGAGGTCGGCCAGCGAGGCGTCGGTGAAGCTGAAATAGACGGTGCGGATGAGCGGCCAGCCGGCAACGGCGGCCAGCACCAGCAGCATCGGCGCCAGGAACAGCCATGCCGAGCGCACGCGCTGCGCCATCAGCCGCGAATGCCTGACAGGCGCGACGCTCACCAGCCTTTGCCTTTCAGCTTGGTCAGCCTCGCTTCGAGGTCGGCCAGATTGTCGGCGCCGCTGCCTTCGCCGGAAAGCGTGTTGTGCACGGCCGTCCAGAACTGGCTCGATGCCTCGTTGTACTTGATCTTGACAGTCGCGGAAGGACGCGGCACGGCGTTGAGAAAAATCTGCTTCCAGCGCGGTACGATCGGCTGCTGCCTGGCAATGTCGGCATCGTCATAGAGCGCCTGGATGGTCGGCAGGTTGGACGTCTTCAGAGTCCGGTATTTCTGCATCTGGGGCGAAGCGATGAACTTGACCAGTCCGATCGCCGTGTCCGGATGCTTCGAATATTTGGAGACCGCGAGATTCCAGCCGCCCAGCGTCGCGACCGGCCGGGCGCCCTCGCCAGTGCCTGCCGGCAAAGGCGCCACGTCGAACTTGCCCTTGATCGGCGAGTTGTCGCTGTTGCCGAGCGCATAGGCATAGGGCCAGTTGCGCATGAAGACGGCATTGCCGGTCTGCCAGACGCCGCGCGATTCCTCTTCCTGGTAGGCAAGTACGCCGGGCGGCGAGATGGTCCCGATCCACCCCCTGACCATGTCGAGCGCGGCTGCCGCTTTAGGGTTGTTGACCGATATGGTGCTGTCCGGCTCGACGATCCGGCCGCCGCCGCTGGACATCACCCATTCGAGCGCGTCGCAGGTCAGTCCCTCATAGGCGTTGCCCTGGAAGACGAAACCCCAGATATCCTTGTTGCCGGCCGCCCGTTCCTTGTCCATGACCAGCCTGGCGGTGTCGGCCAGTTCCTTCCAGGTGGCAGGGACCTTGGCGCCATATTTGTCGAGCAGGTCCTTGCGGTAGTAGAGCGCCGGCGCATCGGTGAAGATCGGCAGCGCGACCAGCCTGCCGTTGACGGTCTGCGACTGGATGATCGACGGGAAATGGGCGCCGACCACATCCTTGGTCGCTTCGGTGAGATCGACGAGCTGGCTGGCGAGTTGCGGCGCCCAGATGACGTCGGTCTGGTAGACGTCGATATCGCTGTTGCCGGCGGCAAGCCACAGCCTGTACAGGCCGAACTGGTCCGTCGTCGACGGCGGCAGGACGACGATGGAAACCTTGTTACCGCTCTCTTTCTCGTAACGGTCGAGGATCTCGCGAAGCACCTTGATGCCGTTGCCGGTGTCTCCCGACACGATCGACAGCTCGATCGCGTGGGCTTGAGCGACTGCCAGGATGCTGCCAACCGCAAGCGCCAGTAATGCGAGGACAGGCTTCACGGCGGGTTGGGTCTCCCTTTGGAGCCGGACACCTCCCACGCGTCGGCAGCTCGTCAGCTATCCCCTGCCCCTGAATGCGAAGCCGTGCTTTCGGGTTCCCAGGCTTTGACAAAGAACCCCTGAAGCGCGTCGCCATTTCAACGCGATGCGCTTCAGCCTTCCCAGTCGACCTCGAACATGCCGACCCGCTCATAGAGCCGCACGGCGGCGGCGTTTTCGACCGTGTTTGTCTTGAGATCGACGTGGGTAGCGCCGCGGTCGCGAAAGGCGGCGAAGGCCTGCCACATCAGCGCTTCGCCAATGCCTTTGCCGCGCGCCTCGGGATGAACGGCCAGATTCTTGATGAAAGCGCTCGTCCAGCATAGTGCTGCCGCCGTCAGCCGGCCCTTGGCGTCGATGACGAGAAAACAGAGATCCGGATCGAATTCGAGGTCGCCTGATATGCGCGGCCACCAGTCGTCGAATGGCTCGTCGGCGCGGTTCTCGAACACGTCGCCCAGCAGCGCATGCAGGGCCGGCGCGTCGCCGTGCCTCAGACAGCGCATGACGAAGCCATCCGGCCAGTGCGGTGTAACCAGCGTCTCGTCGAGGATCTTGCGCAGCCGGATATCGTTCGGAGCCGGCGGGCGCGGTTCAGGCATCGCGCTCAGGCGTCGGGCTGCCGCTTGCGGTCGGCGCCAAGGCCCGTCGCCTCGAGCAGACCCTTGCGCTTGGCGTCGAAATAGTAGCCGGTCTGGTAGAGCCAATCGGCCTTCTTGGAATTGCCGCCGGCCACCAGCCAGGCGCCGCGCAGATATTTGACCGCATATTTCAGGTTGGTCTCGGCGTCGAACAGGCCCTTGGCCGGCCCGTCGTAACCCATGCCGCGCGCCGTCGCGTGCTTGATCTGCATAAGCCCCCAATGGCCGTTGTTATAGGCTTTGGGGTTGTAGGTGCTTTCGCGATTGACCACGTGCCGCACCAGATCGACCGGCACCTCGTAGAGGGCGGCATATTTGATGATCAGCCGGTCGACGTCGCCGCGCATGCCGGTGGCATGCTCCTCTTGCTCCGGAGCAACCGGCGCCGACGGGAACTGCACCAGGGCAGCCGGATTCTGCGGCAGCATATAGGCCACCTGCTGCACGCCGGGCATTTTCTGGCCGGCGCTGGCGGTCGCCGGCACGATAAGCCCGGCGGTCGTGTATGCCTGAGCCGCCTTGAGTGGCTGACCCGCTTTGGCCGGCGGCGGCGCCTGCCAGGCATTGGCCGTCATCACGGCGGGTAAAGCCGGCGCCGCCGGCGTCGCTCCGGCAAAGGCCGCGGTTGCGGCCGCGGGTTGGCTGGCTGGATCGAGAGCTGGCGCGGCCGCCGCGCCGGGTGTCAATTCGGCCGTTTGAACGGGCGCGACACCCGACGGTTGCGGCAGTACCGAAACCGTCTCCGGCAGCGGTATGGTGAAGCCTGCATCGCTGCCTGCCACGGTCGCGGTTTCGGTCAGGGACGGCGCGGCTTTCATCTGCGAGGTCGAGGTGCAGCCGCTCATGCCGGCCGCCGCCACGATCACGCCGATCGCGATAAGGATCTGTTTTGCTGGCAAGCCGCGCTCGGGTCCGGTTTGTCGGGTTGTTAAGATTTCCCTTACACCAGCGATTCCTGGGTAGCAATCAGGGCCATCCGGTGGTTTTCGGGTGGCGAGACGTGAGGGGTGATGCCATATTGTTCCTGATATGTACCGGCAGGAATCCCGGATTTCGCCGCTTTGCGGAAAGGAGTGCATTATGGAAACGACAGCTTCGATCACAGCCGGCCACGCAGTGTTAGAAACAGTGATCGGTTTCATGGGCATCGCCTGGAGCAAAAAGGGCCTGATCCGGCTCTGCCTGCCCGAACGCAGCCGCGAAGCAGTGGAGCGGCGGCTGATGCGCCATGCCGGCGTTTCCGCCTCCACGGCCCAGCCGCCATGGGTGGTCGACCTGATCGCCTCGATCAAGGCTTATGCCGCGGGCGAGGATGTCGATTTCACCGATGTTCCGGTCGATCTCGACGGTGTCGACGACTTCCGCCTCGCCATTTATGACGCGGCGCGCAAACTCAGCTATGGCGAGACCACCACCTATGGCGAACTGGCCAAGCGTGCCGGCCACGCCGGTCTGCCGCGCGAGACCGGTGCGGCCCTTGGCGCCAATCCGGTGCCCCTTGTCATCCCGTGCCATCGCATCTTCGCCGCCGGCGGCAAGATCGGCGGCTTCTCGGCGCCCGGCGGCTCCGTCACCAAGGAAAAGATGCTGGCCATGGAAGGCGTGCGCGTCGGCCCACCGCCGCCCGCGCAGGTGTCCTTCGGGTTCTGAACCGTCGTGGCCTAGTTGTTATGGAAGAAGCGTCGGCGGAAATGCCGGTCGTTGTCCGGCCGCTTGCAGTTGTAGACCGGGCAGGATTTCGTGTCGGCGCTCTGCACATAGGCGCGCGTCCTCACCTCGCCGATGGTGCAGAACTGCTGGCTCTGCACATAGCGGTCGTAGAGCGGTAGCCCTGGGACACGCGTCGACTGGTAGCGCAGGATGACCGCGCCTTGTCGCGCGATCGTCGCTTGGACCTTGCCGCAGCTCATATGCGTCGGGTCGTAGCGCGAGATTGCCTGCGCCTCGGCGGCCACGAGCGTGAGGCAAGCGGCAAGCAACATGGTTTTCATGGTTCTTCCTGATCCGAAGCCAAGGACGGCGCGCCACCTGCCGCAACGGTTTCACCGGATTAGGCCGGCCTTTGGGCGGCGTTCCGATCACGGCTTTCTCACACAGTCTTGTTTTTGGTGCGAAAGCATCCTATATCAGCCCCATTGATATTTCGGCCGATCGATCCGGGCCTCGCGATCTTCGCGTTTGCTGACGTCTATCTCCAAAATCTCGATGCACACCGGCTGGACCTCGGTTCGGTCAAACTAAAGCAAATGTGAAGGACTATTTTTATGGCAACTGGAACGGTCAAGTGGTTCAACGCCACCAAGGGCTTCGGCTTCATCCAGCCTGACAGCGGCGGCGCGGACGTTTTCGTCCACATCTCGGCTGTCGAGCGCGCTGGACTGTCGACCCTGGTCGAAGGCCAGAAGATCAACTTCGAGATCGAGCAGGACCGCCGCACTGGCAAGTCGTCCGCTGGGTCTCTGAGCAAGGCAGCCTGATTTTGCGAATGGCGCGCGCCGGGCGAGAGCTCGGGGCGCGCGGCAAGTCACGGATGTACTGACGGCCGCGCGAGAAGCGGGCCGGAGCGAAAAGACCCGACAAGCTGGAACAGCAGATAGCTGCCAGCCCGGACCGGACGCTCCCGATCAGGCTACCAAGCATGGGAAGGCGGGCTTTGTCCCGCCTTTTTGTTTGTCTGGGGTTCAGGCGACGGCATCAATACAGCGTCCTTCTCCCCGTCTCTATACGGGGAGTTGAGAAGTGGTCCGCGCAGCGGACGAAAAGCCAACTGCTTGGCTTTTCGAACGACGAACGCCCGGCAGGGCGATGAGGGGCAGCGAGATGCCCCAGGATTATCCCATTTTGAATCAAGCGCGAAACTATCAAAGGCAGGCGCCGCCCCTCATCTGGCTGCCGCCATCTTCTCCCCGTATAGGGACGGGGAGAAGAGCACCAATCGCCAAATCCTACCCCACCCAGTCAATCGGTACATGCCCTGGATCCGCCTCCACGCGGCTAAGCCACGCCGCGACAGCCGGATAGGCGTCGAGCTGGAAACCGCCCTGCTCCGCCGTGTGCGTATAAGCATAGAGGGCAATGTCGGCGACGCTGAGGGCGCCGCCAGCGAAGAAGGCATTGTTCTCCAGATATTTATTCATCACGCCGAGCGCCTTGTTGCCGCGCTCCAGTGTCACTGACAGCCGTTCCGGCGTAGCGTCCTTGGCCCTCTCGGGATAGGTCAGCAATGCCTTGCGCACGGCGATATAGGGCTCGTGACTGTATTGCTCGAAGAACAGCCACTGATAGGCAAGCCCGCGCTCGTATCTGTCCGCCGGCAGGAAGCGCGTGCCTTCGGCGAGATAAAGCAGGATGGCGTTGGACTCGGCCAGCCGCCGCCCGTCGTCGAGTTCGAGCAGCGGCACCATGGCGTTCGGATTCTTGGCGACGAAATCGGCTTTTCGCGTCTCCCCCGTGTGCGAACTCACTTCGATCGTCGTGAAGGGAAGGCCAAGCTTGGCCATCAGCAGGCGCGGCTTGTAGCAATTGCCGCTGTCGATCATGCTATAAAGTATCATTGCCGGTCCCCGAAGCGCTGCCTTGTGCGGACGCGATTATCGCAGCCCCGGCGTCCTCAACCAATGATTTGTTTTGGCGTGATCATCAGCACCGCTGATGCAAGGTCCTAGCCAAAGAGCGGTACGACATTGTTGTCCCTGCCCAGCAATGCATCGATGGCGAGCGGCTTTTCGTCGAAGATGGTACCGGCCAGGGCCGGCCGGCCCAGAAGAAAACCCTGCACCAGGTCGACGCCGCCTTCGAGCGCGACGCGCAGATGGACGGGTTGCTCAATGCCCTCGACCAGAACCTTGGCGCCACGGTCGTGCAGGCTGGACACCAGCGGGCGGAAGAACCGCTCGGCAGCAGTGTGGCGGCAGAATTCCGCAAACCAGCCGCCATCGATCTTCACGATATCGGGCCTGAGCAGACTCACCCGCTCCTCGGTCGAATGGCCGGTGCCGAAATCGTCGATGGCGATACGGATGCCGTCGCGCCGCATTTCGCGCACCAGCCGGGCCAGAAGCGCGTCATCCGCCGCCTGCTCGGTGATTTCGCAGACCAGCATGCCAGGGGCGAGGTCGAGCTCGTCGAGATGCCTGCTCATCAGCCGGATCTCCGCCAGCGCCCGCTCCGGATGGTCGTTGACCACCGGATTGTAGTTGAAGAACAGATCGAGCCCGTCGACGCCGATGTTGTGAAAATTCCGCAAATGCAGCGCCCGGCACATGGTCTCGACAAACAGCCGGTCCGGCGATGCAACGCTCTCGAAGAACATCTGAGCGGACGCTGGCTGGCCGGCACGGCGCGGCTCGACCAGGCCCTCGACCGCCACGGCCTGCAAGATGCGGCCGCGCGGGGCGAAGATCGGCTGGTAGGCGCTGCGCAGGCGGAAATCGCCATGGACACCATATTCGATGCCGACCTCGTCGACGAAGATCGCATCGTCGACATTGCGCCGCCGCTCCAGGCTCATGGTGACGTCCTGCGCCCGAAGGCCTTCGTCGGTCGTGCTGTTCGCGGCGTCGCCGTCGCAGGCTCCGCCCCGGCGGTGGCGGAGACGGTTTCCTCCCCGGCTTTGCCGAAGGCGTGGAAGCTGGTCGGCGCCAGTTCGGGGCGCGCCAGCACATAGCCCTGGACCATCGAAGCTCCAGATTTCTCGGCGAGATCCAGTTGCCATCCCTCTTCGAGGCCCTCGAACACGGTGCGGATGGCTTGCTCCTCGAAGCTTTTCACCATGGCGGTCAAAAGCGCGAAGCCGGCGCCTGACTCCATCAGTTGCGTGATCCAGCGAGCGTCGAACTTGACGATGTCGGGTCTCAACTCCTTGACGCGGTTGATGTCGGAATCGTCGGCGCCATAGTCGTCGACGGCAATGCGAAAGCCGTTGCCACGCAATGCCGCGACGAACTCGTACAAAGTCTCCTGCGATGCCGATCGCTGCTCCGTCACCTCGCACACGACCCGGCCCGGATCGATGCCGGCCTCGTGCAGCACCAGCCGCATTTCGCGCAAGGCATTGTCGGCGACCGCCCGCTCGGTGAACACGGACGGATCGAAATTGATGAAGATCGAAGCCTCCTGCGGCAGGCAGGCGCCGGCATTGAGCAGATGCAGCGTCCTGGTCAGCGCCTCGACATGCAGCCGGTCGGCGGCCGGACAGGTCGAAAAGAAGGTCATCGGCGATTGCGGTTCGCCATCGCGAAACGGCCGGATCAACCCTTCGAAGGCGACGACCAGCAGCTTGCCCTCCTTGAAGGCGAAGATCGGCTGGAAGGCGCTTTGCAGCGTGTAGATGCCCCAGACACCTGACGAGGTGCCGTCATCATGACGGATGATATGGGCAAGTCCGATGCTGCGCGACAAGGGTTCCTCGCTCCGCGACTGGCGGAATTGGATTGCGATCCTGCCATGCAAGCCTCTACCTTGTGTTAATGAACTCTCCGTTGATCACGCCTCATTGACCGCATCGCCATAGCTGGCCCAGCCGACAATGCTTGCACTTGGCGGCAGCATGCGACATGAGAAGCGCCGCGGCCGCTCCTGGCCGCGCCGATCCTTTGGAGAGACAAAAGGTCATGGCCTTTCTTGCCGACACCCTTTCCCGCGTGAAGCCTTCCGCCACCATCGCGGTGACGCAGAAAGCCCGCGAGCTGAAAAATGCCGGCCGTGACATTATTGGCCTCGGCGCCGGCGAGCCGGATTTCGACACGCCCGACAACATCAAGAATGCGGCGATCGAAGCGATCCGCCGTGGCGAGACCAAGTACCCGCCGGTTTCGGGCATCGTGCCGCTGCGCGAGGCGATCGCCAGGAAGTTCAAGCGCGAGAACAATCTCGACTACAGGCCCGAGCAGACCATCGTCGGCACCGGCGGCAAGCAGATCCTGTTCAACGCCTTCATGGCGACGCTGAACCCTGGCGACGAGGTCATCATCCCCCGCCCCTATTGGGTCAGCTACCCCGAAATGGTGGCGATCTGCGGCGGCACTTCGGTGTTTGCCGACACCTCCATCGACAATGGTTTCAAGCTGACCGCTGAAATACTTGAGAAGGCGATCACGCCGAAGACCAAATGGCTGCTGATGAACTCGCCGTCCAACCCGTCGGGTGCCGCCTATACCGAGGCCGAACTGCGGGCGCTGGCCGACGTGCTGCTGAAGCATCCGCATGTCTGGACGCTGACCGACGACATGTACGAGCACCTGACCTATGGCGATTTCGTCTTCAAGACCATCGCCGAGGTCGAGCCGACCCTCTATGAGCGCACGCTGACCATGAACGGCGTGTCCAAGGCCTATGCCATGACCGGCTGGCGCATCGGCTATGCCGCCGGTCCGGTCCAGCTGATCAAGGAGATGGACATGATCCAGGGCCAGCAGACTTCGGGTGCCTGCACCATCGCCCAGTGGGCATCGGTGGAAGCGTTGAACGGCCCGCAGGACTTTATCGCCAAGAACAAGGCGATCTTCCAAGGCAGGCGCGATCTGGTTGTATCGATGCTCAATCAGGCGCGCGGCATCACCTGCCCGTCGCCGGAAGGTGCCTTCTATGTCTATCCGTCCTGTGCCCAACTGATCGGCAAGAAGACGAAAGCCGGCAAGGTGATCGGCACCGACGAGGCCTTCTGTTCGGAACTGCTCGAGGCCGAAGGCGTCGCTGTGGTGTTCGGCTCGGCCTTCGGCCTTGGCCCCAACTTCCGCATCTCCTACGCCACATCGGAGGCGCTGCTGGAGGAAGCCTGCACACGCATCCAGCGCTTTACGGCATCGCTGACCTGATCAGATAGACCTGAGGACGCGGCCGCCGTCCGCGGTCAGGACTCAGCTGCCATACTGCTCGCCGGAAACCGCTTCCAGCCAGTCGACATGGACGCCGTCGAGTGCCTCCTGCATGGCGATATGCGTCATCGCGGTTTTCGGCCCTGCACCATGCCAGTGCTTCTCGCCCGGGGCGAACGAGATGGTATCGCCAGCCCTGATCTCCTGGACCGGGCCGCCCCATGCCTGGGCAAGCCCGGCGCCCGAGGTGACATGGAGCGTCTGGCCGAACGGATGCGTGTGCCAGTGGGTGCGTGCGCCCGGCTCGAAGGCGACCAGCGTGGCCCTGAGCCGCGCCGGCGCCTCCGTCTCGACCATCGGCGTCTGCAGAACCCGGCCGGTGAAATACTTTTCCGGCGCGATAATGGTCGGCACGCTGCCGCAAGCAATGATCTTCATCGTCTGGTCCTGAAACTGGTGGTGAAGCGACCGACGGCAAATGCCGCTGCTGATCGAGGCGAAACACATTCTCGGCCGATATCGGCCGGCGCGCAACCGGCGGTTTCGCCCAGGTGAGGAAGATTCCGGTTTTCTCTCCTTAACCATGAATTTCCCCCGCATGGGGCCGAGAGGCGAAATGACGGCGAATTCAATGTCTTCTTAACGGCTGCGCACTAGCCGTGAGCCTGCATCGCGGGGGCTGGCGGATGAGCATACTGGCAACGATCAAGAACCATAGCGGCCGGATCTACCGCGGCATCCAGGCGCTGCTTGTGCTCAGCATCGGCGCGGCAGTGCTTGGCGCTTTCAATATCTCGCGGGACCTGCCGCCGGGCTGCGCCTTCGCCGTCTCGATCCTGGCCACGAGCCTCGCTTTGCTGGCGTTGATATATATGCGCAGCAGCGTCGTCCATCGCTTGCGGTCGGCGGAGGCGGCGGAGGCGGAAAAGCATCACTTCCTGACCAGGGACGCGATGACCGGGGCGATGACAAGGCGCTATTTTCTCGAAGCGCTACGCGACAGCCTTGGCACCATGCGCGAGCGGCGCGAGGCAACCCTGCTGCTGATCGACCTCGACCATTTCAAGCAGCTCAACGACACGTTCGGACATCAGTTCGGCGACCTCACCCTCATGCATCTGGTCAAGACCGCCGAACGCATCTTTGCCGGCAGCATGGTCGGGCGCCTCGGCGGCGACGAATTCGGCGTCATCATCCCGCACGCAGACCTCAACGCCATCAACAAGAATGTCAGGCAATTGCTGGATGCCATGCGGGCGGGCAAATCGCATGAAGGCAAGATCATTCCGCTCTCCATTTCGCTCGGCGTGGCGCTGGCGCCCGCCCATGCCTCGAACACGACGGAACTGATGCTGGTTGCCGACCTGGCACTCTATGAAAGCAAGGCGGCCGGCCGAGGCCGCGTCACCGTGTTCGACGAGGAGATGCTGTCCGACAAGCGTTACCGCCGTCTGGTCGAACGGGAATTGCGCGCGGCGATCTATCTCGGTGAACTCGAACTGCACTACCAGCCCATCGTCAACCCGGACGGTTCCACCCATGCCTTGGAGGGGCTGATCCGCTGGCGGCACCCGGTTCGCGGCCTGATCTCGCCGGCCGAGTTCATTCCGATCGCCGAACGCTCGACCTTGATCGACATGCTCGGCGAATGGGTGTTCAAGCGGGCTTGCGCCGATGTCGGCTATTTCCCCGGGCGCCGCATCTCGATCAACGTCTCCGGCGAGCAGCTCAAGCGCGACGAAATCGTCACCATGTGCGACCGCGTGCTGAAGGAGACCGGCCGCCCGGCGGCGCAATTCATCATCGAGATCACCGAGACGGTGGCGACCGCGGCCACGCCCGAGATCCTGCGGCGCCTGGAAGCCTTGCGCGGCCTCGGCTTCCACATCGCGCTCGACGATTTCGGCACTGGCCATTGCGGCTTCAACTATTTGAAGGCCTTGCCCATCGACATCATCAAGATCGATCGCTCCTACATACGCAGCCTCGCCCATGACCAGGTGGCGCAGATCTTCGTCTCCGCGCTTGGGCAGATCGCGCGCATCCAGGACGTCACCATCGTGGCGGAAGGCGTTGAGACCGCGGAAGAATTCGCGCTGGCCAAGGCGGCGGGCTGCAACCGCTTCCAGGGCTATTATTTCGGACGGCCGACGCCGCGCGACAAGCTTGCTCCCGTTCGCACCGTCAATGTCGACCCCCTGGCGCTGAGCGCCTGACGCTGCCCGGATTTCTATTTTCCTTGCCCTGCCGGCAAACAAGTGGGACGATGCTTTTGGGCAGGTGGCGCTTGAAAAGAACCCCGCCCGCGACGGTCGAACAGGCCGGCCGCCGCTCGGGACCGATTGACCAAGCCTGAACCATGAATGCCAGTCGGTCCTACGGGAAACGCCTGAGTGGAGGTCAGTCATGGGTAATCGCGCCGGAGGACGACGCACGGGACCGAAATGCATTGCCATAGTCGGTCCCTTCGCAAGCGGTAAGACGACACTTCTAGAAGCCATATTGGCCCGCACGGGCGCCATCCCCCGCCAGAACCCGGTTTCCTCGGGCAGCACCGTTTCAGACCATTCGCCAGAGGCACGCGCCCACGCCATGAGCGTCGAGGCGACAATCGCCACCACCGAATTCATGGGCGAGCAGTTCACCTTCGTCGATTGTCCCGGCTCGATCGAATTCTCCTTCGAGGCCGAGCCGGTGCTGGCCGCCTGCGACGTAGCAGTGGTCGTGGCCGAAGCCGACGAGAAGAAGATCCCCGCCTTGCAGCTCATCATGCGCAAGCTCGACGATCTCGGCGTGCCGCGCATCCTGTTCCTCAACAAGGTCGACAAGGCGGTAGCAGGCGTGCGCGACACGCTGAAGATGCTGCAGCCGGCAAGCTCGGTGCCGCTCCTGCTGCGCCAGATTCCGTTGCGCAAGGACGGCGTCGTCATCGGCTCGATCGATCTGGCGCTGGAGCGCGCCTACATCTACCGCGAATATGCCGAAAGCGAGGTGGCTCAGATACCGGGCGACGACAAGGCGCGCGAGCTGGAGGCACGCTTCTCCATGCTGGAGACGCTGGCCGATCATGACGACCAGCTGATGGAACAGCTGCTCGAGGAGATCGAGCCGCCGAAGGACGCGGTTTTCGACGATCTGACCGCCGATCTGCGCGACGGCGTGGTGACGCCGGTGCTGATCGGCACCGCCGAGAAAGGCAATGGCGTGCTGCGCCTCCTGAAGGCGATCCGCCACGACGCGCCCGACATCGAGGCGACCCGCAAGCGGCTCGGTGCCCCGGATGGCAACGCCACCGTGGCCCAGGTGATGAAGACCATCCACACACCGCATGGCGGCAAGCTGTCGGTGTCGCGCATCCTGTCCGGCCAGGTCGCCGACGGCCTGGAGCTCTGGCTGCCGGGCGGCGGCACCGCCAAGGTCTCCGGCATCTACAAGATGCTGGGCAAGGACCAGGTCAAGCTCACCGCCGCCAAGGCTGGCGATACAGTGGCGCTCGGGAAGCTGGACGACGTCAAGACCGGCCAGACGCTGACCTCGGCCAAGGGCGGCACCAAACAGCTGTTCGATGTCGAGCCGCCACAGCCGGTCTTTGCCTTTGCGCTGCGCCCCAAGGAGCGCAAGGACGAGGTCAAGATGTCGGCCGCCATCCAGCGGCTGGCCGAGGAGGACCCCTCGCTCAGCCTGCGTCACAACCAGGACTCGGCCGAAACGGTGCTGTCCGGCCATGGCGAGATGCACCTGCGCGTCGTGCGCGAGCGGCTGGAGGGCAAGAACCAGATTCCGGTCGAAGGCCATGCGCCGGCCGTGCCCTATCGCGAGACGATCCGCAAATCGGCGCAACAGCGCGGCCGCCACAAGAAGCAGTCCGGCGGCCATGGCCAGTTCGGCGATGTGGTGATCGAGATCAAGCCGCTGCCGCGTGGTTCCGGCTTCCAGTTCACTGACACCATCACCGGTGGCGTCGTGCCGAAGACCTATATCCAGTCGGTGGAGACGGGCATACGCGACTATCTGAAATCCGGCCCGCTCGGCTTCCCCGTCGTCGACATCGCCGTCAACCTGTCGGATGGCTCCTACCACGCGGTTGATTCTTCCGACATGGCCTTCCAGATGGCAGCGAGGCTGGCGATGAAGGAAGGCATGGCTGCCTGCTCGCCGGTGCTTCTGGAGCCGGTGATGAAAGTGGAGATCGTCACGCCGTCGGACGCCACTTCCAAGATCATCGCGCTGATCCCGCAGCGGCGTGGCCAGATCCTCGGCTATGACGCGCGGCCCGACTGGCCAGGCTGGGACGTCGTCGAGGCGACCATGCCGCAGGCCGAGATCGGCGATCTGATCATCGAGTTGCGTTCGGCAACCTCGGGCGTGGCCAGCTATCGCGCCGCCTTCGACCACATGGCCGAACTCACCGGCCGCCTCGCCGACGAAGCGATGAACACCAACGGCAAGGCTGCCTGATTCTCATCCAATGCACGTCGCCCAAATTGCGCAGCGGTTTGGGCGACGTGCATGAAACAGGACCTCAAGCGCGTCGCTCTGATGCGAGCGCTTTGGCGCAGCATCCGTTTTGTTCGGGGACAAAACCAAAAACGACGCCCGGGGGGGCCGGACGCCGTTTTGTTTGCGGACCGTTTTCTTGGGAGGAGAAACGGCAGGTCCGCCGCATGTGCAGTTGCCGATCTTCGGCGGAAAAGGTTCGGACGCGGTAGCCGCCTGAGCCCGGCCGTCCGAGTGATGCCCCCATCTCTCGTCCGAACCACACCGCGTCCTATCATCTACTTAGCAGGTCGAGGGTGGCCTTGTCATGTTACCAGAGGTTACATGACACTGTTACGTGGCAATTCCGGCGAACTTTTCCGTCACCATGGTGGCATCCGGGCAACAAAAAAGCCGGATCAACGAAGATCCGGCTGAGTTTGATTGGAAGTGCCTGTTAAGGCTAACCTCCAGAGGGGAACACTCAAGGGCGCTAATGGGAGGAGAACGCGCCCAAGAGATGATCTATATATGTGCTCATCATGCCCAAGAAACAAGCATCTATTTTGCAACACACGCATGCAAAAAGACACAGGCTGTGGTCTAACCCGTTCATGGTGCCAATAGGACCAGCAGATTCGTCAAAAATGGAGCACGCAACCGGGTAATTGCCGTCTTGAGAACGTCAATTCCGGACGACTTTGCTCGCAAATGACGAAAAACACCTGATGACCTGGAAAGAGGCAGTGGTCGTTTAATTCTGAGGCAGCCAGGCAAGGACATCCAATGCGCCCCTTTTCGGCGATCGCCGGCAGCGGCATCTTCCTGGTCGCGGCACCCGGCGTGGTCGCCGGACTATTGCCTGGCTCTGCGATCGCTGGGGGCCTGCCATTGTCAGCCATGCCTGGCTTTGTCCCTGCCGGCGGCGTTCTCATCGTTGCGGCAACCGGCGTGCTGCTGCATGCCTTCGCCCGTTTCGCGCTGGAAGGGCTGACGCCCTGGCGGGGCGGATAGACCACCGCCGCCGGCGCTGCCCCCGTGGGCTAATAGGACCAGCTGCGCGCCTTGGCGATGATGAAGTCGCGAAAGACATGCAGCTTCGCCTGGTTCTTCATCGCGTCGGGATACGCGAAATAGGTGTCGAAGGACGGCACTTCGGTTTCCGGCAAGAGCTGCACCAGGCCTGAGTCCTTGGAGATCACATAGTCGGGCAGCATGGCGATGCCGGCGCCGCCCTGCACGGCGCGCTTGATCGACAGGATGTCGTTGATCTGCAGCGTCGGCACACGCTGGCCGCCTTCGAAATCGCCGATCGTCTCCAGCCAGTTCAGCTCCGACAGATGCGAGGGCACCGGCACGCCGAAGGTGACAATGCGATGGCTCTTCAGCTCCGCGATCGAAGCCGGCTTGCCATACTTGGCGACATAGGATGGGGCCGCGTAGAGGTGGAAATGTACGGTGAACAGGCGGCGCTGGATCAGGTCCGGCTGCTGCGGCTGGCGCAGCCGGATGGCGCAGTCGGCCTGGCGCATGGTGAGGTCGAGTTCCTCGTTGGCGAGGATCAGCTGCAGGCTGATCTCGGGATAGAGCTCGATGAATTCCTGCACGCGTTCGGTCAGCCAGCCGGCACCCAGACCCACCGTCGTCGTCACTCTGAGCACGCCGGAAGGCCGGTCCTTGGTCTCGGTCAGACGCGACTTGATGGTCTCGAGCTTCATCAGCACGTCATGCGCCGTGCGGAACAGCATTTCGCCCTGCTCGGTCAGCACCAGGCCGCGGGCATGGCGGTTGAACAGCGGCACGCCGACATCATGCTCGAGCGCGCTGACCTGCCGCGAGATCGCCGATTGTGAAAGATGCAATGTCTCGGCCGCGTGCGTAAACGACCCCGCTTCCGCCGCGGCGTGAAACACGCGTAGCTTGTCCCAGTCCAACGCCATGATACCCCTCGTTCTGTTTGGCGTCTGAATGAAAAATCAGGCTTTTACACGGCGTTTCTAAGCTGATTTTTTAACAATTTTACAAACCGCCTATTCCGCCGCCTCGCGATGCACCTCGATGCCCGCCAGATACTTCTCCGCCTCCAGCGCGGCCATGCAGCCGAGGCCCGCCGCCGTCACCGCCTGGCGGTAGACATCGTCGGTCACGTCGCCCGCCGCGAACACGCCGGGCACGTCGGTGCGGGTCGAATTCGGCGCCGTCCACAGATAGCCGTTCGGCTTCTGCTTCAGCTTGCCGACGAACAGCTCGACCGCCGGCGCATGGCCGATCGCCACGAACACGCCATCGACCCTGAGGTGCGTTTCGGCACCGGTCACCGCGTGCTTGAGCTTGAGCCCTTCGACGGAAGGCGGCAACGGCGCCTTGCCGGGGCGCCCGGTGATCTCGTCGACGATCGTGTCCCAGATGACGCGGACATTGTCCTTCTGCAGCAGCCGCTCGCGCAGGATGCGCTCGGCGCGGAAGTCCGAGCGCCTGTGGATGACCGTCACGCTCTTGGCGAGGTTCGACAGATAGAGCGCCTCTTCCACCGCTGAATTGCCGCCGCCGACCACGGCGACATCCTTGCCGCGATAGAAGAAGCCGTCGCAGGTGGCGCAGGCCGAGACGCCGAAACCCATGAAGTCCTGTTCGGTCGGAATGCCCAGCCACTTGGCTTGCGCGCCGGTGGCGATAATCAGCGCGTCAGCGGTGTAGGTCGTGCCGGAATCGCCCTTGGCGCGGAACGGCCGCACGTTGAGATCGACCTCCGTGATGATGTCGTTGATGATGTCGGTGCCGACATGTTCGGCTTGCTTGAGCATCTGCTCCATCAGCCACGGCCCCTGGATCGGGTCGGCGAAGCCGGGATAGTTCTCGACATCGGTGGTGATCATCAGCTGGCCACCCTGCTGCAGGCCGGCGACCAGCATCGGCTTCAGCATTGCACGTGCGGCATAGACCGCCGCCGTATAGCCGGCCGGGCCGGAACCGATGATGAGAACGGGCGCGTGCTTGGTGGTCATTTGAAGCCTCTGCGGGGCAGACAGGGAGTGTGCCTTGGGAAATAGCATGGAATGTCGCGCCTAATGTAAGGGTTGCCAACCATGCCAGCAAGACGAACGGGCCGTCGTCCCCGGAAAGCTTCGGCCCGTGGGGTTATTCGCGCGATGGCCACTTTCGTTACCGATCAAAAATCGCGTTGATGAGGGCTGGCGCCAACACAAAAGTCGTTTAATTACAAAATCGCGAAAGATTCTTGCGCCGAGCTGAGACAGCCATGCCCCTAAAAGCCGACCTCGACGCCATCGACTGGAAGATCCTGCGCGAGTTGCAGGCGGACGGGCGCATGACCAATGTCGAGCTCTCGAACCGGGTCGGCATTTCGGCGCCGCCCTGCCTGCGCCGGGTCAAGCGGCTGGAGGAAACCGGCATCATCCGCGGCTATCGCGCGCTGCTCAATGCCCCGGCGCTCGGCCTCGACGTCGTTGCCTTCTGCCTAGTCGGGCTGCACCATCAGGCCGATGCCGAGCTTCGTACCTTTGCCGAGCGCACGCGCGGCTGGCCGATCGTGCGCGATGCCTGGATGGTGTCGGGCGAATCCGATTTCCTGCTGCACTGCGTGGCAAGCGACCTCGGCGCCTTCCAGACCTTTGTCATCGAGGAACTGACCTCGACACCGAATGTCGACACGGTGCGCACCGCGCTCACCATCCGACGGGTCAAGGATGAAGGGCTGGTCTCGTTCGAGCGATCGTGAGGCCAGGCGACCGCCTGCGCGCCTGCCCCCCGCGAATTCCTGGCCTTCGCCACACCGGCGCCGCGTTGGTGTTCGACAGACGCTCATGTACAAGGCTGGATCGCTCCGCCGACCTTCGCTGCGTGGTTGGTTTCTCAAGCAATTCCTGGAAAAATGTGTCACGGTTTTCCGCCCGGGACTGCGTAAGAACAGATAGCGCAAGCAGCGTTGTTCCGAGACGATCCGCCATGGAAGGGGACCATGACTCGATTTGCAAGCCCGGTCTCGGCGCTTATCATCTGCATGGACGAGGCCGATATGATCGGCCCGTGCCTGGAAAGCATCGATTTCTGCGCCGAGATCATCATCGTCGATTCCGGTTCGACGGACGGCACCGTCGAATGCGTGCAAAGCTATATCGCCAAGGGCTACCCGATAACGCTGCTGCACAATGACTGGCCGGGTTTTCCCCGTCAGCGGCAATTCGCGCTCGATCATGCCAATCAGCCCTGGTGTCTTTCCATCGATCCTGACGAGCGCGTCGACGACCGGCTGCGGCAGTCGATCGTGGCCATCACGCAATCGACCAACGGCAAGATCCGCGGCTGGTACATCCGCCGCCGAGACTGGCTGAAGGGCTACGGCTATGCGCACCGATGGGTGCTGCACAACAGGCTGATGCGGCTTTTCCGCCGCGAAGGCGCCATCATGGATCTCATCGCGCGGGTGCATGAATCCTTCGGAGTGCCGGGCGAAACCGGCACGATCGAGGACGGTTTCCTGCTGCATCGCCGCGAAATATCGGTCGAGGACGATCTTGCCCGGGCCAACGCCTATTCCAGCCTGAAGGCCGTCACGCTGGTCGAGAAGGGCAAGAAGCCCGGCCTGGTGCGGCTGGTGCTGTCACCGCTTGGCAACTTCCTCAAATTCTACCTGGCCAAGCGCTACTTCCTGTGCGGCCGGCACGGTTTCGTCTACTCGATGTCGGTGATGATCTATTCCTTCGCCACCGAGGCCAAGCTCTACGAAGCCTCGGAACGCCACGATCCTGTGTAAAGCGGCACGGTGCGCATGGCTTTGACCATCCGCTGCGTTAAGGACAGGGCCTTGTGGCGCTCGTCGGATGAACCTTAGGCCCTCCCAAGCTCAGCAACTGCATCGCAAAGCCTCCGATGATCATTGCCAGTCATCAGCTTCCGGGCGACAAAACTGCCGTCACCGGTCTTTCGATTGACCCTGCCGCCAACCAGCCAACCCTCGTGCAGCCCGGCCCGCCGTCCGGCTTCCATATCGTCGGCTTTGTCGCCAACGATGATGGATCGGCTTGTGTCCAGGTCCAACAGATCGCGAGCGCGCAGCAGCATGCCTGGACTAGGCTTGCGCATAGGATGATCGCCTATTGCCAGTTCACCCGTACCGCTCGAGTGGTAGGCACAGGCCAGCACAAGGTCGACCCGGCAATCGTGCGCCTCGAGCAGTGCCAGCAGCCGCGCATTGACCGCAGCGAATTCCGGCCAGCCGAAATAGCCCCGAGCGATACCGGACTGGTTGGACACGATGATGGCGGGAAGGTTACTAAGATTGGCCGTTCGGATCACTGGCAGCATCTCGGGCCGCAGGACTATTTGTGCCGGATCGCTTGGATAGCTGGTATCGACATTGATGGTGCCGTCGCGGTCGAGAAAAAGCGCCGGTCGACCGGCCGAAAAGGCTCTGCCTCCAATCCGCTCGACCCACAGGCCTGGCTCCGCGAGCGGATAGACTGAACCGCCGTCAGCCATTGCTGAGGCGCGCTTCGACCACCTCGCAAAGATGATGGTAGAGGCACAAATGCCCCTGCTGGATGATCGGCGTTGAGGTCGAGGGTACGTTGAGCAGGATGTCGCACAGCGGCTTGAGCTTGCCGCCCGTGTCGCCGGTCAGGCCGACGACCGTCATGTCCATCATCCGCGCCTGTTCGGCGGCGGCCAGGATGCTCGGCGAATTGCCGCTGGTCGAGATTGCCAGCAGCACGCCGCCGGCCGAGCCATGCGCCTCGACCTGGCGCGAAAACACCGTGTCGAAACCGTAATCATTGCCCCAGGCGGTCAGCACCGCCGCATTGGCCGGCAGCGCGATGACATTGTAGGCCTTGCGCTCCTTGAGGAAGCGGCCGACCAGTTCGCCGGCGATGTGGATGGCATCGCTGGCCGAGCCGCCATTGCCGGCGATCAGAAATGCCTTGCCCGATGAAAGCGCCGTCACCACGGCGCTCACCGCGCGCTCCATCTCACTCGTCAGGTCACGCTCGACCATGGCCGTAATGGCGGCCGCCGAGCGGACCAGATAATCGTTCAAGTCCGACATGAAACCCTCAATTTGCCGAGCCGCCGGCGCGCATCTTGCCGATAGTGTTGGTGGTGCTCTTGCCGGCGACGAGATCGACCAGCACGACGCGCCCGCCGGCCTTCCGCACCACATCGGCGCCGACCACGGTGTCGATCGTGTAGTCCGCGCCCTTGACCAGAATGTCGGGAAGGAGCGCCTCGATCAGCGCCAGCGGCGTGTCCTCGTCGAACACCACGACGGCGTCGACCGAGGCAAGGGCCGCGAGCACGCAAGCGCGGTCATGCTGGTCGTTGACCGGGCGGCCCGGTCCTTTCAGCCGCCGCACCGAGGCGTCGCTGTTGAGGCCGAGCACCAGCCGATCGCATTGGCTTCGCGCCGCGTGCAGCAGGCTGACATGGCCGGCATGCAGGATGTCGAAACAGCCATTGGTGAAGCCGACGCTCAGACCCTCCTCTTTCCAGACCGCCACCATGCGCGCGGCCGATGTGGCATCGAGGATGGCATCCTTGTGGGCCGTCGGTCCATGCGAGCGGAACAGCGCGCCGGTGAGTTCCTCGACTGTCAGCCGCGCGGTGCCGCGCTTGCCCACCACGACGCCGCCGGCGGCATTGGCAATCGAGGCCGCGGCGACAGGATCGGCACCGGCGGCAAGCGCCAGCGCGAAGGTCGCGATCACCGTGTCGCCCGCCCCCGAAACGTCGAACACCTCCCGCGCCTGGGTGGCGATGTGGCGCGCTTCATCGGGCCCGACCACGCTCATTCCCTTTTCGCTGCGGGTCGCCACCACGAAGTCGAAGCCATGCGCCGAGATCAGCTGGCGGGCGGCGGCGACAATCTCGTCATCGGCGAACACCGCATGGCCGACGGCCTCGCTAAGCTCCTTGCGGTTCGGCGTGATCGCGGTCGCCCCGGCATAGCGCGCATAGTCGCGGCCCTTGGGGTCGACCAGCACCGGCTTGCCGGCCTCGTGGCAGATGGCGATCAGTTCGGCGGCGACGCCGTCAAGCAGGATGCCCTTGCCGTAGTCGGACAGGATGACGATGTCGGCCTTCGCAAGTGCCGCGCGGAAATGCCGGATCAGCTCCGCCCGCTCCGCCTCGTCCAGCGGCTTGATCTCTTCCTCGTCGAAGCGCAGCACCTGCTGGTTGAGCGCGCTGAAGCGGCTCTTCGACGAGGTCATGCGGCCGCGTTGCTGCGCCAGACCTGTCGTGTCGGCGCCGAGTTCGCCAAGCATCCGCACCAGGGTGTCGCCGGCTGTGTCGGTGCCGATCACCGAGACCGGAACGGCACGCGCGCCAAGCGACACGATATTGGCCACGACGTTGCCGGCGCCGCCCATGGCGGAGGTCTCGCCGCGCCCGTGCAGCACCGGGATCGGCGCCTCCGGCGAAATCCGCTCGATGACGCCATTGACGAAGCGGTCGAGGATGATGTCGCCGACCACCAGCACGGCGACGTCGCCAAAGCGCGCAATGGCGCGGTGCAGTGGTTCGGGAGAAGGCGGATTGTGCTTGATCATGTCACTGGCAGCGCGCTGGGAAAACCGTCTCTGGACTATATGGGATCGGTTGGCGGGACCGATCGTTCGTGCCTGCCGATATACCGCAATTCGAGCCGGTGCAACGGCGGCGCCGCGTCAGCTCTTCTGCAGGGCAACGTGGACGCCGAGCCCGACCAGCACCGCGCCGCCGGCCCGCTGCATCAGCCGCTGCGCCCGGCTCGAACGCCGCAACCGGCCGATCACGAGACCAGCCAGGAAGACGCAGACGATGTCGGCCGAGGAGAACATCAGGTTGACGATGGTGCCGAGCACGACGAACTGCAGCCAGACCGGAAACGCCGCCGAGGCATCTATGAACTGCGGCAGGAACGCCATGAAGAAGATCGCGGTCTTGGGATTGAGCACCTCGACGGTGATGCTCTCGAAGAAGGCGCGGCGAGCCGACTTGCGCTCGATGACGGGCAACGCCGCGTCACCCTCCCCGCGCTTGCGAAACAGCGAGACACCGAGCCAGATCAGGTAAAGCGCACCGACCAGCTTGACCGCCATGTAAAGCGGCGGAACGGCGTGGAACAGCACCGACAGGCCGGCAGCAGCGGCAAAGACGTGCACATAGCCGCCCAGATGAATGCCGAGCGCCGCCGTCAGTCCCGACCAGCGTCCGCGCGCCATGGTCTGCGCGGCTGCGTAGAGCATGGCCGGACCGGGAATGTAGGCGAAGATCGCCGTGGTGGCGAAAAACGCGATGAGCAGTTCGGTCGACGGCATTCTGTTGTCCCTTATGATCCTGCCCTGTCCGATTGCAGACCTTTCAGTCAGCCCGTGGGGTGGCTTTGGATTGGCCTGCGCGAACAGCCGCAATGAAAGCCGATATGACTTTTTTTGTGGAACGACGGACTGAATGCGCCGATACGCGCACCCGGTTCGAAATAGGCCGACGATTCCAGAATATCATGGTTGTACTCGTCGACTATGACCCAAAGGGGGATAGGGTCAAGGCCGGCGCGGCGGCATTCAATTTCCGGAACGCCAACGGCGATGCGATCACGGCCCGGCTGCGTGGAGGTGATGGCAAGGATGAAAAGGTTCGTGCCTCCGGCTTTTCCGGGAAGAACGGCGACAAAGGCGACAGGCCTCATCTTGCGGCCTTCGGTCTGGCGGTCTCCATGTTGGCGATGCCACAGATATGGATATCGCCAGACGTCTGCGGCGACCGGTTTAGTCACCGTTCAGTTCCGCGGCGTACTCCTCCAGCATCTCGACATGTTCCAGCGGTGCATCCTCCGCCGCGTAGGCGCGACGGCTATCGGTGCCGAAGCGCGCTTCGTAGGTCTCGATGCTCATCAGGACGTATCTCGGCTTGTTGTGGCGAGTGATGGAGACCGGCTGCTGGCTGGCGGCCGCGAGCACGTCGCCGAGATTCTGTTTCAGATCAGTCGATGGATAGTGTTTCATTGGACACTCCGTTTTGCCCATAATAGACAAAATGGACAAAACAGACAAGCCCGAACGGGCGAGCCCGAGCGACCGCCTGCTTTGTCGACAGCCCGGCTGGGCTCCCTTATAAGGACCGGAATCGCAAGCAACCAGAGGCCTTCATGATCATCGTCACGGGCGGCGCCGGCATGATCGGCTCGAACATCGTCGCCGCGCTCAACGCCGAAGGCCATGACGACATCGTCGTCGTCGACGACCTCACCGACGGCCACAAGATCGCCAACCTCGCCGATCTCAAAATCGCCGACTACCTCGACAAGGACGATTTCCTGCCCCGCATCGAGGCCGGATCGCTCGGCCGCATCGAGGCCGTCTTCCACCAGGGCGCCTGCTCGACCACCACCGAATGGAACGGCAAGTTCATGATGGAGGTCAACTACGCCTATTCGAAGCGGCTGCTGCATGCCTGCCAGACGCTGCGCGTGCCCTTCCTCTACGCCTCTTCCGCGTCCGTCTATGGCGGCGGTTCCGAATTTCGCGAGGAGCCGGCGCTGGAGCGGCCACTCAACGTCTATGCCTATTCGAAGAAACTGTTCGACGACTATGTCAGGCGCACCGCCTTCGACATTGACCATTCGCAGGTCGCGGGCCTGCGCTACTTCAACGTCTATGGCCCGCGCGAGGCGCACAAGGGCGCCATGGCCTCGGTCGCCTTCCATCTGTTCAACCAGGTCGAGCGGGGCGAGAACCCGAAACTGTTCGGCGCCTATGATGGCTTCGGACCGGGCGAGCAGAGCCGCGACTTCATCCATGTCGGCGACGTCGCCGACGTCAATCTGTGGCTGTGGAAACGGGGGACTAGCGGCATCTTCAACTGCGGCACCGGCCGCGCCCAGCCGTTTCGCGCCATCGCCGAAACCGTGATCGACACGCTGGGCAAGGGCGAGATCGAGTTCATCGAATTCCCCGACCACCTCAAGGGCAGCTACCAGAGCTTTACGCAAGCTGATATGTCCCGTCTGCGCGCGGCCGGTTATAACGGTCAATTCCGGAGCGTCGAAACTGGCGTCAGAGACTATGTCGAATGGCTGAAAGCCCAACGATCCTCGTGATCGGCCCACGCTGGGTGGGCGATATGGTGATGGCGCAGTGCCTGTTCTCGGCGCTGAAGGAGCTCCATCCCAACGCCGTGATCGATGTGCTGGCGCCCGCCTGGGCCGCCCCGCTGGTCAAGCGCATGCCTGAAATACGCCAGCAGATCGACTTTCCGCAGAAGCCCGGCGCGCTCGAATTCACCCATCGCCGCCGTTTCGGCCGCCTGCTGCGCGGCCGCTACGACATGGCTTATATCCTGCCGGGCAGCTGGAAATCGGCGCTGATCCCGTTCTTTGCCCGCATTCCACGCCGTTTCGGCCATTTGCGTGAAATGCGCTATGGGCTGCTGACCGACATCGTGCCGCTGCCCGATGCCGTGAAACGGCGCACCGCGCAGGCCTATTTCGGCCTCGCCCAGGGCGGCACTTTCCGCGCGCCCCAGCTGACCGTGGATGCGCAAAACCAGGCTGTCCTGCTCGAGCGTTTCGGGCTGACGCCGCAAAAATTCGTGGCCCTCATGCCCGGCGCCGAGTTCGGCCCGGCCAAGCGCTGGCCGAGCGAAAGCTATGCCGGCCTTGCCCGCGAGTTCATGGGCAAGGGCTTGAAAGTCGCGCTGTTCGGATCGAAGAACGACCGCGACGTGACGGCGGAGATCGCGGCCCTCGCGCCTGGCGTCGTCGACCTCGCCGGCCAGACGCGGCTGGAGGACGCCATCGATCTGATCGCCGCCGCTAGGCTGGCTGTCTCTAACGACAGCGGACTGATGCATGTCGCCGCGGCTGTCGGCACGCCGATCGTTGCCGTCTATGGTTCGACCTCACCTGAAAACACGCCGCCGCTGGCGGAGCGCCGCGAACTGGTCTGGCTAGGCCTGTCCTGCTCGCCCTGCCACCGCAAGGTCTGCCCGCTCGGTCACCTCAATTGCCTGAAGACGTTGGAAGTCGGGCGGGTCGCGGCGGCGGCCGACCGGCTGCTGGAACTTCCGGCCACGGCATGAAGGTCCTCATCGTCAAGACGTCGTCGATGGGCGATGTCATCCACACGTTCCCGGCTGTCGAGGATGCCAGCCTCGTCAGGCCGGACATATCCTTCGACTGGTGCGTCGAAGAGGCGTTCGCCGGCATCGTGGCGCTGCATCCGGCGATCGGCAGGATCCATACGGTCGCCATCCGGCGCTGGCGCAAGGCGTTGTTCAATGGCGGCACCTGGCGCGAAGCGGCCGCCCTGCGCCGCACCTTACGCGCATGCCGCTATGACTTGGTCATCGATGCACAGGGCCTGCTGAAATCGGCGCTTGTGGCCCGGCAGGCCAGCACGCCGATTGCCGGCTTCGACCGGTCGAGCGCGCGAGAGCCTTCGGCCACGCTGTTCTATGACGTCACCTATAATGTGCCGCGTGACCTGCACGCCATCGAGCGGACAAGGCGGTTGTTCGGACTGGCGCTTGGCTACCAACCCGATCTTGCGACGCTCAATTCCGGCATTGTGCCCCCGGCTGGCACCATCGCCACCACCATCAGAGGCAAGACCGCCTTCCTGCTGCACGGCACCAGCCGAGAGGACAAGAAATGGCCGGTCGAAGACTGGATCGGAACCGCCCGGCTGCTGGTCGAACGAGGCATCACGCCGGTCACCACCTGGTCGAATGAGCGCGAGAAGATGGTGGCCGAGGCGATCGCCAAGGCCGTGCCACCCACGATGGTCATGCCAAGATCACCGCTCGCCGACATCGCCGGCGTCCTCGGCCGCTCGACGCTGGTCATCGGTGCGGACACCGGGCTGACCCATCTAGCCAGCGGCTTCGGACTGCCGACAGTCGCGGTGTTCCTGGCGACGGAGCCGGGGCTGACGGGGCCGCGCGGACCCTACGCGTCAACGCTGCTGGCCGCCCCCGGCGGTCGTGTTGCGCCAGCGGAAGTGATAGCGGAGGCGGAGAGATTGATGGAGCTTAGCCAGGCAAATATCGGCGAAGATTGATTTTTCGATCGAATCAATCGGAAAGGTCGGCGCAGCCCCTCATCCGCCTGCCGGCACCTTCTCCCCGTATAGTGACGGGGAGAAGGAACGCCGTCATTGATCGTTTCGCTAATCGCCAGCGTTGTAAGAAGGCCGCCAAGGTTGCGGCCAGCTCTCTTCTCCCCGTCACTATACGGGGAGAAGTGCCCGGCAGGGCGATGAGGGGCAGCGCCGACCTGGCTTGAAGCGCGGACAGGACGAAACCGCGCCGTCAAATTCGTTAAATGAACTGCACCTGGACGATCTCATAGCCGCGCGCACCACCTGGCGCATTGACCTCGATGGCGTCGCCGACTTCCTTGCCGATCAGCGCCCGCGCGATCGGCGAGGAGATCGAGATGCGGCCGGACTTCACGTCGGCTTCCTGGTCGCCGACGATCTGGTAGGTCTTCTTTTCCTCGGTGTCCTCATCGACCAGCACGACGGTGGCGCCGAACTTGACCTTGTCGCCGCTGAGCTTGGTGACGTCGATGACTTCGGCGCGCGCGATCAGGTCCTCGAGTTCGTTGACGCGGCCCTCGTTGAGGCTCTGCGCCTCCTTGGCGGCGTGATATTCGGCATTTTCGGACAGGTCGCCATGCGAGCGCGCTTCAGAGATCGCCTCGATGATGCGCGGCCGCTCTTCCTGCTGGCGCCAACGCAGTTCTTCCTTCAATGACGCGAACCCCTCGCCTGTCATCGGGACCTTGTTCATGATGCCTGACCTTTCTGCCGCCGCCCCCGCGTTTCGGGGGAAGCCTCGTCGTTGGGTACAAAAAGAAAACGGTCCGGCAGCCTCGGGCTAACGGAACCGTTTCACCGCAATTTCCCCCAATATAGCAATCTTCGCGAGTTTTTCACGCCCAAAAAAGTGGTTTTGCAAAAATCGTCACCGCTTTCGCGAGCCGGGTGACGGCGAGGCAAGGCGGCGACAAAAAACGGCCGCGATCGCTCGCGGCCGCTTCGAGAGCCTTGGAAGCCAGGTCAGCTCCGCATGAAATGGTTGATCTGCTCGGCCAGCATGCCGTATTCGCGCGACCCCTTGCCGGTACGCTTCTCGATCTCCACCAGCTGCTGCTGGGCGCCGGCCAGATCGCCAATCTGGAGATGCGCTTCGCCGAGATATTCCCGCACCAGCGTATAGTTGGGGTCGATGCGCAGGGCTTCCTCGTAATAGCCGAGGCCTACGGCGACACGGCCGGAATGACGGTGCGAATAGCCGAGATAGTTGAGGATGCGCGGATCCTGCTTGTTGGCGGCAAGGGTGAGCACCGAGATCGCCTCGTCATAGCGCCCGGCCATCGCCAGGTCGTGACCGGCTTCATAGATGCTGTCGTCGTCCAACATGCCTTCCTGGGGCGCGACGCACTTTTTCTTCTTCTTGTCCCAGACCTCGCCCTTCTTGCACTGGGTGACAGTCTGGCCGCCGCCCGAACTGTCGCCGCCCGCGGCGAACGCCGGAACGGCAAGAAACTGCAGAGCGATTAGCGCGCTCGCCGTCTGGATCAGCACTCTTTTATGCATCGAAGCCTCCTGGAGGGGTGAGAATAGAACACTAACGCCAAGTGGTTCGCGTTTCATCCCGGAAAAGCAGGCCTGGAGAACATGAGGTGACGGATGGCGCAAATTCGGTATCATCGCGGATCGAATGAAGACTGAGCCCACGGAGACGGCCCGTGCAGCAACGGCTTGAGAAGAACTGGGAACTTTCGATCGGCCCCGACACCGTGCGCCTGTTCATCCTCAAGGCCAAGGCGCTGAGTGCGGCCGTCAACGAGGATTATGCCGACGGTGCCGAACACGAGATCGAGTTCGATGGCGACACGCACGACAATCACCATCATGACGGCCTTTCCGAGGAGAGTTCGGAAAACCTGACCGAAGAGGAACTGCGCGAACTGATCAACGACCTCAATGTCGATGAAGCCGCCGAACTGATCGCGCTCGCCTGGGTCGGGCGTGGCGACTACGACCCCTCGGAATGGTCGGATGCCGTGACCGCGGCGCGCGAGCGCCCCAACAGGCGCACGGCAAAATACCTGCTCGGCATGCCGCTGCTTGCCGACTGGCTGGAAGAGGGGCTGGAAGCGATCGGCGCGTAACGCTGAAGTAACCGATTGTGATCGCCCGAAGCGGCCGCGCACGCAACTTCGGCATGCCGGTGCCGTTTCGGAGCGATGGCAACGCTGCGCTCTTCCCGAAGGTACCGGATCGCAATGGTCATGGCGGCGACAGTTCTGCTGGCGGCGCCGGCCGACGCCAAACATCGTCACAGGCATTACAAGCCGCTTTCACCGCGAGTGGAGCAGCCGCTGACGCCGCGGGTCGACCAGCCCCTGAAGCCGCGGGGGAAATCGCGGCGCAAGCAGCCGAAACCGAGGGGCGAGCAACAGATCACGCGCAGCCCCGCCCAGCAGACGACGCAGCCTCCGCTGCCATCGCCCGCCGATGTTCCCCTGCCGGAGCAACGTCCCGCAGGCTCGCCAAACACGGAAAAAAGCCCGAAAACGGAAGAACAGAACACCGAGGCCCCAAAGAGCGGCGGGGCTTCCAATCAGTTCAATGAAGAAAAATCCCGTTACAAGAAACAGGCGCTCCCCGAACCGCAAGCCAACATGGAAAGCGAGCCGGAGCCACCGGCCGTGGCGCCAATACCGACACCAAAGCCCGATGACCAGGAGCCCGAGGCCCAGCCGCCTGACGTCGCCCCGCAACCACCTCAGAAGCCGGCCGATAGCGGCGACCAGAAGATGCTTCCCGACCCGCGCTCGGCCGACCTGCCGGCGGACAAGATGCCCGCGGAGGAAGTTGCCTGCCGGGAACGGCTGAAGGCGCTCGGGGTCGAATTCGAGGAGCACAAGGCGGAAAGCAATCCCGAAATCGGCTGTTCGATTCCCTATCCCCTGGTGCTGAAGTCACTCGGCAAGTCGATCGCGATTGCCCCCGGCACCGAACTCAATTGTCCGATGGCCGAGGCAACGGCGCGTTTTGCCGCTGACGTCGTCCAGCCGGCGGCGAAAGCCGAATTCGGCGCCGACCTGAAATCGATCGGCCAGGCATCGGCCTTCGTCTGCCGGCCGCGACACGGCGCTGGGAAACTGTCGGAGCACGCTTTCGGCAACGCGCTCGACATCGCGAGCTTCACCCTATCGGACGGCAGGACAATCGAGGTCGGCCTGACCCCGCCGGAGAAGGAGGGCAAGTTCCTCGACGCAATCCGCAAGGCCGCCTGCGGTCCGTTCAAGACCGTGCTTGGACCCGGCGCCGACGCTGACCACGCCTTGCATTTCCATTTCGACCTCGAACCGCGCCGCCATGGCGGCACGTTTTGCCAATGAGCATTGGCTGTCAGCCGCAGGTGCCGCAATTCAGCCGCAGGCATGAACGCGGCCGCTGAGTTTTCCTTTACCCTTGATCGTTAAAATACCGAATATCCGGGCCATGATCCCGAAAAGCGGAAACCGGTTTTCGGAAAAGATCATGATCAGGCAAAGGTAGGACCTGGTCAGGATCAGGTTCGGGGACAGGATTCCGCCAATGGCCGGCAAATTTCGCGCCGTGTTTCTCTCCATAGCGCGCCAACCCAGACCTGCGGCGCTGCTGGCCACCGGCCTTGCGCTGGCCACGGTTTCGGCCTGCAACACCGGCAACGTGCTGTCGCTCGAACCGGCCGTGGACGTCGGCTCGCAGACCGCGGCCGTGCCGCAATATTCGGGGGATGCAGAGGCTTGTCCCGTCCAATCCCTACATGACGCAGGCCGCTTATCCGCGCATGGACACCCCGATGTCACCGACCGAACAGATGCCGGCCAGCGAGACAGACTGCCGCCAGCAGCTGAAGCGCCTCGATGTTGCCTACACCGATCTGGCGCCGATCCATGAAGGCCAGTGCGGCATCGACTATCCGGTCAAGGTCTCGGCCATCGGCAGCGTCGAGATGAAGCCCGCCGCGACGCTGACCTGCGATATGGCCGCCACCTTCGCCGCCTGGACGAAGAATGAACTGGTTCCCTCCGCCCGCTGGCGCTACTTCTCCGGCGTCAAGACCATCCACCAGGGATCGAGCTATTCCTGCCGCAACATCGCCGGCGAAGGCGTGCTGTCCGAGCACGGCAAAGGCAATGCGCTCGACGTCATGAGCATCGAGCTCAACAATGGCGATGACATCGACGTGCGCAAGCCCGGCCTGTTCGCCTTCCGCACGCGCGGCTTCCTCAACAATGTGCGTGCCGACGGCTGCCAGTATTTCACCACCGTGCTCGGCCCCGGCTACAATTACGACCACCGCAACCATTTCCATTTCGACATCAAGAACCGCAAGAACGGCTACCGCGCCTGCCGCTGATGCATGTCGCCCAAAAATGACCTCGGTCTTGGGAAAACGACATGCATGAAAGCAAGAGTCCAAAGCGCGTCGGCCGCAATGGCGGTCGTGATCCCTACCCCACCGACGGCAAGGCAATCATCGGCGTGTTGAAGCAGCCGCGGTGACTCGCGTCACGTCGTGGCGATCGCGATCTTGCCGAATCGACAGCCCCACACATTGTCGTGCGCGCCGTCTGGCCGGTAACGCGCGCTCACGCCAAAGGTGCGGGTTGTCGTCTATGCCCTTGTCGAACACTTTTCGGCGCCGCCGTGAGACAACGCGTGAAAGACACGCGTCATATTCTAAAAATGACGGCGGACTATTTTCGAGCGGCCCGACGCAATGCTATTGAGCCCTCATGCTATACGTTGAAATCGCTATCGTGGTCGTCCTCATTTGCGTGAACGGCCTTCTGGCAATGTCCGAGCTCGCCATTGTCTCGTCACGGCCAGCCCGGCTCAAGGCAATGATCGACCGCAATATCAACGGCGCCGGCCGTGCCCTGGCGCTCGGCTCCGATCCCGGCAAATTTCTGTCCTCGGTGCAGATCGGCATCACCCTGGTCGGTATCCTCTCCGGCGCCTTCTCCGGCGCCACGCTGGGGGATCGACTGGCGGTGTTCCTGGCCTCGACCGGCATCCGCGAAAGCATAGCCGACCCGCTCGGCGTCGGCATCGTGGTCGCCATCATCACCTATTTCTCACTGATTGTTGGCGAGCTCGTGCCCAAGCAGATCGCCTTGCGCGATCCCGAGCGGGTTGCCGTCCGCGCGGCGCCCGCGATGACCATCCTTGCCACCGTTTCGGCGCCATTGGTGTTCCTGCTCGACGTTTCCGGCCGGGCTGTCCTGTGGCTGCTCGGCCAGCGCGGGGAAAGCGAGGAGAAGGTCACCGACGAGGAGATCAAGATGCTGGTCGCCGAGGCCGAGCATCACGGCACCATCGAATCCGACGAGCGGCGCATGATCGCCGGCGTCATGCGGCTTGGTGACCGCGCCGTGCGCGCCGTGATGTCGCCGCGCACCGACGTCGACTGGATCAATCTGCAGTCCGACGATGCCACGATCCGCAAGCTTTTGATGGAGACGCAGCATTCGCGTCTGCCGGCCGGCGACGGCAACGTCGACGCCATGATCGGCGTCGTCCAGACCCGCGACGTGCTGGCGGCGCTGCTTGGCGGCCGCGCGCTCGATCCGCGCAAACATGTGCGCGCGGCACCCATCGTCCACGACCAGGCCGATGCACTGGACGTGCTGCAAAAGCTGAAGGAATCCGACGTGCCGATGGCGCTGGTGCATGACGAATACGGGCACTTCGAAGGCATCGTCACCCCTGCGGACATCCTCGAGGCCATCACCGGCGTTTTCCGCTCGGATCTCGAAGCCGGCGAGGAAGAAAACGCCGTCCAGCGCGACGACGGCTCATGGCTGCTCGCCGGCTACATGCAGGCCGACGAGATGGCCGAGGTCCTCGGCATCGACCTGCCGGAAAACCGCGACTATGAGACCGTCGCCGGCTACGTGCTGTCACACATGCATCATTTGCCAACGACCGGCGAATGCGTCGACGCTCAAGGCTGGCGCTTCGAAGTGGTCGATCTCGACGGCCGCCGCATCGACAAGCTGATCGCCACCCGCCTGCCGAGCGGCCACCGCGAGGTGGTACGCTGATAACAGAGGTCAAGCTGATCGAGATAGCCGCGAGGATCAGACCGGGGACCCTGCGGCTTTCCCAAGTTCCGCTAGCCGTCTGACTCGAGGCAACTTGCTCCCTCAAACCGTGGCTTCGATTGGTTCTGCAAGTCTGGGGTTTGAGCGCGTGGCGATCAGGCAGCTGGCCACGATGAGGCCTGCTCCGCCCAGCGTGGTCCAGGTCACCGCCTCGTCGAAGAAGAGGAAGCCGAGCATGATCGCCCAGATGAAGGCCGAGTATTCCGTCGGGATCAGATATTGCGCTTCGGCGCGGGCATAGGCCCAGCTCATCAGGAATTGGCCGGCGAGTGACAGTGCCGTCACTCCGGCAAGCGGAAGCCAGAGATTGCCCGGCAAGGCGATGGCGAGCCAGGGCGCGGCAAAACCAAGGATCACCGCAACGCAAAGGTTCTGGAACAGCATGATCTCGATTGGCTTGGCCACCAGCGCCTGTTGCCGCGCAAGGATCAGATTGTAGGCGTAGAACACGGTCGACACGAGCACCGCGGCCGTCCCAAGCAGGGCATCGCCGGCATAGCTTCTCTGTCCGAACTGTCCGGCCACGATGATTGCGACGCCCGCCATCCCGGCCAATGAGGCCCAGATCGCCTGCCGCTGTATCCGCTCGCCCAGCAAAAGCGCGGCCAGGAGAAGCGCAAACAGGGGCGCCACGAAACTAAGCCCGATCGCCTCTGCCAGCGGCAGCCTGGCAAGCCCCCAGAAGAAGGACAAAAGGACGATGCCGACAACAGCGGCCCGCAGCGCATGCAGCCTCAGCACCGAGGGAGCAGGAAGCAAGCGCGGCCCCGCCAACCAGCCCGTGCCCGCGACCACGGTCGCCAGCATGCTGCGCCACAGGACCGTGTTGTAAACGCCGACAGCGATGACCAGCACCTTCATCGCGGCATCCATGCCGGACAGGAGGAAAATGCCAAGCGCGCATACGAGCACCGGGATCATCGGGGAAACGGCGCCGGACAGGCTGGATGACTTCACGCGGGCTTACTCAGGTGACGGATGCAAGCTGACATATCAGGGCGAGATGGCTAGGCCAGATGGCAGCTCCGACCATATGGCGGTCCAACGATGCCGGCGCGCGCCTCGCGCTTCACGGCCCGCACCGGCAAAGCGGGCCGATCCTGCTGCTCGACCAGACCGCAGCCGATGGAACTGGTCGCTGATCCGCCGCGATCTCGACGGCCTGAACCGCGCGATGACCCTGACACCGACACCCGGTCCCTATCTGCTGCAGGCGATGATCGCCGCCCGCCATCCCCGCGCGGTGACCGCCGCCGACACCGACTGGATCGCGATATCGGCCTATTACCAGGCTCTTGCCCTGGCCGGCTCGGCGCCGCCCCTCATCGCGCTGCCGGGCACTTCTCCCCGTATAGTGACGGGGAGAAGGCCGCTGTCATCGATGGTTTCGTCAAACAGAAACGTTGCAGAATATTAAGCCGAGATCGCGGTCAGCCCCTTCTCCCCGTCACTATACGGCGAGAAGATGGCGGCAGCCGGATGAGGGGCAGCGCGACGTTTGCTCGAGCAGCACTCATGGGGCCCCTCCAACGAAAAAGGGCGGCGCAAGCGCCGCCCCCAGACTGCTGACGAACCCCGTCGATTTTCGGCGGGGTTTTGTTTTGCGCGTTGATTGAGCTTTGTAAATTGGTGTCAGGAGAAGATGTCAGGAGGCTGGCGCTGCGCATCTGGCCTCAGGCGGGTGCTGGTTTTGGGCTTGGCCAGAGGCTGATTGCGATCTTTTTCATGTTCTGGGGCGGCGGCGGCGATCAGGCACTGGCAGGCGACGCGGGTTCGCCCTCGGAAGCGGGCATAGCGGTGGCCGAAGAGCTGCTTGGCGTCGGCGAAAGACCGCTCGACCGTCTCCTTGCGGCGCCGGTAGATGGCCTTGCCCCATGCGGTCGAGCGATTGGCGTCGACCCGCTCGCGGGCGTCCTGCCAGACATGGCGCGTGATGGTGCGTTCGGCCTTGGCGTTTGAGGTGCAGGAGGCCAACAGCGGACAGTCGCGGCAGATCGCCGGATCGCTCCTGTAATGCCGGTAGCCGCTGCGGTCGGTTGTGGCATAGGCAAGCAACTGGCCCTGCGGGCAACGATAGCCGTCCGCATCCGGCTCATAGACGAAGGCGCTCTTCCTCATCATGCCGGGCTTGGGCGGGGTCGGGTTGCGATAGCCGGTGACGCCCCTGATCGTCCTGTCCTCCAGCCCCTTGGCGATGCCCGGCGTGGCGTAGCCGGCATCCAGCCCCGCAGCCGCCACATTGAAGCCGAAGCGCTCCACCTGGCGGTCGAGCCGGCCGAGATAGACGATCGAGTCATGCACGTTGGCCGGCGTGGCGAACGTGTCGGTGATGATGCCGCAACGGCCATCCACCGTGCGGTGATCGAGATAGAAGAAGCCCTTCGGCTTGCCCTCGCGCACCATGTAGCCGGCCTCCGGATCGGCACGGCTGACCTTGGTCTGCTTCTCGGGCGGCTTGCGCTGCTTCTGCTTCTGCTTCAGCGGCTTTTGGCCATGCAGCGCCCGCTCCACCTCGATGGCGCGGTCGAGTTCGCTCCAGTAGTCGGCCCGCGACTTGGCGACCAGGGCAAGGTCGTATTTGCCCTTGTTGGCGTTGGCCTTCAGATGCGTGCTGTCGGTGTAGAGCACCGTCCCGTCCACCAGCCCCGCCCGGATCGCCTGCTCGACGATGCGGTCGAAGATCGCCTGCGCGATCGTCTCGTCCTGGTAGCGCCGGCGCCGGTTCTGCGACAGCGTCGAGGCGTCGAACACCTTGTCCGTCAGCTTCAGCCGCAAAAACCAGCGGTAGGCGACATTGACCTCGATCTCGCGCACCAGCTGCCGCTCCGAGCGCACGCCGAACAGGTAGCCGATGAACAGCGCCTTGAACATCAAGGTCGGATCGAGCGGCGGTCGGCCATTGTCGGCGCAGTAGAGCGGCGCTGTCAGATCGTGGATGAAGAAAAAGTCGATCGCGCGATCGATCTTGCGCAACAGGTGGTCAGCCGGAACCAGCTGATCCAACGTCACCATCTCGAGCGCGGTCTGTTCAGGGGCGGGTCGCTTCAACATGACCCAGTGAATCAAAAACCCCCGGCAAATGCCAGGGGTTTGTCAGCAGTCTGAGGGCGGCGCAAGCGCCGCCCCATATCCCTTGGGAGGATAATCTCAAAGAGCGATCAGGCCGCCTTGATTTCATCGTCGACCACTTCGGCGTCGCGCGCCTTCTTCAGCGCCTTGGCCCACCAGGCGACATCGTTGACCAGCGCGGCGGCGGCCTGGTTCAGGTGCTCGAGATCCTCAAGCTTCTTCTCGCCCTGGCGCACGGCGAGGAAGTCGCCCCAGGCGATATGGACGGCGGACTTGACCGGCGCCATCTGCAGTTCGACGGCATGGAGGCGGAGCTGCTCGACGGCGCGGGCGCCACCGACGCTGCCATAGCCGACGAAGCCGGCCGGCTTCTTGTTCCATTCGTTGGCGGCGTAGTCGACGGCGTTCTTCAGCACCGCCGTCGGGCCATGATTGTATTCGGCGGCGGTGAAGATGAAGCCGTCATACTCGGCGACCTTCTTCTGCCAGCGCTGCGCCACCTCGTTCGTCGAAGGCACCCAGGCGGAGGAGGCAACTTCGTCGAAGAAAGGCAGCGGGAAGTCACGCAGGTCGACGACTTCCACGTCGATGTCGGCATGCGACTTGGCGATCTTGGCGATCCATTGGGTGGGCACATCGGCGAAGCGCGCGGCGCGCGTCGAACCAACGATAATGGCGATCTTGGGTTTTGACATGGGAGGCTCTCCATTCCGGTAAAAGCTGGTATCGTTTAGATACCGGCGCTATATGAGATACTGTCAACTCCAGACGCAAGGAGGCACCTTTTTGTTACTGAGGCACCCGCACCGCACCGAAGACTGCCGCGCCATTTCGGAAATCCTGCAGCGTGTCGGCGACAAATGGACCGTGCTCGTGGTCGGCAAGCTTGGCGATGGGCCGCTGCGTTTCAATGAGTTGCGCGCCGCTGTCGGCGGCATCTCGCAGAAGATGCTGACCACCACCTTACGCGGCCTGGAACGCGACGGTTTCGTCACCCGCACCGTGTTCCCGACCATCCCGCCGCGCGTCGATTACGAGCTGACCGAACTCGGCCATGAACTCCTGATTCCGGTCAGCGCGCTTGGCGAATGGGCACGCAGGAATACCCAGCGCGTCAAGGCGGCACGCGAAAAATTCGACGGCGTGCATGGCTGAAACCCTTGCGCGGCAAGGAATCCGGTATCTCGCGATGAGCGACATTGCCTGACGGCAGGCGAACCCGTGACCTCTAAACGAGGCCGCCAAACTTTGCCTTATCGCCGACCAGCACACCCGCTACTTTGACGACGATAGTCGTGAGCCCTGAGGCAACCATTCAGGCTCGTGGCGCCATGTTCCCGCAAGGCGCCGGCCTGCAGATCGCGCATGCCGCGGCTGGCACCCTGACGCCCTTGTCGCCCTGCGAGCAGGCGGTGCGTGGAAGGTCGTCTTTGACTTCGGCATAGGCGGTTACGCCGAGCAGGCAGACCAGAGCGACAAGGGCTGCCACGAGCCAGCCGTTCAGTATGTGTTGACGCATTGTCTCTCCTCCAACGCGGCAGAATCGGGCGTGAAGGGCAATCGTCGGATGTCGCGAAGCGCGGCGCCCGCACGGGCGATGTTACAATTTGGCCTGTCTGGAGAGAACGGGCTGTCGTCAACTCTCGGCGGGCACCGCCTTCGGCTTGCCCTCGCCGTCCAGCGCCACCATGACGAAATCGGCGTGCGTCACCTTTTCCATCAGGTCGGAGAGATAGCGCTGCGCCCAGGCCTCGACCTTGAGCGTCATCGAGGTGCGGCCGACGCGTTCGACATGGGTGTAGATGCACAGCGTGTCGCCGATCTTCATCGGCTTGGCGAAGGACATCTCCTTGACCGCCGCCGTCACCACGCGCCCCCTGGCCCGCTCGGCGGCGCGGATGCCGCAGGCAAGGTCCATCTGCGCCATCACCCAGCCGCCGAAGATGTCGCCGGCCGCATTGGCGTCCGAGGGCATGGCGAGCGTGCGCAGCGTCAGGTCTCCGATCGGCCGTCCATCCGCGTATTGCACCATGCGAGACATCCCTCGAGATCGATTGCCTTGATCCCGTAGCGTCACGGCGTGGACGCGTCAACGCGCCTGGGATGGCGCGGTCGATACGCGCTGCATCGGCGGCAAGGCAGGCCTGTCCGTTAGAAGTAGCGCGCGAGGTTCGAGCGGATGCGATCGAGCACGGAATTTCCTGACACGTCGGGAACGAATGCCTTGCCCGTGATCGCCTCATAGGCCTGTACATAGACCCTGGAGGCCTGTTCGACGATCTCGTCGGGAATCATCGGGATCGGATCCTTGTAGGGATCGCAGCGCGCCGCCACCCACGAGCGGATGAAATCCTTGTCGAAGCTCTCCGGCCGCGTGCCGCTTGCCAGCGCCTGTTCGTAACTCGCCGCGATCCAGTAGCGACTGCTGTCGGGCGTGTGGATTTCGTCGGCCAGGATGATTTTGCCGTTCCTGTCGGTGCCGAATTCGTATTTCGTGTCGGCGAGGATCAGGCCGCGCTCGGCGGCGCGTGCCTGGCCGCGAGCGAACAGCCTCAACGCGTAGCTCGAAACGACATCCCACTGCCCCTTCGTGAGCAGGCCCTGTTCGATGATCTCGGCCCTGGACAACGGCTCGTCATGGCCGCCATCCGCCGCCTTGCTCGTCGGCGTGATGACCGGCTCGGCCAGCTTCTCATTGTCGCGCGACCCGTCCGGCAGGCGCAGTCCATACATGTCCCGCTCGCCGCGCTTGTAGCGGGTCAGGATCGAGGTGTTGGTGGTCCCGGCCAGGTAGCCACGCACGACGATCTCGACCGGCAGGATGTCGAGCCGCGTGCCGACAACGACATTGGGATCGGGATATTCGAGCACATGGTTCGGGCAGATATCGGCTGTTTCCTCGAACCAGTAGCGGGCTGTCTGGGTCAGTATCTGGCCCTTGAACGGGATCGAGGTCAGGATGATGTCGAAGGCGCTGAGGCGGTCGGTGGCGATGATGATGCGCCGCCCATCGGCCAGGTCGTAATTCTCGCGGACCTTGCCCTTGTAGTGGCCCGGCAGCTCGGGAATGAAAGCATCCGACAGGGTCCGCATATGATTTCCTGCCTTCCGCAGAGTGGCCAGGCATGGTTCCGAAAAGTTGCAGACTTTTCGGAAAAATCATGCGCCAAAATTAATTCCCCGGCATAGGCTGTCGACGCCATCCATATCAAGCGCCATTGTCGGTATTCCCCGCAACCCGGCCCGGCATCGCGGTCGCTTTTTTCACAACCGATGCCGGAAGGCACGGCGACGCGGCAAGCCCGCCGCGTCTAGGCTGCGTCCCAGATTTTCGGAGCCGCTTATTTCCATCATGCAGACTTATGATTTCATTATCGTCGGCTCCGGCTCGGCCGGCTCGGTGCTCGCCGACAAACTGTCGGCTTCGGGCCGCTTCTCGGTGCTGGTGCTCGAAGCCGGAGGCAGTGACCGGCGCTTCTACGTGCAGATGCCGCTGGGCTACGGCAAGACCTTCTTCGACCCCAAGGTCAACTGGAACTACAAGCCCGAGCCCGACCCCGGCCTTGGCGGCAATGTCGACCACTGGCCGCGCGGCAAGCTGCTCGGCGGCTCGAGCTCGATCAACGCCATGGTGTGGATCCGGGGCGCACGCGAGGATTTCGACGACTGGCGCGACGCCGGCAATCCCGGCTGGGGTTACGACGATTTGCTGCCGGCCTTCAAGGCGCTCGAGGACAATGAGGCCGGCGCCGACAAATGGCGCGGCACCGGCGGCCCGCTGCACATCACCGACACCACGAAGGCCGTCCACCCGCTGACGAAGCGCTATCTCGCCGCCGGCCAGCAGGCCGGCCTGCCGCTCAATCCTGACTTCAACGGCGCGGCCCAGGAAGGCGTCGGCATCTACCAGATCTCGACCAGGAACGGCCGCCGCATGTCGGCGGCCCGCGCCTTCCTGCGCCCGGCGATGAAGCGCGGCAATGTCCGCGTCGAGACCAACGCGCTGGCAAGCCGCATCCTGTTCGAAGGCAAGCGCGCTGTCGGCATCGAATATCTTCAGAACGGCCAGACGAAAACGGCCCGCGCCGGCCGCGAGGTGATTCTTTCCACCGGCTCGATCAACTCGCCGCAGCTTTTGCAGCTCTCCGGCATCGGACCCTCGGCGCTGCTCAAGCAGTTGGGCATCCCGGTCGTTCATGCCAACGAGAATGTCGGCGCCAATCTGCAGGACCATGTCGGCATCAACTACACCTTCAAGGGCAAGGTGCCGACGCTGAACCAGATCCTGCGGCCCTGGTGGGGCAAGCTGCTCGTCGGCATGCAGTACATCCTCACCCGTTCCGGCCCGCTGTCGCTGTCGATGAACCATGGCGGCGGCTTCTTCCGCACCGACCCTGCCTTCTCGCGCCCCAACATGCAGCTCTATTTCCAGGCCTTCTCGACCATAATTCCAAAGAGCGGCGAGCGTCCGATCCTGACGCCAGATCCCTGGCCGGGCTTCTCCATCGGCCTGTCCAACTGCCGCCCGTCGAGCCGTGGCGAGATCATGATCCGCTCCAGCAACCCGCTGGATTACCCAAAAATCGTCGCCAACGCCTATTCGACCAATGCGGACGTCGACGAAATGCTGGCGGCGGTGAAATTCGTGCGCAAGATCGCCTCGATGCCGGCCATGGCCGAGATCATCGCCGAAGAGGTCCTGCCCGGCCCTTCGATCCAGTCCGACGCCGACCTGATCACGGATTTCCGGAAGCGCTCCGGCACCGTCTATCACCCGGTTTCGACCTGCCGCATGGGCCCCGATCCCTCGCGCGCCGTCGTCGATCCGCGCCTCAAGGTGCACGGGCTCGAAGGCCTGCGCATCATCGACGCCTCGATTTTCCCGGACAACATCACCGGCAACACCAACGCCGCCTCCGTCATGACCGGATGGAAGGGCGCCGAACTGGTTCTGGAGGACCACAAATGAAGATCACCGACGTCAAGACCTGGGTTGTCGGCAACCCGCCGCCCGGCATCGGCGGCAAGTATTTCATCTTCGTCAAGCTGACCACCGATGGCGGCGTGGTCGGTTACGGCGAGGCCTACAACGCCACCTTCTCCGCCCATGTCACGGCCAGGATGGTCGAGGACATGGCCGAGCGTTATCTCGTCGGCCGCGATCCGCACGACGTCGAGAACTTCTTCCGCCGCGCCTATTCCTCGGGCTTCACCCAGCGCCCCGACGTGTCCGGAATGGGCTGTTTTTCCGCGCTCGAAATGGCCTGCTGGGACATTATCGGCAAGGAGGCGAACAAGCCCGTCTACAAGCTGCTCGGCGGCCAGGTGCACGAGACGCTGCGCTCCTACACCTATCTCTACCCGCACACCGGCAGCGTTCATTCCGAGGATGCGCCGGACGGCAGGAATGTCTACAACGATCCCGATCTGGCGGCGGCCTGCGCGCTCGAATATGTCGAGCAGGGTTTTAACGCCGTCAAGCTCGACCCGGCCGGCCCCTATACCGCCTTCGACGGCCACCAGCCGCGCCTGCTCGACATCGATGTCTCCACCCGCATGATCAGGGCGATTCGCGAGGCGGTCGGCACCCGCGCCGACATATTGTTCGGCACGCATGGCCAGTTCACGGCATCCGGCGCACTACGGCTCGCCCGCGCCATCGAGCCCTACGATCCGCTGTGGTTCGAGGAGCCGGTGCCGCCCGACATGCCCGAAGTGATGGCGCAGGTCGCGCGCGGCACTTCCATCCCGATCGCCACCGGCGAGCGGCTGACGACCAAGTCTGAATTCGCCCGCGTCATCGAGAACCGCGCCGCGACCATCCTGCAACCGGACCTTGGCCGCTCCGGCGGCATCCTCGAAACCAAGAAGATCGCGGCGATGGCCGAGGCCTACCACATCCAGGTCGCGCCGCACTGCTATTGCGGACCGCTGGTCGGTGCGGCCAACATCCAGCTTGCAGTGACGCTGCCCAACTTCCTCATCCTCGAATCCCTGAAGCAGTGGGACGGTTTCCACGCCACGCTGCTGAAGAAGAAGATCGAGTGGCAGGATGGCAATGTCATTCCGTCGAAGGAGCCAGGCCTCGGCGTCGAGCTCAACGAGGATGTCTGCGATGCGCATCCCTACACCGGCAAGGACCTGCATCTGCAGATGATGCAGACACCGCTGATGCCGTGAGCGAAAGCTACGCCTTCATCGGCCTTGGCCATCTCGGCGGCAATCTTGCCGCCAGCCTGGTCCGCAACGGCTTCGCGGTCACCGTCTTCGACCGCGACCCTGCCGCGATCAAGCGCCTTGTCGCGCTCGGCGCCACCGCCGCCAGCAGCCCTGCCGAGGCCGCCGCCCGCGCCGGCAATGCCATCACCTGCCTGCCCTCGCCCAAGGTCAGTGAAGCGGTGCTGGTCGGCCCCGGCGGATTGCTGGAAGGTCTGCCCAAGGGCGGCACCTGGATCGAGATGTCGACCAATGGCCGTGACGAGATCGTGCGCCTCGCCGCCCTCGCCACCGCCAAAGGCGTCGAGACGTTGGAATGCCCGGTCACCGGCGGCGTGCATCTGGCGGCGGCGGGCAAGATCACCGCGCTGGTCGGCGGCGATACGGCGCTCTACGAGCGCCACCGCCGGGCCATCGAGGCAATGTGCGCGCGGTCCTTCCTGATGGGCCCGGTCGGCTCGGCGGCGGTGATCAAGGTGATCACCAACATGCTGGCCTTCATCCATCTCGTCGCCGCCGGCGAGGCATTGATGCTGGCCAAGCAAGGCGGACTCGACCTCGCCCAGTCCTATCATGCCATCGTCGCCTCCTCCGGCAACAGCTTCGTCCATGAGACCGAAAGCCAGCTCGTTCTCAACGGTTCCTACGATATCGGCTTCACCATGGACCTGGCGTTGAAGGACCTTGGCTTCGCGCTCGGCATGGGCAGGGACTTCGGCGTGCCGCTCGAGCTGGCCTCGCGCGTCAACGCGATTTTCGAGCAAGGCAAGGAAGCCTATGGCGGCGGAGCCTGGTCGACCCAGATCGTCAAGCTGCTCGAGGACACTGTTGGTACGGACCTGCGCGCGACCGGTTTCCCGGCCAAGCTGGAGATATGATCCCGGCAAACCAGCGAATGAAATCAAGGCGTTGAGCAAGCATCTGGAATCACGGCCGCAACAACTTGAATCAGAGCTAGAACGTCCCGACTGGTTTATCGGGAGAGTTTCGATCAGACTGCATGTCTCGGCGATTGGCGGGAAACACCCTTCCCTTCGTCATCCTATGGCGAAGCAAGGAGCGAAGCGACGCGGCGCAGACCATAGGATCCATGCCGTGAGTTCAAAGCGTTGCGACGGCCCGAAATTCTGCTCCACCGCACTCTTCGGCCAAGGTCGCGGCATGGATCCCAGGGTCTCCGCGACGGAGCTTCGCTCCTGCTTCGCCCTGGGATGACGACATCGTGCGACGCTGCATTGCCGGGCAACGCCTTGATTCAATATCTGAGCGTCAGGGCGCCGGGCAGGATCTCGAAGGTCGCCGGAATGCGGCCGGGCGACTCGCCGTCTATGTCGACCAGCGCACCGTTCTCTGCCCCATCGCCAAGCGGTTCGACAACCACTTTCCTGCCGCGCAATATGGTGATCGCCGGGTGGTTGCGATGCCGGCCGCCATAGAGCAGGCGGATGTCCCAGATCAATTTCAGCTTGCCCGCCGCGCGCAGGATGACGATGTCGAACTGCCCGTCGGTCAGTTCGGCATCGGGCGCGATCATCATGCCGCCGCCGAAGAACTTTCCATTGGCCACCGCCACCAGCGCCATGCGTGCCTCAACCGGAGCGCCGTCGTCGACGGTGATCCGGACATGCTGGAAGCGATAACGGATGAACTCGACCACGGTGCGCCACAGGAACAGCGTCCTGGCCGACATCCTGCCCTTGCGCTTGTCGGCGTTGACGGCGCGGTCGGTGGCGCCTGACAGGCCGAGGCTGGCGATGTTGATGAAGTGACGGCTGGCCAGCGCGCCATGGTCGTCGATGTAGCAGATGCGGCCGGCATCGACGGCCCTCGCCTTCGCCTCGGCGATCCGCTTCAGGGTCGCATCCACCGCCCTCGGCAGGCCGAGCCCGCGCGCGAAATCGATGCCGGTGCCGCAGGGCAGCAAGCCGAGCTCGGTCTTCCGCCCGCCTTCCTCGCCGGCCTGCAGCAGCCCGTCGGCCACTTCGCTGGCGGTGCCGTCGCCCCCGGCCGCGATCACCAGATCGAAGCCATTCACCGCGAGATCGATCGCCAGCCGTTCGGCATCGCCCTCGGCCTGCGTCTCGCGCAACTCGAAATCGCCGAAGTGTTTTCTCAGCGCGGCGGCGACATCAGGCCAATGCCGTTTCAGCCGGCCGCCACCCGCAATCGGATTGAGCACCACCCCGACTTTCAAATGCTCGCTCTCCCCGGCACCGAGCCTATGTGCTCGATCCTTTGCCGGCATTGAAGCCCGCGTCCATCGGCGGAGCAAGAGGGACTTTCCATCGGAGCGTGGAAAAGCAGGGGCGGGCTGTCTAAAGCAGTCAGGGCCGAAATTCCGGGCCCAGTGGCAAACGCTCCCCGATAATCCCACTATCCACAGGCCCGGGACCATTTCCCGGAACCCTTACCCGGCGTAAGTTCAACCCATCTCAGGCGGCTACCGATCATCGAGCCGAAAGGCGAAAGTGAAAGGCGGATTTCCTGAGGCCCGTACGGCCCGGATCGAGAACAGGCTTGCCTGTGGGAGGGACGGAAGCCGAGCTACGGGGCCGCGGAAAGCGTGCCAACGCCGACGGCGGACCGATGCTGCCATGAAGGACGGCAAAAACCTTCGATGGCACGCAGGGCAAGCCCGCAAGGGCCAAGCCCAGCGTGGTCTGGACGGATGCCGCCCTTGGGTGGCCTCTGGCAAGACCGTCAAAATCAAGGCCGGCATGGCGCGACGACTGTACGGAAGTTGCTGCCGCGACCGCGTCCTGATCTGACAGGGAGGCGCTGGGAGAAATCCCGGCGCCGACTGTCTTGCGCCCCTCCAACTTCTTTCCCGGCGACGTTGCGGGTGCCGCTCGATCGGTAGGCCCCGCCATGCGTCGACTGATCCGGATAGACACGTGCCGCCACCTACATTCCACAATCGAGGCCAAAATCCCGCCTTGATCGCGCGCGATGGAGGATCGCGTGTCGCCTGGAACGCGGCATGCACCTGACTGGGCTGCCGGGGGCATCTCGAAGGGACAAGACCGTGATCAAGACCGCCCTTGTCGCCATGACCATTGTGGGCTGCGACTGCGACGCGAAGCTGTGTGAATATATCGGCGAGACGCCGGCCAAATGGTCGACCATCGCCGAGTGCGAAGCCGCGATGAAGAGCCAGATCCTGCGGCAGCATAATTTCAACTATCCCCTGGTGTCCGGCATCTGCCGCACCAAGGGCTCGGCGTCCTCCTCGCAACTGGCCGCTACGGCATCCCGCCCGGAACTGAAGCCCGCCGACCGGACCCTTGCGCCGGAACGGCCGCTGCCGCCGGAACTGAGCCACCGTCCGAGCGTCTCGGTCGGCTCGCCGACGACGGCCATGGATGCGGCCGCCGCGCGGCCCGTCGCCTATGAACAGGTGGTCGATGGTGGAACCGGCACGCTCTATCGCACCAAGAATGGCTACGCCGTGGTCAAGACCGATCTTGGCCGCGCCGCTTCCGCGACCGCCGACGCGGCAAAGCGTTCGGTGAACTGGCTGGCCGGCCTTGTACCAACGGGACTTTAAGTCCCTACAGTTTGACCTTCAGGCTCTCCCAGAACTTGTCGATCAGCGGCTTTTCGGTGGCTGCGTCCTCGCCGGCGACCCGTGTGATGAACAGCAGGCCCTGATCGGCAAGGCCGAAGCCGACGATCTCGAAATAGGCGGTATCGGTGCGCGTCTTCACCTCGGCGCGGATGCCAGTCAATTCCTTGCCGTCGCCAAGCTTGCGCGTCGTCGGCTGCTGCGTCAGTTCGGCACCCGCCTGCACTGATTCCTTGGTCATTTCCTGCAGCATGAGCTGGTTGAGCGACACCGGATTCATCTTGCCGTATTCCTGCACCACGACGATCGTGCCCAGCGCCGAGGCCATCAGATATTGCGTGATGTTTTCGCCGAGATCGGTCTTGGTCACCGAAATGTCGCTCGGATGGACGAAGGAGAAACTGCCGCCCGAAAAGGTGGCGAAGTCGTTGCGCTCGAGCGTCACCTTGCTCTTTTTGCCGCCGGGCAGCGTCACATCGGCGGTGTCGCCGGGATCAATGTCGACCGTCACGCCATCGATGGTCAACCTGAAGGCCTTGAGGTCCTCGGCTCCGGCCGGTCCAGCGCACAGTGCGATGAGAGAGAGGGCTGCCGCTGATACCATCCGCATGGTTGTTCTCCTGCCTACGACGCCGCCCTGCCCAGCGCCTTGATGGCACGGTAGACGGTCGAGGAAAACAGTTCCGTCGGGTCATATTGCCGTTTTGCCGCCAGGAAGGCCGACAGCTCGGGATAGGATGCCAGCAATTCCCTGGCCGTATAATGCAGCTGGTAGGGCAGGAAGAAGCGCCCGCCATGCTTGATCGTCACGACGCGCCCGGCGTTCTTCAGCCCCGAAGGCCCGCGCGCCAGCCGCGCCATGGTGGTGTCGCCCCAAGCACCGCGCCGCCGACCACCGCGGCACCGAGCAGCAAGCGCCGCGACAGGCGAAACCCTTTCTTTTCCTCGGCCATGAATATCCCCCGTCGGCCAAGGGATAGCGCGGCTCTTTGGCAAAAATCATGGCGGCGCTGCCGGAACGGCGTTCCACCACCCTGGTCGGCCAGCGGTGAGCGACCAACAATATGAAAATGGCCGATCCGCTAGGGAATCGGCCAGCATTGGAGCAGGGTCTGAAAGGTCAGGTCAGCAGGTCCGCCGACGCGTGACGTTCATGTCTAGGAAGCCTTCTTGATCGACGTCACCATGCCGGTCTTGTCGTCCACCGTCACCGCTACCTTGGCGCCGACCTTCAGTTTCCCGAGCGCCGCTTTTGGCGACAGCTGGTAGATCTTGCCGTCGTCGAGGGTGATCGATTTGGTCGTCGGATCGACGGCCTGGATGGTGCCCTGAACGGTCGCGGCATAGGCCGTGCCGAGGAAGGCGAGCAGAGCGGCGGTGGTTGCGAGGGTCTTCTTCATCGATAGCACTCCGTGCTGTTTCGGTTTCGTCCGGTTGCCTTGATGGCCGTCGCCTTGGGAACGACGGCACCGAACGAGCCGAGACTGGAATGGAAGACCTGCTTCCTGCAAATCACATTGAGTGAATTTTAGCAAAGGAAATCATAGGCTTAATTCTGACACATTGCTTCCAGCCGACGTGGTTTCCTGATGTTTCGCCCTTCCCAATGAGCCCACTTCTTTCCACGAAAAGAGTCGGTTAGCCGATTGTGGCTGGCGGGTTGCGGGCATCACGCAGCCGCCGCAATCCGTCTGGTGCAGGATCACGAAACAGTCTGGCGGCGTCCCACAGGGTCAAATTTTGTTTCATGGGATCAGCTCGAATGTCCCTTGAGCGGATGAGGCTCGCGTGCCGGTTGCAAACCCGAAATGGATGCGGGATGGTGGCGGTTACTATGGTGAGGGGCCCTCCATGAAACGTGCAGTCCGGACCATGATATCCCTGCTGCTGGCGTTTGCTCCGGGATTGGCCGGCGCACAAGGCGCGGACCCGGGCGACGACAAAACGGTCATCTTTGCTCCGGGCGATCCGGAAATGACGGCCGCCACCGCGCGGGCGCTCGCCAGGCTCGATGGATTCCTGGCCTTGGCAGAAGCGCCTCCCTCCGGCACGGACAGGTTCAAATTGAAGGTCCAGGTGCGCGACGGCAACGTCACCGAGCACTTCTGGGTCATCCCTTTCCGCCGCACGGAAAGCGGATTTGTCGGCATATTGGCGAACCAGCCGGAGCAAGTGCACAATGTGGTGCTCGGCCAGAATATCGAGTTCACGCGGGACGATATTTCCGACTGGGGCTACACCAGGGACGGCCGCCAGGTCGGCAGCTTCACCGTCTGCGTGATGTTCAAGAAAATGTCGAAGGAAGAAGCGGACTATATGCGCGGCAAATACGGCTTCGACTGCTGAGCCGCCCAGCTTTTGTCTTGACGCGCATCATTGTGCCGAACTGGGTAACCGCATCATGTCAAGGCTGCGGAGGATGCAGTCTCGACGCGTGGCGAAGAGATTCAAGGGTGCCTCGCACCTGTCGTGCGCCGCGAGGCCGCGCCTTTCGGGCAAACGCTGGCGCCGACCCACCTGGGCGATAGGCAAATAGGCCGGCCTTCAGTTGCAAGACTATGGAAAGACCGCCCTCAACCGCCCCTCGACCTTTCCCCTCATCGCACCTGCCAAAGCCCCGACCGGCACCAGCCGTTCATGATCTCCGTGCCGCAGCCGAACAAAGGGATGCAGCCGGTAGGACGCAATGGCACCACGCGTCCCTTCATCGGCGCTGACGTCGACGGCGAAAATCCCGCCAATGCGACCCGGCCAGGGCTGGCGGGCAAAAGCGGTGCCGAGGAAATCACCGAGCCCGTAGGCGACGACCGTCCCGCCGATCCGCTCCACCGGCTGAATCACATGGGCGTGATGGCCGGCGATCAGGCCGACGCCCTGCCCGGCCAGGCGTCTGGCCAGTGCCCGCGTCGCAGCGCGCGGAAAGTGGCGGAACTCCCAGTCCCAATGCGGTACCGCGCAAAGGAGGTCGAGGCCATCGCGCTGCCAGCCTGTCGGGTCGCTGTCCATCGACACCCGCCCGGCAAACAGATCTTCATCGGCATTGCGCCACAGCGTGAAGGCGGCGAAGCCGACACTCAACGGTCCGGCTTCGACAGCTTGCACCGGGCCGTCGGCGGCCAGGCCGATGGTGCGGGTGCCGAGACGCTTCAGCGCCGCCACCGTCTCCTCGAAACCGGCGACGCCCTGGTCGAGGACATGATTGTTGGCTAGCGACAGCACGAGTTTTTCGCGCGCGATGCCGACCGCCGCCAGCGCCTCGGCCAGAAACCGTTCGCTCATCGCATGATGCGTGCCGAGCTTTGTCCCCAGCACGGCACTCGGCCTGTCCACGACTGGGCTCTCGCAATTGCCGATCACCAGATCGGCAGCGCCAAGCAGCGCCTTGATCGCCGGATCGCAGTCGGGCGTGCTGCCGTTGGCCACCGCCGAAATGTCGCCGATGAAGGCAAGCCGCACCGTCCGCTCCGGCGGCGGCTCCATCAACGTCCCCGCCATCGGCGCAAACCCGCTGGCGTCGCCGCCGAGCGACGGTTTCAGGAATCGTGGCAGCCAAGACAGTTTGTAGGAGAGCGGATAGTTCGACACGCAATGCCCAATCGTTTGCCTTCTGTAGACCGTCCGCCCGGCCGGTTGAAGCGCGTCCGTCGACAATCATCCCACGATGTCGACCGCGTGACAGGACCGGCAGGCGCGACGCCGTGAATATGTGTATGGTGGAGTATGTGTATGGTAGCCGGGAACACATGCACGGGAGGGAACGATGACACGAATAGCAAGCCTGCTGGCATCCGCCTTCATTGTCCTTGTGCCCCTGTCTTCCGCCAACGCCGCCATGCCCGAAGCGGCAACCGCGCTTTTCCAGGCGAAGACCGTGGCCGCGCGCGACAGCGCGCTGTCGACGCTGGAGGCGGCCGCGCCGAAGGATCCCGCATCGGCCTATGCCGCGGGCGCCGGCGAGTTCTTCACCGCGCTGGAGTTGCTGGCCAGCGGCCTGCACCGCCATGGCTTCGAGAGCCCGCGATCCTTCATGCTGCCGCTGATGCAATTGCCGGTACCAGAAAATCCCAACCCCGAGCCGCTCACCTATGAGCAGTTCCGCGCCATCCTGGTCGCCTTCCGCGACCGGCTGGAAAAATCCGCCACCACGCTTGGTTCGGTGCCGGCCGATGCCGATATCGGCATGGTCATCGACCTCACCCATGTCGGCATCGACCTCAATGAGGACGGCGCGATCGCGCCCGACGAAAGCATGGCGGCCATCATGGCCGCGCTGTCGCGCGGCAGCATCTCGCAGAGCGACGCCACGCCCGCGCTGACTTTCCGCTTCGACCGCGCCGACGGCTATTGGCTGCAGGGCTATGCCGAGTTCCTGATGGCGCAGGCCGATTTCTGGCTGGCGCATGATTTCAGGAGCATGTTCGACGGCTCCTTCCACATGCTGTTCCCACGCGCCAAACTGCCGTTGCAGGACATTCTCGTGCCGCCGCCGAGCGACGTGGGCAGCAACATCTTCTCCTCGGAATGGCGCATCGCCGATTTCATCTCGATGGTGCATCTCATCAACTGGCCGGTGGTCGCGCCGGAGCGCCGCAAGGCGGCGCGTCGGGAACTGCTCGAAATGATCCGGCTGTCGCGCGAAGATTGGAAGGCGATCCGCGCCGAAACAGACAACGACCGCGAATGGCTGCCCGGCCCGCAGCAGAAGGGTGAGAACCCGCTCACCGGTCTCGAAGTCGGCGAGGAACAGGTGCAGGCCTGGCTCGCCACCTTGACCATGGCCGAGGATCTGCTGGAAGGGCGTGTGCTGCTGCCGCATTTCCGCATCACCGGCAAGGGCATCAACATGAAGCGCTTCTTCGACGAGCCCAAGCCTTTCGACCTCGTTCTGTCGATCACCGGCCCCGGCATCGCGCCCTACCTCGAAAGCGGCAAGATTCTGACCAGCGAGGATTTCGACCAGATCCAGCGCGAGTTCGGCGGCGGCGGGTTCTTGACTTTCGCGCTCTGGTTCAACTGAGGCTTGGCTTCCTGCGCAGTTGGCGCCATTGCCCCGCCGCACCTGCGGGCACGCAGCACAAGGAAGGCAGAAGCCTTGAGCCTGCCGGCCCGAAATCGTGGCAGTATGGCGACGGTTTAGCGGGGTGCCGCAGGCGTTTTCAGCGACCAGGCGGACAGGGAAAGGCGTGCCCGATTGCCGCAGGCACCGCCGAACCGCCTTACTACAAACATTAGCAGAGGCTGTTTTGCTTGACTTGGCCGGCAAAAACAGGCAGCAAAACACCCTTGGAAGGGCTGCAATACCGCGTGCATGGTCGTGGACAAGCCTTTTTCGGCACAAAGTCCACGTCTCTCGGTTGGTTTTGAGAGGGATTGGTTAACCAACTTTGTCCATATTTTAAAGCAATCGGCAACTAACGACAGGCGCGGCAAACGCGTCGGGGACCACCTGGGATCACTCACGGAATGGTCGTCGCGGCTATCACAGCCGCGGACGTGGGAGCCGATTGGAGCAAGATTGGTTGCATGGCGTTCTTGAGTAAGAAAATCGTCGGGGACAAGCGTTGGGACGGCGAGACCGCCTGCGACGCGCCACGTGCCTCATCCTTCAACCCTGAACGGATCGTCCGCTGGGTGGCGGTGCCCGGCGTCGGTGCTGCCGTAAGCCTATGGCTGGTCGGCACGATGGTTGGCCTCAGCTCCGTCGGCGCTTCCCTGTCGTCGACGTCAAGCGGCCTGCCGCCGACGCTGTCCATGCCGGGCTCGCTCGCGCTCGCCGATCCGCTGAAACAACATTTCCTCAGTTCTTCGGCGCCTTTCGTGCTGGCCAACGCCCATGGCGGTGCCCATGCCCTGCATGACCATGCCGTGCAATGCGGTGCTGGCTGCTTCAGGCTCGCCGCGGTGAGCCCCCGGGCGGAGAAATCCACGCGCCTTGTGGCGCGGGCAAAGCCGGTACCTGCTGTCGCCCCGCCGACCGTCAAGTCGAAGTCGCAGGAGCGTTTCGAACGCATGGAAGCGTCGCTGTCGCCGTCCAGGCTCGCTGCGGCCTTCGCCGGCGCCGGGAGGCCGGCTGCCGCCCCCAACGCCCGTCCCGTGATTTCCAGCGCCACGCCGCAAATCACCGAGGCATCGCTGGTGCCATCCGTCCAGGTCGTGGCCAGCCTGTCGGATGACATGCCGCCCCCGGCGGCGGAGCGCTTCGCCCGTGTCGACACGGGTTCCGTTGTCGTCCAGACCGCGCCGGCGCCGATGGGTTTTGCCCAGTCGGAGACGCCCGATAACGCGCAGCTGGCGCTTGCCCTCGTCCAGTCGATGCCAGTCGAGGACGAGGCATTCGCCTCGCCGCTGCCAATGACCGAATCCTCTGCGGACGTCGCGGTTGCGCCTGTCGAGACCCAGCAGGAACAGCCCGGCGATGCTGCCTCGCTGCCGGACGCGCTCACCGACGACGTGCCGCTGCCTACCCGTCGCCCGCAATACGACGCGCCGCAGCCCAAGGCCGTGGAGCAGGACAAGCCGGCTCCACAGCCCAGGATCGTGGAGCAGAAGCCGGCTCCACAGTCCAGGACCGTAGAGCAGAAGCCGCTCCCGCAGGCCAAACCGGTCCAGCAGGCCAGACAGCCGGCCCGGCAAGGGCGGTCTGGTGATGGCGGCGACGCATTGGCCTATGCCAAGCCCGACACGCCTTCGGGCGGCCTCGGCCAGGCGTTCAGGAACCTGTTCAGCGGGCCGAGCGCCGGAAGCGGAGCCGGCCACGGCGTAGCCGTCTACGACATCTCGGCCAAGACCGTCTACATGCCGGATGGCCAGCGGCTCGAGGCGCATTCGGGCCTGGGCGCCATGGTCGACCAGCCGCGCTATGTCCACGTGAAGGATCGTGGTCCGACGCCGCCCAACACCTATAATCTGTCGCTGCGTGAGTCCCGCTTCCATGGCGTCGAGGCCATTCGCCTGACACCGGTGGGCGGCGGCAACAAATACAACCGCAACGGCCTGCTCGCCCACACCTACATGCTGCGCGGCGGCCGCGCCGAGTCCAATGGCTGCGTCGTCTTCAGGGACTATGCGCGCTTCCTCGCCGCCTTCAAGAAGGGCAAGGTCACACGACTCGTCGTAGTGCCACGCTTAAGCGGATCGCCGACCCAGGTGGCGTCGGATAACGCACGCGGCGCCTGAAGACTGAAAGGCGCCGCCGGGCAGTTGCCTCCTCCTGACAGCCTGCTGTCAGCAGCCGGAGCAGGCGTTGCGCCTCGCTCCATCCCGCTCTTTCCATTTTCGCCAGGAAATCCCATATTCGGGACATGGCCAAATCCCCCGACAAAAGAACGCCGCCGACGGCGAATGACGACCGCGCCGCGCCGAAGCGGCGCAGCCCGCTGACCGATTTCCTCGACGCCTCGGAGCCGTTGCACAAGGGCGGCTTCGCCGAGATGCCGCAACCCGAACTGTCGGGCACCCCGCTGACCGGTTCGATCTCCGATTGGGCCGAGCAGATCGAGCAGGAAGCCGAGCGCGAAGGGCGCCACCTGATCTCCCCCCTTGAGGGGGAGATGTCGCCGAAGGCGACAGAGGGGGTCGCCGGAGGAAGCGCTCGACATAAAGAGGCGCCGAATCCGGTCGAACCGACCCCACCCGGCGGCTCCGCCGCCCCCCTCCCCTCGAGGGGGAGGGATAGCGTCAAGTCGAAAAAGATTCCCGAGCGCTCCGCCGCGCCGGGCCGCACCGCGCGCGGTACCTCGATGGGCGGTGCGGCCACCGCCCGTGAACGCGCGGCAGTCGGCCTCAATCCGGTAGCCGGCCTCGACATCTCGCTGGAAGAGGCGGAGACGATGACCTCCAGTGGCGTCACCGCCACGGTGGCCGCGCTGTCGGCGCTGATCGAATCTGGTAATCCGCTGCACAAGGACGGCGTGCTGTGGACGCCGCATCGCCCTGCCCGCCCGGAAAAATCCGAAGGTGGCATCGCCATCAAGATGGTGTCCGACTTCGAGCCGGCCGGCGACCAGCCGACCGCCATCAAGGACCTGGTGGAAGGCGTCGACAACAACGACCGCACCCAGGTGCTGCTCGGCGTCACCGGCTCCGGCAAGACCTTCACCATGGCAAAGGTGATCGAGGAGACGCAGCGCCCGGCTTTGATCCTGGCGCCAAACAAGACGCTTGCCGCACAGCTCTATTCCGAGTTCAAGAAGTTCTTCCCCGACAATGCGGTGGAGTATTTCGTCTCCTACTACGACTACTACCAGCCGGAAGCCTACGTCCCGCGCACCGACACATTTATCGAGAAGGAATCCTCGATCAACGAACAGATCGACCGCATGCGCCATTCGGCGACGCGTTCGCTGCTCGAACGCGACGACGTCATCATCGTCGCCTCGGTGTCCTGCATCTACGGTATCGGTTCGGTCGAGACCTATACGGCGATGACCTTCCAGATGCAGATCGGCGACCGGCTCGACCAGCGCGCGCTGCTCGCCGATCTCGTCGCCCAGCAGTACAAGCGGCAAGACATCAATTTCGTGCGCGGCTCGTTCCGCGTGCGCGGCGACACGATCGAGATCTTCCCCGCCCACCTTGAGGACCGCGCCTGGCGCATCTCGATGTTCGGCGACGAGATCGAGGCAATCACCGAGTTCGATCCGCTGACCGGCCAGAAGACCGGCGAGCTGAAAAGCGTCAAGATCTACGCCAACTCGCACTATGTGACGCCGCGCCCGACGCTGAACCAGGCGATCAAGTCGATCAAGGAAGAGCTCAAGCTACGGCTGGTCGAACTCGAACGCGCCGGCCGCCTGCTGGAGGCGCAGCGGCTGGAGCAGCGCACGCGCTTCGACCTCGAAATGCTGGAAGCGACCGGCTCCTGCGCCGGCATCGAGAACTATTCGCGCTATCTCACCGGCCGCCAGCCTGGCGATCCGCCGCCGACATTGTTCGAATACATTCCGGACGATGCGCTGGTCTTCATCGACGAGAGCCATGTCACCGTGCCGCAGATCGGCGGCATGTATCGCGGCGACTTCCGCCGCAAGGCGACGCTGGCCGAATACGGCTTCCGCCTGCCGTCCTGCATGGACAACCGGCCGCTGCGTTTCGAGGAATGGGACGCCATGCGTCCGCTCTCCGTCGCCGTGTCGGCGACGCCCGGCGCCTGGGAAATGGAGCAGGCCGGCGGCGTCTTCGCCGAGCAGGTCATCCGTCCGACCGGGCTGATCGATCCGCCGGTCGAGGTGCGCCCGGCCAAGAGCCAGGTCGACGATGTGGTCGGCGAGATCCGTGAGACCACTAAGGCCGGCTACCGCACGCTGGTGACGGTGCTGACCAAGCGCATGGCCGAGGACCTGACCGAATATCTGCACGAGCAAGGTGTGCGCGTGCGCTACATGCACTCCGACATCGACACGCTGGAGCGCATCGAGATCCTGCGCGATTTGCGCCTCGGCGCTTTCGACGTGCTGGTCGGCATCAACCTCCTGCGTGAGGGCCTCGACATTCCCGAATGCGGCTTCGTCGCCATCCTCGACGCCGACAAGGAAGGTTTTTTGCGCTCGGAGACATCGCTCATCCAGACCATCGGCCGCGCCGCCCGCAACGTCGACGGCAAGGTCATCCTCTACGCGGACCAGGTCACCGGCTCGATGGAACGGGCGATGGCGGAGACCAACCGCCGCCGCGAAAAGCAGATGGAGTGGAACGCCGCCAACGGCATCACCCCGGAATCGGTGAAGTCGCGTATCTCCGACATTCTCGATTCGGTCTACGAGAAAGATCACGTCCGCGCCGACATCTCGCAGTTCACCGACAGTGCCGGCGCCATGATGGGCAACAATTTCAAGGCCCATCTCGACGCGCTGGACAAGCAGATGCGCGACGCCGCCGCCAATCTCGACTTCGAGAAGGCGGCCCGCATCCGCGACGAGATCAAGCGGCTGCGCGAGATGGAACTGTCAATCTCCGACGATCCGCTGGCGCGCGAGGTGGAAGGCCAAAGTCCCGCCTCGGGCCGCGAAAAGGGCAAGCACAACAAGGGCGTGGCCAAACATCGTACGGCTGAGGAACAGGAGCGTTTCCGCAAGCTTGATGAAGCCCGTGCAGCTGAAGAGGCGGCCAAGGCTGCCCGGCCCAACCTCTTCCGCAAGCCCGCGCTCGACGAGATGGGCGCCGACGGTGCGGTGCCGGTGAAGAAGCCGCTATTCGCCAAGCCGTCGATCGACGACATGGGGCCCGGCACCGACATGCCGACGCCGGCGGGCGCAGTGTCACGCTCGCTGTTTAAGAAACAGTCGGCGCAGGAAGCACACGGCTCCGACTTCGGCATTCCCGGCGAACCGACAAAACCATTGTTCAAGAAGAATTCCCTGGATGAAATGACGGTGCGGCGCACGGAAAAACCGGTAGAGGGAAAAGTACCGGCCAAGCCACAGCCGATCCCCCCCGTTGTGGGGGCCGGCAGGACAGAGGGGGGCGCGAATGAGCGCGACGATTCCGCCAAACCGATTGTCCGTCAGCGCGCCGGCATCGGCTCTTATGAGGATCCAGGCGACGCCCGCCGCGAAAAACGCCGGCCAGGCAAGACAGGTCGGCCGAGACGATAGGTGAGAGCGTTCAGGCGCGTGGCTTCTGAAACGAGTGTCGCGCTGCCCCTCATCCGCCTGCCGGCACCTTCTCCCCGTAAACGGCATAAGCGCTAAGATAGGGTATTGCGGCGCGGAATCGGTTGTGATTCTACGCTGGGGATGACACACGAATCGCTTGTTGATGACGGCTGGGCCGAGACGATTGAGCTTCTCGGCGGCGAAGAGTTGATCGCAGGAAGTGCGCGCGAGACGAAGGCGTTCCTGCGACCGCGCGGCATCAGGTCGGCGAGCGATCTGTTGCGCCTGACACTGGCTTACTGCCTTGGCAAGGTGGGCATGCGGGGCATCGTGGCCTGGGCGGCGGCGAGCGGGATCGCCGACATCTCGGACGTGGCGTTGCTCGGCCGGTTGCGCAATGCAGGGCCGTGGCTGCAGCATTTGATCGGGCATCTTTTGAAGCGCGAGGAGGCAGGTTTGGCCAAAGGCCGGCTGATCCGCATCCTCGATGCGACGGCGGTTGCCAAGGCCGGTGTGCATGAGAAGAAGAACAATGGCCTTTGGCGTATGCACTGCGCCTTCGAGCTTGAGCGCGAGCAGTTCGATTTCATCGAGATCACCGACCAGAGCGAGGCCGAGCTGATCGACCGCGTGCCGGTGATAGCGGGCGAGATCCGCATCGGCGACCGCGCCTATCTGCAGGCCGACCGGATCGCAAAGGTCATGGCGCAAGGCGGCGACGTTGGAATGTGCGATGGCTCGACGCCAACGGCGAGGCGTTCGATCTCATCGGCCACCTGGAGAGCTGCCGCGAGGAGGTCTTCGAAATGCCTGTCCGGCTGGGCCTCAAAAAGGGTGAGCCTGTGAAGATGCGCCTGATCGCCTTGCGCAAATCCGAAGCCGCGGCGCAAGAAGCGCGGCGCAAAATCAACAAGGAAGCCAAGGCCAAGGGCAATCAGGTTCGACCGGAGACGCTGATTGCTGCTGGCTTCGTGATCCTTGTGACCTCGCTTGGCCAGGAGGAGTTCCCCGCCGGCACGGTCTCAAGCTCTATCGTATGCGCTGGCGTATCGAGCTCGCCTTCAAGCGCCTGAAGAGCTTGATCGGGCTGCGCGCGCCCCCCGCCAAAGACCCAAGGATCGCAAAGCCCTGGATTCTTGCCCACTTCCTCATCGCGCTTGTGACCGAACCCCTCTCGCAGGAGTTTGGTGTCTCTCCCCCTTGAGCGACGGGCGCCCGCTACTGTGGCGCGCCACCCGCCAGATCGTCGCCTCCCTGATCGCAGCGATTTTTACACAACCGCCCTTGGCAATCCTGCGCCAGAATCTCCATGCCTTGCGATATCGTTGGCGCGAGCCACCACGAAAACGTAAGTTTCAAGCCATGCCAAAGCTATCTTAGCGCATATGCCGTAAACGGGGAGAAGTCAGCTGGCCGCGACCTCGCGCCCGTCTTGCAACGCTGGCGATTGGCGAAATATAAGTTGGCAGCAGCGTCCTTCTCCCCGTCACTATACGGGGAGTTGAGAAGTGGTCCGCGCAGCGGACGAAACGCCAATTGCTTGGCTTTTCGAACGACGAACGCCCGGCAGGGCGATGAGGGGCAGCGCAAAACCCCGGCAGTCCGGCTCGTCGTGCCGTCGGCTGGCCCATGAGCTCGCGCTTGCCACCTTCCGGCGGAAACGATAAGCCGCAGCAAGCCGCAACAACCTTCCCCACCAACCATGAAACCCAGAGACATCGCCGCCTACTTGTTTCTGGCCGTCACTTGGGGGCTGTCGTTCCTGGTGCTGCTCAAGGTGGTGCATGCTTTTGGCTGGGTCGGCGCGGTCACCTTGCGGTCGCTGGTCGCGGGCATCACGCTCTTTCTGTTTGCCGCCGCGACGAGGCGCAAGCTCGATTTCAGCGCCGGCTGGAGGCCCTTCGCGATGGTCGGCGCAACGACGGTGGCGGCACAGCTGATCGGCCTGTCTTATGCCACGCCGCGCATCGGCACGGCGATGGCGGCCATCCTTGTTGCTGCCATCCCGCTGTTCTCGATGATCATCAGCCAATTGTGGGGGCTTGAGCGCATAACCGTTCGCGGGCTGGCGGGACTGTTGCTCGGGACCGCCGGTATCATCGTTCTGGTCGGCTTTCCCGCCGTCCCGATCACGGCGCCCTTCGCTTTTGGCTGTGCCGCGTCCCTGTTCAGTTCGTTCTCGGCAGCCTTCGGCAGCAATTACGCCAATCGCCATCTGCGCTCTGCAGGCTCGTGGGAAGTCACCAGTGCCGCCTTCCTGTTCGGCGGCCTGATGACGCTGCCGCTGCTCCTCGCCGTGCCGGCACCGGCCCTGCCGCGCGCGGTCGACTTCCTCTACCTCGCTATCCTCGCCTGCGTGATGAGCGCGATGACCTACGTCGTCTATTTCCGGCTGGTGGCCAGCATCGGCGCGACCAGGGCGATCAGCGTCGAATTCGCCGTAACCACGATCGCGGTGCTGGTTGGCACTGTCATGCTCGGCGAGACGCTGACCATCATCCAGGCTTTCGGCGCGGTGGCGATCATCGGCGGCTGCGTGCTGGTGCTGGACCCATTCCCGCGCAGCGCCAAGGTAGTGCCGCAGGCGGCCTTGCCATCTGCCCCGCCTTTGGTGTAGCCAGTCCCGACACTCGAACGTCTTGAAAGGAGGGCTCACGTGTTCACGTTCTATCGTCACCATCGTCAGCGTGGCCCGATTTCCGCCCTGCGAGCTTGCTTGCAGGGCTGACCAGGGACGGTCCGGGTTTTTCCCGCTTCGATTTTTTGGTCTGCCCGTGGTGCGCAATGCCTGAGCCTGACGGCCGGCACACGCACCGTCAAAGTGCATCGAACCGGAGTTTGCCTCCGGACAGACCAGAGAAATCACAATGGCCCTGATCAGCCTCAAATCCCTCGGCGTCACCATGAGCGCGCCGCTCTTCTCCAATCTCGACCTCACCATCGGCAGCGGCGACAGGCTTGGCATCGTCGCCGCGAACGGCCGCGGCAAGTCCACCCTGCTGAAATGCCTGACCGGCGAGATGGAACCGACATCAGGCGACATGACCCGCACGCGCGGCCTCCGCATCGGCCATGTCGAACAGTCGGTTCCCCCTGCCCTGCTTGGCCGCACCTTCCAGCAGGTGGTGGCCGATGCCTTGCCGGCCGAGCAAGCCGACAGCGAGATGTGGCGTGTCGACGTCGTTCTCGACTCGCTCGACGTGCCCGAGGACATGCGCGGGCGCAAGCAGGCGGCCAAGCTCAACAACATCGGCATGAATTCCGGCAGCGACCTGCTGACGGTCAAGACCAGGCAGCTCAAGGACCGCGCGGAAAAGCTGGAGGACGCGGCTGTCGCGGCGCATCGCGAGCGCTCGGCCGGTACCATAAGGCTGGCCAATCGCGGCACGCATGCCAAGGTGCTGATCACGCTCGACGACGCGGCCGTCGAAACGCCCGACGGCACACTGCTGTTCAGGACCGGCAGGCGCCACATCTGCCAGGGCGACCGCATCGTGCTGCTCGGCCGCAACGGCGTCGGCAAGTCGCGTTTCGTCACCCTGATCCGCAACCCCATCCTCGAGCCGGAAACCGCCGAGAACGTGAAGGTGACGCCGTCAACGGTGCTCGGCTACAGCGATCAGGCCCTGTCGGGCATCAGCGGCGACGACACGCCAGTGGCGATGGTCTCGCGCCGCCATGATGTCGGCGAGCAGCGCGCCCGCTCGCTGCTCGCCGGCGCCGGCGTCAGCATCGACGTGCAGGAGCGCAAGATCGGCGTGCTGTCCGGCGGCCAGAAGGCGCGGCTGATGATGCTGGCGCTCAGGCTCGCCGATCCCAATTTCTATCTGCTCGACGAGCCAACCAATCATCTCGACATAGACGGCCAGGAAGCGCTGGAAGCCGAACTGCTGGCGCACGAGGCAAGCTGCGTGCTCGCCTCGCATGACCGCTCCTTCATCCGCGCCATCGGCAATCGCTTCTGGCTGATCGAGAAACGGAAGCTGACCGAGGTTGACGACCCCGAGGATTTCTTCCGCCAGGTGGCACAGGCCGCGGCCTGAGAAACGTAGCCGGCCCGTCGAAAACAACGGGCCGGCGCACACCCGTACAGAAAATTCTGCCCGATCTGTCGGACCGCCGCCCGATGCCACGTCCTTGGGACGCCGACACGATGATGCCGGCGCCAACCCAGGGAGAATGCATCATGTCGGTTCTTTCATCCATCGGACGCATTGCGACCCGTTATGCGGCGGCGCGCGCCCGCCACCGCAGCGAGCGCATCCTGCTTTCGCTGCCGGCTGAATTGCGCAAGGACGTCGGCTTTCCGGAACTCTTCGACGCCAAGAACAGCCGTCGCGCGGCCACCTTCTCTGCCAAGGTCATATGACCACGGCCAGTCTACCATGCATAAAGCCCGCCGGCGGCCCGCCTCTCCAGGCTCGGTCCGCGAGAAAAATTTGACGGCCGTGTAGGATAGCCGTCACCTCATGCGTCCTATGACTGGCGAGGCCCAAACCGAACGTAAAGAGGAGCAAGACATGACTGACCAGACCCCAGTTCAGCCCAGGGCGGAAGTGCTCGGCGGATTGACCCCCTATCTCCAGGTGGACGGCGCCTTCAAGGCCGCGGAATTCTACAAGAAGGCCTTTGGCGCGGAGCAGGTCTTTGCCTATCCGGCGGACGAGAAGGGCCGCACCATGCACATCCATCTCCACATCAACGGCTCGACGCTGATGCTGGGCGACGCCTATCCCGAACACGGCCATCCACATCAGGCGGCGCAAGGCTACACGCTGCAACTCCATCTCGGCAGCGACGATATCGATGCCTGGTGGAAGCGTGCCGTCGACGCCGGCTGTGAGGTCGTGACGCCGCTGCAGGTCATGTTCTGGGGCGACCGATGGGGCCAGGTGAAGGATCCCTTCGGCGTTGCCTGGGCGATGAACGCGCCGGTCAAGTAAACTGGCGAGCCAGCGCCCTTTCCCGAGGGCGTGATGCGTTCACCTGCGCCGGGCTGCATCCCTGCCGACCCGGCGCTCCACTTCAACAAAGGAACCCACAATGTCCTATGTCGATGGTTTCGTGCTGGCCGTGCCCAAGGCAAGGCTCGATGCGTATAAGAAAATGGCTGAAAATGGCGGCGCCATCTGGAAGGAGCACGGCGCGCTCGCCTATGTCGAATGCGTCGGCGACGACGTGCCTTACGGCGAGCTGACCTCGTTCCCGCGCGCCGTGCAGGCCAAGGACGACGAGGTCGTCATCTTCTCTTGGGTGATCTACGAGTCGAGGCAGAGCCGCGACGCGGTCATGGCCAAGGTGATGGCCGATGAACGCCTGAAGATGGACTGGTCGTCAATGCCGTTCGACGGCAAGCGCATGATCTTCGGCGGCTTCCAGCCGTTCCTGGAGCTTTGAGGAGCGACGGAACGCTATCGCTTCGTCATCCTATGGCGGAGCAAGGAGCGCAGCGACGCGGCGCAGACCATAAGATCCATGCCGTGACGTTAAAGCGTTGAAAATGGTGCAGAATTCTGCGCCGTTGCATCCTTCGATCGACGTCGCGGCATGGATCCTCGGGTCTTCGCGACGCCGCTTCGCGGCTGCTCCGCCCGTGGATGACGAAGCTGGGTGGGCTTCGGCTAATCCATAAGGAGGGCGCTAATCCAGCTTGTCGAGCAACGGTTTCAGCCTGTCGCCATAGCGCTTCCACAGGTCGACAGAGCCTTGATACATCGGCTGGCGCACTTGCGCGGCGGAAGCCGTGCGCACCGGCCGGTCGGTCTCGTGGAACGACAGCACGGCATCGTCCCAGGGCAGCCCGAGATAGTCGATGAGCGCCCGGCTCTGGCCTTCCTGATCGGCGACGAAATCCTCGTAGCGCACATCATGCACGACGCCGGGCAGCACCTTGTGCCAATGCGCCATGATGTCGGTGTAGAGATTGTGGAAGTCGGCGAGTTCGCCAAGATCATAGCCATAGCGATGGCTGTCGCCGCGGAAATGCACCTTGTAGATCGAAAGGCAGGTTGCCGCCGCATCGCGGGCGCAGTGGATGATCCTGGCCTTCGGCATCATCATGTGGATGAAGCCGACGAGCAGGAAGTTGCCCGGCATCTTGTCGGTGACGTGGCGCATATGCGGGTAGCGGGTGTGCAGCATGTCGAGATAGGCCTGCCCCGCCTCGGCGAAATCCGCGTCGTCCGCGTCGGAGACGCCCCAGGGGAAACCACCGGGCATGTTCGACGGAAACTGCTTGCCCACCGCCTTCTTCAGGATGCTGAGCTCACCCGCGCCATAGACCTGCGGATGGCTGGCGATGATCTGTTCGACCAGCGTCGTGCCCGAGCGCGGCATGCCGACGACGAAGATCGGCGCGTCATCGGCGATCGCGCTCGGCCTGTGCCTTTCGAAGAAGCCGGCATCGAATACCGTCTTCATCGCCTCGAACTCGGCGCGTGTCTTCAAGGGATCGTAGTCGATGCCCTTGCGGCGGATGGCATTGCCTTCGGCGAAATAGTCGAAGGCCCTGCTATAGTCCTTCAGATCGTCGTTGGCCTTGCCGAGTCCGAAGGACAGCTGCATGCGGGCCAGGCTGTCCTGCGGCGCCTTGGCATGCTGGGCCTCCATGCCGGCCAATTCGGCGTCGCGCTCCTTCTGCCGCTTGACCTGCGTCAGCATTAGCCAGGCACGCGCCATGGCGGGCTGGACCTCCACTGCTTGCCGGAACAGATCCGCCGCCTCGTCGAGCTTGCCCTTTTCCATCAGCCCGACGCCGAGCCCGTGCAACAGGTCGGCATCCTTCGGGCGTATCGCGAGCGCTTCGCGGAAAGCAGACAGCGCCTCGTCCAGCCGCCCGGCTTCCTCCAGGGTTTCGGCAAGCCCGATGCGGGCGCGCACATGAAATGGATTGCGCGCGACCGTGCCGCGATAGACCTCTTCGGCCTCCTCGAACTGGCCGAGCTGCTTCAGCGACGAACCGAGGTTGTCGCGCGCCGCCAGCTGTTCCGGCCGCAGGTCCACCGCGCCTCGGAAGAAATCGATCGCCGCCGCGACGCGGCCAAGGTCGCGCATCACCGTGCCGAAATTGTTGAGGAAATCGGGATTCGTCGGCTGCAGGCTCACAGCCTGTTCGAGGAGTTCCAGCCCCTCTTCGCTACGCCCGGTCTGATGCAGCAGCAATCCCAGGAAATGCGCGGCCGCCGCGTGTTTGGGCTGACGCGCCAGCACCTGCCGGTAGATTGACTCAGCCTCTTGCCGGCGCCCGGCCTGGTGCAGTTGCAGCGCCTGCTGCACATACTGGTCGAGGCCCAGCGGCGGCTGGCCTCCCGCGCCAGACTTGGTCGCGCCAGACCTGACTCCCGCACCCGCCGCTCTTCTCTGATCTCTGTTAATGGGAAACCTGCCGTGTTTGTCCGCCTGCCGCGATCTAGGCCATTGGCGCCAAAGGTTCAAGGCTTTGCTTGTCTGCCTCGGCCATTGCGTTGCCGGCAAATGGGCTCGCTCGCAAGCGGCGCCTGCCTTCTTCCCTGCTGGAAGGAAGAGGGCAACAGCCTCTCAGCACGGCCCGCCGCCAACGATGCGGTAGTCCGCGGCGCGGGCTTCGCAGGCGTTGGGGAAGGTGCGCGTCTCGCCACGCCGACGGGCCCAGACGGGCGCGTATTCACGAGTACAGAAGGTCTGCTCTTCGCCACCACCACCGCCTTCGCGGCAGGGGCCGTCGCGCACGATGCGATAGCCGGCGCGGTCGGCAAGGCAGGCATTGGCGAAGGTCTGGCGGTCGCCGCCGCGCCGGGCGCAGACCGGCTCGTACTGCTTGGTGCAGAATTGCGGTTCGGGACGTGGCGGGCGGGGTAGAAGATCTCCCTGGCCCATGCGTGACTGCGGCTGTGGGCCGATGACCCGCCCGGCGACGAGGCCTATCTGCGGCCCGTCGACGCTCAAATCGGTCGATTCTTGCGTCGGGATGCGCTCATAATGGCGGCCCGCGGCGCTATCTTGCAACCTTCACGTTTCCATGCGATAAATTCCGTGTTCGGGCATTTGCGACCCGGAGAGCGGAACGTTTTGGACGACCTTTCCCCGATACTGTGAATCTCTGACGGCCCCGTTTTTCGGCGGGGGGTTTTGACAATGCGCCAATGCATGACTGCCGAAGCAACCACCGGGAACTGCCCTCGACGCCAGGTGGCGGGCAGGACCACCAAAGACTGAACGGGTGAAGGAGTTTCCCCAATGGCCCAGACCGGCACCGTTAAATTCTTCAACGCGACCAAAGGCTTCGGTTTCATCACGCCCGATGGCGGCGCCAAGGACGTGTTCGTCCACATTTCCGCGATCGAGGCATCGGGCCTGCGCACGCTCGTTGACGGCCAGAAGGTTACCTTCGACGTCGAGCCGGACCGCATGGGCAAGGGCCCGAAGGCGGTCAATCTCCGCGCGGCCTGAACCATCGGGACGCCGCCCGCTCTTGATGGCGGGCGAATGAGGGGGCGGAGCTTGCCCAGCCTCTGGGCACGCAGACAGATTTTTGAAGGCGCGGCGTTTTTTGTCGCGCCTTTTTCATGTCCGCAGGACAGCATAAAAGCATGTCGCCCAAAACGGTTCCGGTTTTGGGTCAACGACATGCGTCATAACAAGGACTTAAAGCGTAACGCGCTTTAAGTCTCCGCAAAACTTTCTCTTGCCGATGACGCTAAAATAAAGGACAAATTTCCTCTCGGGCATTTGCCGGCCCGAGACTGGAGTTTATGGGATCAAAGGAGCTTCCCATGCCGCAGACCGGCACCGTCAAATTCTTCAACCATGCCAAAGGCTTCGGCTTCATCACGCCGGACGATGGCGCGAAGGATGTCTTCGTCCATATTTCGGCCGTGCAGGCGTCGGGTCTTCCCGGTCTCGAAGATGGGCAGAAAGTGACATTCGACACCGAGCCGGATAAACGCGGCAAGGGTCCGAAGGCCGTCAACCTGTCGATCGGCTGAGCCGGCTTCAGGCCGAACGCTCCGGCAGGCCAGGTCCGCTCCCCAGAGCGTGCGTTTTTTGATGCTTGTGGCAGCGCGGCACATAAAATCCGTTCAGCCCCCGTTCAGCCACGGTCTCATATTAATCTTTCGTAAAGCCGGACCGCATTCCCGAAAAATCATACGGGCTGGCACGAAGGAGATCGACATGAACCGAATTTTCAAGACAGCCGTGCTGTCTGCCGCCGTGGCCGCCACGATGCTTGTGGCCCTGCCCGCGGCCAACGCCGATGACTGGCATCGTTGGCATCATCACGGTCACGGCCATGGCGACGCCGTCGCAGCCGGCGTCCTCGGCCTCGCCGCCGGCGCGCTGATCGGCGGTGCATTGGCCAACCAGCAACCGCCGCCGCCAGACTATTACGATGACGGTTACTATTACGATCGTGACGTGAGCGTGCGCCCGGCCCCTGTCCGCCGCTACTACGCGGAGCCTCGGGTGGTGTACGCCGACCGTTATGCCGAACCGTGGACGCGCGACTGGTACGAGTATTGCTCGGACCGTTACCGCACCTTCAATTCCCGCACCGGCACCTTCACCGGCAATGACGGCGAACAGCATTTCTGCACGGCCAACTGAGGCTTCCCTGCCCCAAAACAGAAAGCGCTGACCGCGAGGTCGGCGCTTTTTGTTTGGGCTCTAGGATTTTGAGGGCAATCTGCGGCTGCAAAAGTCAGCGCCGCCCCTCATCCGCCTGCCGGCACCTTCTCCCGTACAGGGACGGGGAGAAGAGAACTGGCCGCAATGCTGGCGCTGGTACTGCGACGCTGGAGATTGTCGAAATCCTCTGTACAGGCTGTCTTTCTCCCCGTCCGTATACGGGGAGTTGAGAAGTGGTCCGCACAGCGGACGAAAAGCCAATTGCTTGGTTTTTCGGATGACGAACGTCCGGCAGGACAATGAGGGGCGGCGCCAGCTTTCGGAAACGGTCTGGTCAAGTTGTTCGGGATCGTCTGAATCTCTACCGAATTAGAGCGTCGGGCGATTAACATGCAACGTAGCCTGCCTGTTTGAGATAGTTCCAGCATTCGGTTGGATCGAACATGGCGCAGATGTTTCCGACGGCGCGGACAAGATCGTCGTAGGTGCGCGCTTTGGCCTTTCGCAACAGGGTTTTGAGCTTTGCGAAGGCCATCTCGATCGGGTTGAGGTCCGGCGAATATTTGGGCAGGAAGAGGAACCTGGCGCCGCGCTGTTTGAGTGCCTCTGCGGCGCGCGGACTTTTGTGGACATTGAGATTGTCCAGAATAACGATGTCGCCGCGCCCGAGAGCCGGTGCGAGCTGGGTTTCGACATAGGCATCGAACGCCGCACCGTCGATGGCTCCCTCGATGATCCAGGGGGCCACCAGTTCATGGCAACGCAGGCCGGCGATGAAGGTCTGGGTATGCCATTTGCCGAAGGGCGCATCGGCGAGGAGCCTCTTGCCGCGCAGGCTGCGCCCGCGCAATGGGGTCATGTTGGTCTTCACGCTCGTTTCGTCGATGAAGACGATCCGCGCCGGCACGGCGCGCATCAGAGGCTGATGATGGTCGCGCCACTCACGCCGCGCCGCTCTCACGTCGGGCCGTTCTTGCTCCGACGCCAGCAGGGCTTTTTTTATACGTAAACCCCTCCCGGCACAGCAACTTCGACAGGTTCGACGGGTCCGCCCTGACGCCGTGCTCGTCTTCAAGCCACGCGCCAAGCTCAGGCATCGTGATGTCCGGCCTGGCCATCACTTTGTCGACAATGGCCTGACGATACGGGCCGAGTTTGCCAGACCCGGCAGGACGCCCCTGACGGGCCGGTTCGACGGAACCAGTCGCCGCATAGCGTGCCTGAACGCGTACCGCCGTCGAAGGCGCCACCTCAAACTGCGCCGCAACTGCCCGCCGCGACTTGCCCTCGGCAATGCCGCGAACAAGTCGAAGCCTCAAATCCTGCGAAACCGCTTTGCCCATGGTGCACCTCCGCATCCATAGGAATCAGACTTCAGTCGAAAAGGGAATCCCAACGATTCACCCTATTCGCCTGACGCTCTAGACCAAAAACGGATTGGTCCGCCGCTCCTCGCCGAAGCGGCCGCCCGGCCCATGGCCGCAGATGAAACCGATATCGTCGCCGAGCGGCAGAAGCTTGTCCTTTATCGAAGCGATCAGCGCCGCATGGTCGCCACCCGGCAGGTCGGTGCGGCCGACCGAGCCGCGAAACAGCACGTCACCGACATGGGCGAATTTGGCCGCCCGGTTGTAATAGACGACATGGCCCGGCGCATGGCCGGGGCAATGCAGCACCTCGAAGAGATGCGAGCCGAACGACACCGTCTCCCCCTCGGTCAGGAACCGGTCTGGCACGCAATTGCGCGAACCGGCGATACCGTAGCGCCTGCCCTGGTTTTCCAGATTGTCGAGCAGGGGTTTGTCGGCCTCGTGCGGGCCGATGATCTCGATGCCCAGCGCCGCCTTGAGCTCCATCGCACCGCCGGCATGATCGATGTGACCATGCGTGATCCAGATGGCTCCGGCCGTGATCGCATTGTCCTTCAACACGCCCAACACCTTATCGATGTCGCCGCCCGGATCGACGATGACGCCGTGCTTGTCGTCCATGTCGAACAGGATGGTGCAGTTCTGCTGGAACGGTGTGACCGGTACGATGCCGGCGTTGAGCTGACCCATGATCGTCCTTTCGATGTCAAAGCGGTCATGTAGAGGCGCCGGTGAAAGGCGTCCACCCCTCGAAAGACGAACAGTCAGTCGCCTTAAAACAGAATGGGCGGCCGGAGCCGCCCATTTGAAACCTTAGACAGAAATCGCCTACTTCTTCATGGCACCCATGACCGCGCCGACGATGGCGGTCAGGATCGCGCCGCCGCCGGCGCCGCCGACGATATTGTTCAGGTTCAGTGCGCTGCCGAGACTGCTCGTCGCCGCCGCGGCTGCGTCCGGAGTGATCGTGCCGCCGCCGAGCAGGCTGCCAAGGATCGCCGCGCCGCCGACGCCGCCAACGGCTCCCGCCAGGATTTTGGGAAGCTGTCCCATCGCCGCCGTCTTGATCGCCGCGCCGACCGCCTGACCACCGATGATGCCTGTAATGATCTGAATAATGATCGGAAGAAGCGTGTTCATGTCCATATTGCCAGTCCCTCCATAGCTGCCAGCCTTCCGGGCCGACGCCATCATGAGACGCCGAATTGAATGAAAGTCAAATGCACAAACGCTGAAATAAAAGGGGCGGTTCGAAAACCGCCCCTACTTGCGCGAAAAGCTGTGACTTTCGTTATTCTGCGGCGATCGCATGCATGGGCTGAACGGCCACAGAATAGTCGTTCATAAGGTTCTTGGCGATCTCGCCGACCTCGAATCGGTAGGGGCCGATCTCCGAGACCGGCGTGACCTCCGCCGCGGTTCCGGTCAGGAAGCATTGCTCGAAGCCTTCGAGTTCCTCCGGCATGATGACGCGTTCGATGACCTCCAGGCCGCGATCCCTGGCCAGGCCAATGACCGTGCGGCGGGTGATGCCGTCGAGGAAGCAGTCGGGCTTCGGGGTGTGGATTTTGCCGTCCTTGACGAAGAAGATGTTGGCGCCGGTCGCTTCGGCGACCTGGCCGCGCCAGTCGAGCATCATGGCGTCTGCATATCCTTTGGCCTCGGCGGCGTGCTTGGACATGGTGCAGATCATGTAGAGGCCGGCGGCCTTCGACTTGGACGGCGCCGTGCGCGGGTCGGGCCGGCGCCATTCCGCCACGTCGAGCCGAATGCCCTTCAGCTTCTGCGCCGGATCGAAATAGCTCGGCCACTGCCAGATGGCGATGGCCACATTGATGCGGTTGTTCTGCGCCGAAACACCCATCTGCTCGCTGCCGCGCCAGGCGATCGGCCTGACATAGGCATCCTGGAAACCCTGCTTCTTCAACAGTTTGGTCGAAGCATCATTGAGCTCGGCCACCGAATAGGGGATCTTGAAGCCGAGCAGGCGCGCCGATTCATGCAGACGCTCGGTGTGCTCGTTGAGCTTGAAGATCACGCCGCCATAGGCGCGTTCGCCCTCAAACACCGCGCTGGCGTAATGCAGGCCATGGGTCAGCACATGAATCTTGGCGTCGCCCCATGGAACGAACTCGCCGTTCATCCAGATGAAGCCGTCCAGTTGATCGAAGGGAACGGATGCCATGGTAACCTCCCGCGGGCGCCGGCCCGCATATCTTCAGTGTCGTTGCGTGTTCTTTTTGGCCGCGCCGTGAGATTGGAGACGCCAGCCGGTGTCTCGAAGCGTAAGCGGATAATCGCGCTCTGGCAAACTCAGGAAATTCCGGAAAAACCCGCCCGTCTTGCCTTTTTGTTCGCAATCCGCCCAAAAGCTTGTCAAAAATTATCATTGCAGGGAAATTACGTCAATAGTACTGACATAATCTCCTGTTCCCATGGAGAAATGATGACGGACCGAAGCCACGCAGCTGGAAAACCGATCAGGACCGCAATGTCAGTCGAGGACGGCATCGACTTCGCCATCATCGAGCTGTTCTTCTTCGCTTATCGCGACTTCACTTCCGATCCCGATCAGATCCTGGCCGATTATGGCTTCGGCCGCGCTCATCACCGTGTGCTGCATTTCGTCAACCGGCGGCCAGGCCTGACGGTCGCCGAACTGCTTGACGTGCTGAAGATCACCAAACAGAGCCTGGCGCGCGTGCTCAAGCAACTGATCGACACCGACCATGTCGTGCAGTTGCAAGGTCCGCGGGACCGCCGCCAGCGTGAGCTCTATCCGACGGCCAAGGGCCGTGCGCTGGCGCTGGCGCTGGCGCGGCCACAGTCGCGCCGCATCCGTGCTGCATTGGAAGATTCCGGCGCCACCGAACGGGCCTTGGTGGAACGCTTCCTCGAAGCGATGGTCAATCCGGAACTGAGAGCTCAGATCGACGTTGGGTCCGCAAAAATGTCAGGAAAAAGCCATGGAGAGCACTGAGAGGGTCGACCAGGCGACCGCACCGGATGACGACGCGCCGCATTTGCTCGTGGTCGACGACGACACCCGCATCCGCAATCTTCTCAAGCAATATCTGACCGAAAACGGTTTCCGCGTCACCGTCGCCGGCAATGCCGGTGAGGCCCGCCGCAAGCTCGCCGGCCTCGACTTCGACCTGCTCGTGCTCGATGTCATGATGCCGGGCGAAAGCGGCGTCGATCTGACCAAGGCGCTGCGTGCCGAAAAGAACGTGCCGATCCTGATGCTGACGGCGTTGTCGGAAACCGACAGCCGCATCTCGGGGCTCGAGGCCGGCGCCGACGATTATCTGCCAAAACCCTTCGATCCGCGCGAGCTGATCCTGCGCATCAACAACATCCTGCGCCGCGGCGGCCCGACGGCGACGCCAAAGGTCGAACAGCTGGTCTTCGGCCCCTACACCTTCCAGATCGCCAGGCGCGAACTGAAGCGCGGCGGCGAGGCGCTGAAGCTGACCGACCGTGAGCAGGAGATCCTGGCGATCTTTGCCGCGCGCGCCGGCGAAACCATCCCGCGCCACGAACTCGTCGGCGACGATTCGGAGGTCGGCGAGCGCACCATCGACGTTCAGATCAACCGGCTGCGCCGCAAGATCGAGCGTGATCCCTCCAATCCGGTCTGGCTGCAGACCGTGCGCGGTATTGGGTATCGGCTCAGCGTGGAATAGAATACCGGCCGCGGCCACAATGGCCGCCGACGGATGAAACGGGCCAATGGCGACCACGGAACTGGAACAGCCGGGAAATGACGGCTTGAGCGCACGTGCCACGCGAACGCTCAAGGCGGTGCCGCGCATCTGGAACCGGTTCTGGCGCCTCGTCTCGCTCTATATGCCCAAGCGCCTCTATGCGCGCTCGCTGATCATCGTCATCGCGCCGATGATCCTTTTGCAATCGGTGGTCGCCTTCGTCTTCATGGAGCGCCATTGGGCAACCGTGACGCAGCGCCTGTCGCAGGCCACCGTACGCGACATCGCCGCCATCATCGACCTGATCGAGACCTATCCGCACGACGCCGACTACGCCAACATCATCCGCATCGCGCAGGACCGCATGCAGCTGAAGGTCGACCTCCTGCCGCCCGATCCGTTGCCACCGCCGGGACCCAAACCGTTCTTCTCGATCCTCGATGACGTTCTTTCCGCCGAGATCACCCGCCAGATCAACCGGCCGTTCTGGATCGACACGGTCGGCAATTCCAACATCGTCGAGGTGCGCGTCCAGCTCGAGAACAGAGTGCTGCGCGTCTTCGTGCGCCGCAGTCAGGCCTATGCCTCCAACACCCACATCTTCCTGATCTGGATGGTCGGTACCTCGCTGGTGCTCTTGATGATCGCCATCCCCTTCCTGCGCAACCAGATCCGGCCGATCCTGACGCTCGCCGAGGCCGCCGAAAGCTTCGGCAAGGGCCGGCCGATGCCGCGCGATTTTCGCCCGCGCGGCGCCGAGGAGGTGCGCCGCGCCGGCTTTGCCTTCATCCAGATGCGCGAGCGCATCGAGCGCCAGATCGAGCAGCGCACCGCGATGCTCACCGGCGTCAGCCACGATCTCAGGACCATCCTCACCCGCTTCAAGCTGCAGCTGGCGCTGGCCGGCGGCAAGGCCGAGACCAAGGCGGCGCTGAACCAGGACATCGACGACATGCAGTCGATGCTCGAAGGCTATCTCTCCTTCGCCCGCGGCGAGGCCTCGGAGGATCCCGGGCGCTTTGATCTCGACGCCTACTTCCAGAAGCTCAGCGAAGAAGCGAGCCTGCGCAAATGCAAGCTGTCGACGACGCTTTCCGGCGACCCGACCGTGCATGTGCGGCCCAACGCCTTCGCCCGGCTATTGTCCAATGTCATCGGCAACGCCTTCCGCTATGCCAAGACGGTGGAGGTCAGCGCCAATCATGGCCGTGGCTCGCTTGTGGTCACCATCGACGATGACGGCCCGGGCATTCCGGCCGACAGGCGCGAGGATGTGTTCAAGCCCTTCGTGCGGCTCGACGAGGCCCGCAACCTCGATGCCAGCGGCACCGGTCTCGGCCTGTCGATCGCCCGTGACATCGCCCGCAGCCATGGCGGCGACATCACCCTCGACGTCAGCCCGCTTGGCGGCCTGCGCGCGGTGATCAAGGTTCCGGCCTAAGCGCAATTCCAGGAAAAGTGTAAAACGGTTTTCCGTCCGGACTTGCGTCAAGACAAAGAGTTAAAGGAGTTCGCCGTTTCCGCGAACGGTGGGCTGCTCTATGCACTTCAAGCATCTGGCTTCATCCGCCCGTCATGAAATCGTGGTGAAGAGCGCGCATGAAACGTGCGATCACACTCGATTCGTCCTTGCCGGCCCATTTCGACCCCGTGCCCGCCCGGGTGCGCTGGAGCGAAGCGGTTGTAGCCGGCTGGTCGCCGTTCCGGCATCGCTTCAAGGCAACCGTCGACCTTTCCAGCAAAGGGCCGCCATGCGCATATTGATGGTCACCGACGCCTGGCGCCCACAGGTCAATGGCGTCGTCCACACGCTGGAGCGGCTCACCGAAACCCTGAAATCCTTTGACGTCGGGGTGGATTTCCTGACGCCAAACATCTTTCGCACGCTGCCCTTGCCGACCTATCCCGATATAAGGCTGGCGCTGACCACGCCCGGCCACGTGGCACGGCTGATCGATGGCTACAAGACCGACCACATCCACATCGTCACCGAAGGGCCGCTCGGCATCATGGCGCGGCGCTATTGCCGCAATGCCGGCCGGCCATTCACCACCAGCTATCACACGCGCTTTCCCGAATATCTGAGCGCCCGCTTGCCGGTACCGGAAAGCTGGGCCTATCGCTGGCTGCGCGACTTCCACAATTCCGGCCAAGGCACGCTGGTCGCAACCCAGTCGCTCGCCGACGACCTTTCGGCGCGCGGTTTCAACAAGCTGAGGCCGTGGACGCGCGGCGTCGACACCGACCATTTCCGGCCGGACAAACGGAAGGACCTCGGCTTCCCCGGCCCGGTCTTCCTCTGCGTCGGCCGGGTCGCCATCGAAAAGAACCTCTCGGCCTTCCTCGACCTCGACCTGCCCGGCAGCAAGGTGGTCGTCGGCGAAGGTCCGGAGCTTGCAAAGCTCAAGGCGCGCTATCCCCAGGCGCATTTCCTCGGCCATCGCCCTAACGACGAACTGGCCGAGATCTATGCCTCGGCCGACGTCTTCGTCTTCCCCAGCCGCACCGACACATTCGGCAACGTCATCATCGAGGCGCTGGCCAGCGGCACGCCCGTCGCCGCCTATCCGGTCACCGGGCCGATCGACATCGTTGGCGACGGCATTGGCGGCGCGGTTTCCAACGATTTGCGCGAAGCATCGCTCGCCGCCCTCAAGGTCGACCGCGCCCAGGCCCGCGAACGCGCCATGCGCTACAGCTGGAAAGCCTGCGCGGAAATGTTCCTCGACACGGTCGGGGAAGCGCTGGGGACGCCGCGCAAACTGGCGGCGTGACACCATGCTTCGTCATCCACGGGCGAAGCCGACGCCCGAACCGTGGATGAGATGACGAAAACTAAAACAAACGCCCGCCGTCCGGCACCTTGCGCTCGATGGCGCCGAGCACGACAGCACTCTCCTCGTCAGGAAAGCCCAGCGTCAGCACTTCCGACATGAACGGCCCGATCTGGCGCGGCGGGAAATTGACCACAGCGAACACCTGCCGCCCGACCAGCGTTTCCGGCGTATAGTATTTGGTGATCTGCGCCGACGATTTCTTGATGCCGATGTCGGGCCCGAAATCGATCTTCAGCTTGAATGCCGGCTTGCGCGCCTCGGGAAACGGTTCGGCCTCGACGATCGTGCCGGCGCGGATGTCGACACGATCGAAATCGGCAAAACTGATCTCGGGCTTGCGCTCGCTGCTCGTACTCATGACACTGTCTTACCGATGCTCAGGCGTTGCCGTAGGTCTCGAACAGCACACCGGCCAGCGCATCCTTGGCCGAGGTTCCCGACCAGACGACGAACTGAAACGCCTGGAAATAGCATTCGCAGGCTTCCAGCGCCGAGGACAAAAGCACCTCGACCTGCTGGCTCGACGGCTCGACTCCGCCCGCCAGCAGCAACGACTGGCGGAACATGATCGCGCCTTCCTGCTCCCAGAGGTCGAAATGACCGAACAGCATCTGCTCGTTGATCAGCGACAACAGCCGCATCACTTCCAGCGCGCGGGTCTCCGGCACCTTGATGTCGAAGGCGCAGGCCAGATGCAGTGCCTCGAAATCCTCCATCCAGGAGAAGGAGACGTGATAGTCGGTCCAGCTGCCAGCGACCGAGATCGAGATTTCGTCATCGCCGGCCCGTTCGAAGGACCAGTCATTGTTGTGGGCCACCTGCTCGATAACATCCACCGGATGGATTTCGCGGGAGAATTCGAGTTCGAGAAGTTCCATGGAATGCTTCCTGTCGTTCTAAGGAGCGCCGCCACACGCTCCGCGGGAGGGCACACACAACGAACAATCTGATCTAGAACTCGGACGGCCAGGACTTCTCGACGCAAAGACCCCCAGACCGGACCCCACCGCCCGGCCGCATGACCCTGCTCCGAATCATGCAACAAATTCAGTCTATTGATCGGGAGTCGCGTGAACAGCCCAATTTTTCGCACTGCGTCATTCGCATGTGGAAAGGCGCTGTCACAAAGATTCATGCAATGCCGTTAAGCGATTCACGGCAAAGCGCTTTTCAGAATTGGGCTATGTGGAAAAGTTTAATGATTATTTTTTTGCACGCGGCTTCGCCGCCGCCGCTGGCGCGGTATCACCGGCCAGTTCGGCGAGCCTGGCTTCGAGCGCTTCGATGCGGGCGGCAAGACGGGCATTCTCGTCGCGGGCCTTGGCTGCCATCTCGCGCGCGGCCTCGAATTCCTCGCGCTGCACCACGTCCATCGAATTGAGGATACGCTCCGCCTGCCCCTTGAAGGCGGTTTCCACCTCGCGCCGCACGCCCTGGGCGGCACCGGCTGCATCGGTCATGAGCTTGGCGAATTCGTCGAGAATGCGGTTCGGTCCGGTCGACATGGCAAATCCTCGCTTGCTCGAAATGACGTAGTGGCGCCGCGCGGAGAATGCAAGAACGTTGAAGCTTGGTGCGGCATCTGCGTTGCTATGGCGCATGGCGCTGCCGTGCCTATAGGCAGTTGTCAAACAGCTCCAACCTGTACTCGAGGACGCCAAATCGCCTATTGTGTTGTCGTCTCATGTTGCGTCAGCACACTCCAATCAGGGTCAATCAATGGCAACGCCTCCACGCCGACCAACAAATCCGATGGCAGCCGCCGAAGCGGCCTTCAAGCCGGTCAAGAAGCCGGCGGCACCGCCCCGGGAACCCTCGACCGCCCCGAATGTCCGCGAGCTCGTTTCGATCAGGATCGACCGAGCCGTGCTGGACTATTTCCAGGAGGATGGCCCCGGCTGGCAGGACAGGATCAACGACGCGTTGCGGCAGGTGGTGGCTGCCAAGTCTCAGGGTTGAACTTACCGCCTGCACGGCGATGGCCCGAAAGGATGACCCGCCCCGACAATTGACGGCAACCACCTTGCCTTGACCCTGCCCAAACCCTGCCGCATGGTCCGCGCGCAAACGCGTTTCGCAACCGAGAGCTCCCGTTGAACGACTATTTCCTGCTGCCGCTGGCCTCGCTGCCCTTTCCCAACATCAACCCGATCCTCGTCCAGATCGGGCCGCTGGCGGTGCACTGGTACGGCGTCGGCTACATCGTCGGCATCCTGTTTGCCTGGTGGTATGCCAAGCGGCTTGCGTCCAATCCAAGGCTCTGGCCCGACGGCATCCTGCCGATGAAGCCCGAGGACCTCGACGATTTCATCGTCTGGGCGGCCATCGGCGTGGTGCTGGGCGGCCGCACTGGCTATGTGCTGTTCTACGACCTGCCGCGCTACATCGCGCATCCGCTCGACATTTTCGCCGTCTGGCAAGGCGGCATGTCGTTCCATGGCGGCCTGCTCGGCGTCATCCTCGCCATGACGCTGTTTTCCATCAAGCGCGGCATCCGCACCTGGTCGCTGTTCGATGTCGTGGCCGCCGGCGTGCCGGTTGGGCTTGGACTGGTGCGCGTCTGCAATTTCATCAATGCCGAACTTTGGGGTAGGCCGACCGACATGCCCTGGGGGGTGGTCTTCTGCAACGATCGCCTCCAGCAGGCGCTAGGGCAATGTCCGGCCGGTCTCGACCCTCGCCATCCGAGCCAACTCTACGAAGCGCTGCTCGAGGGCCTGGTGCTGTTTGTCGTGCTGCGCATCCTCACCCATTCGCGCCTCAAGCTGAAGACGCCGCGCTTCGTCGGCGGCGCCTTCATCTGCGGCTACGGCCTGTCGCGCATCTTCGTCGAGTTCTTCCGCGAGCCGGACCAGCAGCTCGGCTATCTCCTCGGCACCAACTGGCTGACCATGGGCATGATCCTGTCGACACCGATGGTGCTGGCCGGCATCTGGGCGATGGCCACCGCCAAGCCGGTGACGCAATCGCAGCCGCAGGCGACATGACGCGGCTGAAGACCCGGATCGTCAACCTGATCGAGGCACTTGGTCCCCTTCCCGTCAACGAATACATGGCGATGTGCCTGTTCGACCCTTCGGACGGCTACTACACGACGCGCGAGCCCTTCGGTACCGCCGGCGATTTCGTCACCGCGCCGGAGATCAGCCAGATGTTCGGCGAACTGGTCGCCGTCTGGCTCTACCAGGCGTGGCTGGCGATCGGCCGCCCGATGCCGGTGACCATCGCCGAGATCGGCCCAGGCCGTGGCACACTGATAAAGGACATGCTGCGCACCCTGTCGCGGCTCGACCCGGCGCTGGCCAATGGTGCTGACTTCGCCATGATCGAGACCAGCCCGCGCCTGGCCGAGGTGCAGAAGCAGACGCTTGCCCCGACACCGTTCGCGGTTCGGTGGCACGAGACGATCGAGACCCTCCCTCATCAGCCGCTGCTGATCGTTGGCAACGAACTGTTCGACGCCGTCCCCATCCGCCAGTTCGTGCGCGCCGGCGCCGGCTGGCGCGAGCGGATGATCGGCCTCGATGATGAGAACAATCTTTGCTTCTTCGCCGGCGCCGGCTCGGTCGATCCGACTTTGCTGCCTCCCGATGCCGCAAATGCACCGCAAGGCGCGGTCGCCGAAGTGGCACCGGCCCGCACGGCTCTGATGACAGCCATCGCCGAGCGCATGGCCCGAGACAATGGCGCCGGGCTGTTCCTCGACTATGGCCATCTGCAGCCGGGTGTCGGCGACACGCTGCAGGCCTTGCGCCGGCACAATCACGAAGATGTGCTGGCCAATCCGGGTGAAGCCGATCTCACCTCGCATGTCGATTTCGCCGCCCTTGCCGCGACCGTGCGCGCGCACGGTCTCGGCGCCCACCTGTCGACGCAGGGCGATTTCCTGCTTGGCATGGGCATCCTCGAGCGTGCCGGCAGGCTTGGCGCCGATGCCAGCCAGGCGGCGCGCGACAAGATCACCGGCGATGTCGAACGCCTGGTCGGGCCGCAGGCCATGGGCGAGCTGTTCAAGGTGCTTGCCGTCCTGCCGCGCGGCGCCGCCGTCCGGCCTTTTGCCACGACGGATTGACTTTTCACCGCTGCCTCTCCCAATCTCCCGTCCGGTAAAAGAACGGCCGGACCGCCGGCCGCTTTTTCTTGACGAAACCGCTCATACGGACAACAACGCCCGCATGCTGAATCAGACCAAACCGGATCCTGTTCGGTCGCCGCTGCTGGACGAGGCGCAGGCACAAGGCATCCGCCACGGCTATTTCACCCGCGTCGGCGGCGTCTCGGCCGGCATCTACCAGGGCCTCAACATCGGCACCGGCTCGGATGACGACCAGGCGCTGGTCGCCGAGAACCGCCGCCGTGTCGCCGCCTGGATGGGCGTGCCGGCGAACCATCTGCTGACCGCCTGGCAGATCCATTCGCCCGACGTCGTAATCGCCCGAGAGCCCTTTGCCGGCGAGCGGCCCAAGGCCGACGCCATCGTCACTGACCGGCCCGGCATTGCCATCGGCGCCTCGACCGCCGACTGCGGCCCGGTGCTCTTTGCCGATGCGCAAGCGCGCATCATCGGCGCGGCGCATGCCGGCTGGAAGGGCGCCTTCACCGGCGTGCTCGAAAACACCGTTCTTGCCATGGAAAGCCTTGGCGCCCGGCGTGAGAACATCATTGCCGTGCTCGGTCCTTCGATCGGCCCGGACAATTACGAGGTCGGTCCTGAATTCGTTGCCCGCTTCGTCGAGGCGGATGCTGAAAACGCCGCCTATTTCACGCCCTCCGCCAATGCCGGCCACGCCATGTTCGACCTCAACCGCTACACGGTCGACCGGCTGACCAGGGCCGGCGTTACCGCCGAGGGCCTCGGCCGCTGCACTTATGCCGAGGAAGATCTTTTTTACTCCTACCGGCGCACCAGGCACCGCAAGGAGCCTGATTATGGCCGGCAGGTTTCGGCGATTGTTTTGGAGAGGGAATAATGGCGCTGCATTTTGAACGATCCGAATTCGACGCGCGGCGGGACCGGCTGATGATCGAGATGGCCGAAAAGAAGCTCGACGCCATCCTGCTGTTCGCGCAGGAGAGCATGTACTGGCTGACCGGCTATGACACGTTCGGCTTCTGCTTCTTCCAGTGCCTGGTGGTGAAGGCCGACGGCTCGATGGTGTTGCTCACCCGCTCGGCCGATCTGCGCCAGGCGCGCCAGACCTCGATCATCGATAACATCGTGCTGTGGACCGACCGCAATGGCGCCAACCCGGCGGTCGACCTGCGCAACCTGCTCAACGAACTCGACCTGCTTGGCGCCCGTATCGGCGTCGAATACGACACCCACGGGCTGACCGCCTACAATGGCCGCCGGCTGGACGAGCAGTTGCAGACCTTCGGCCAGATCGCCGACGCATCCGGCATCGTCGGACGGCTGCGCCTGTTCAAGAGTCCGGCCGAGATCGCCAAGGCCGAGAAGGCCGCCAACCTCTCCGACGACGCGCTGGACGCGGCCCTGCCGCTGATCAAGCAAGGCGGCGACGAAGCCCTGATTCTGGCCGCCATGCAGGGCGCCGTCTTTGCTGGCGGTGGCGACTATCCGGCCAACGAATTCATCATCGGCTCCGGTGTCGACGCGCTGCTGTGCCGCTACAAGGCCGGCCGCCGCAAGCTCACCAAGAACGATCAGCTGACGCTCGAATGGGCCGGCGTCTTCCATCATTATCATGCGCCGATGATGCGCACGGTGCTGACCGGAAAGGTCTCCAAGCGCCATCAGGAACTGTTCGACGCGGCGCGCGCCGCGCTTCTCGCCGTCGAAAAGGCGATGACGCCCGGAAACACATTCGGCGACGTCTTCGACGCCCATGCCCGCACCATGGAGGCGCATGGCCTGACCAAGCATCGGCTGAACGCCTGCGGCTATTCGGTCGGCGCGCGCTTCACACCGTCCTGGATGGACATGCCGATGTTCATCCAGGGCAATCCCGAGCCGATCGCGCCGAACATGACCCTGTTCGCTCACATGATCATCATGGATTCCGACACCGAGACGGCGATGACGCTTGGCCGCACCTACCTGACAACCGAATCCCAGCCGAAGCCGCTCTCCCGCCATGATCTCGACTTGATCGTGCAGTGAAACCACAATGGGAGGCGTTCTTCGCCAAGGAGTTAGAAGGCAAATGAGACGATCGCGTCTGACGACCGTGTCATTGCTTGTGGCATTGGCTCTGGCGGCCTGCACCAACGCAAAGGACGTTCTCGAACCTTCCGCAATCACCCCACCGGCCACCTCGGCGCCGGCAGCGCAAGGCGGAGCGGTGGCTGGTGTTTCGGTCCCGGCGTCATCAGCCGCGCCTGCCACCACGGCGGGTGCGCCTGCCGCCACCACTCCGGTCACGCCCGCACAGGCCGCCGCCATCCTTGCCAAAACCCGGCTGCAGATCGCGCCGATCGTTGGCGCTTCGGTGGAAGCCGCCACCCCGCTGACGGCGGAACTGCAGGCGCGCGCCAAGCAGCGTGGCATCACGCTTGCAGGCAGCCAGGATCAGACCGCGACCCATGTGCTCAAGGGCTACTTCTCGGCGATTTCGGAGGGCAAGGACACCACCATCATCTATGTCTGGGACGTCTACGACCCCTCCGGCAACCGCCTGCACCGTATCAACGGCCAGATGAAGGTGCCTGCGGTCAATTCCGGCAACAGCGGGAGTGCCGACAGCTGGAAGGCGGTCTCGCCCGCCACCATGCAGGCGATCGCCGACCAGACCATCGACCAGTTCGCGGCGTTTCTTGGCGGCAAGGCGAGTTGAGATGTTGTCAGCCGGCGATGCCCAACAGCTTTCTTGAGCTTAGCCGGCGGATTCCCGATCTCGGCGCTTGCAATACCAGCGCGGGCCGCTAAAAGCCCGGTTAAAAGGTACAGGAGAGTCCGTCAGGCCTCTCCACCCTCCACCAGGAACGGTGCATGAAACTCTTCGCGGGCAATTCCAACAGGGTGCTGGCCGAAGCGGTCGCCCGCTATCTCAACATCCCGCTGGGCAAGGCCAGTGTCAGGCGCTTCGCCGACCAGGAAATCTTCGTCGAAATCCAGGAAAACGTGCGCGGCGAGGATGTCTTCATCCTGCAGTCGACCTCGTTCCCGACCAACGATCACCTGATGGAACTGCTCATCATGATCGACGCCTTCATGCGCTCGTCGGCCCGGCGCATCACGGCGGTCATCCCCTATTTCGGCTATGCAAGGCAGGATCGCCGCGCCTCCGGCCGCACGCCGATCTCGGCCAAGCTGGTGGCCAACATGATCACCCGCGCCGGCGTCAACCGGGTTTTGACGCTGGACCTTCATGCCGGCCAGATCCAGGGCTTCTTCGACATCCCGACCGACAATCTGTTCTCGGTACCGGTGATGGCCCGCGACGTGAAGGCGAAATACAAGCAACTCGGCAATGTCGTGGTGGTATCGCCCGATATTGGCGGCGTGGTGCGCGCGCGTGCGCTGGCCAAGCGCTTCGACGCGCAACTCGCCATCGTCGACAAACGCCGTGAGCGCCCGGGCGAATCGGAAGTCATGAACATCATCGGCGCGGTCGCCGGCAAGGACTGCCTGCTGATCGACGACATCGTCGATTCCGGCGGCACGCTGTGCAATGCCGCCGATGCGCTGCTGGCCAACGGCGCCACCAGCGTCACCGCCTATATCACCCACGGCGTGCTCTCGGGCGGCGCGGTCGCCCGCATCAGCGGCTCGAAGTTGCAGGAATTGGTGATCACCGATTCCATCCAGCCGACCCAGGCCGTGCTCGATGCCCCCAACATCCGCGTCATCTCGATCGCCGACCTGATCGGCGAAGCCATCTCGCGCACGGCGACCGAGGAATCGGTGTCGAGCCTGTTCGATTAACCTCCCGGCGGCGGCAATCTGGTTCCGGCACCGGGTACCATCCGCCGCGGGCTTTCTCCGCTGTCACGGGCACCGCGCATGTAGCCACGCGGCGAGGAGCCGAGCATGCGCTTGAACATGGTGATGAAGGCCGGCACGCTGTCATAGCCGAGATCGAGCGCCACCCTGGTGATCGGCTCGCCATCGGCCAGCCGCGGCAGCGCCGCGAACAGGCAGGCCTGCTGGCGCCATGTCGACAGCGACAATCCGGTCTGGCGCTGGAAGGCGCGCGTGAAGGAGCGCCGGCTCATGCCGACGGCATCGGCCCATTCGTCGATCGTCGCGTGCGGCGAGGGTGCCGCGACAAAGCGCCGGCAGAGCGCCGCCAGTTTGGGATCGGACGGGAACGGCAGGCCCAGCGGCCGTTCCGGCAGCTGCGGAATCTCGTGCAGCAGAAGGTTCATGATCAGGCCGCCGCGCCCTTCCAATTCGTCACCTTGCGGCAGCTTCTCGGATTCCACGATCAGGCTGTGCATCAGGTCGGTGATGCCGACCACGCGCATGCCTTCCGGCAGGCCGGGAATCGCCTGCGGCATGACATAGACCGAGCGCATCGAGACATCGCCCAGCATCTCGACGGAATGTTCGATGCCGGCCGGAATCCACATTGCATGGTCGGGCGGCACCATCCAGCGCCCGTGCCGCGTCGTCACCAGCACGACGCCCACCAGCGCATGCAGCAACTGACTGCGGCTGTGGTGATGATGCGGCACATGGTAGCCATCCGGATATTCGGTCGGCAAGACCACCGCCGGTCCAACCGCCTGCTCCAGCCACTGCCAACGCAACCCGTGCAATCGCTCGAGATCGGTACGACCGGCGCCGAAAAGCTCCTTACCGCGCGGTATCATCATGCTCAGCTGGCCCACTTGCGAAACTATTGGACCAAACCACGAAAGAAGTAGCCCGGCAACCAGCTTATAAGGCTGCCTGCGGGAGCGTCCCGCTATGTTACCGCTGCGGGGCGGGAAAGCCCCGCAGCCTCAGTCCTGCGGCTCTGCCGCCAAAAAGACTACGGAGCCTATCTTGACCGATACGACAGCGAGCAGCGTCGCGACACCGGCGAGCGCCAGTCACGTTTCAGCCCAGGCGACGGCGTTCACCGTCATTCTGGCGGTGAGCCTCTGCCATTGCATCAACGACATCATGCAGTCGCTGCTATCGGCCATCTATCCGCTTCTGAAAGACAATTACGGCCTCGACTTCTGGCAGATCGGCCTGTTGACCTTCACCTTCCAGGTGACGGCATCGCTGCTGCAGCCGATCATCGGCGCAATCACCGACAAGCGGCCGATGCCTTACTCCCTGCCCTACGGCATGGCCGCGTCGCTGATCGGACTGGTCGTGCTGGCCTATGCCGGGCACTATTACCTGCTCCTGATCGGCGCCTCGCTGATCGGCATCGGCTCGGCGATCTTCCATCCCGAATCCTCACGCATCGCCCGCTTCGCGTCCGGCGGCCGGTTTGGCCTGGCCCAGTCGCTGTTCCAGGTCGGCGGCAATTTCGGCCAGTCCATGGGGCCATTGCTGGCCGCCTTCATCGTCGTGCCTTTCGGCCAGACCAGCATCGCCTGGTTTACCGTCGGCTCGCTGATCGGCATCGCCATCCTGTGGCAGGTTGGCGGCTGGTACAGCCGTCTGCGCGCCGCGCAAGGGACACGCAAGGCGCAAAACTTCGTCTCGCCATTCCCGCGCCGCAAGGTCATGTGGGCATTGGCGGTGCTGACGCTGCTGGTGCTGACCAAGAACGCCTATATCGCCAGCCTCGCCAGCTACTACACCTTTTATTCCATCCATAAGTTCGGCGTGTCGGTGCAGATGAGCCAAGTGATGCTGTTCCTGTTCCTCGGCGCCTCGGCGCTGGGCATCCTGCTCGGCGGCCCGTTCGGCGACCGCTACGGGCAGAAGGCGATGATCTGGTTCTCGATCGTCGGCGTGCTGCCCTTCACGCTGGCGCTGCCCTACGCCAACATGGAATGGACGATGGTGCTGACGGTGCTGATCGGGCTGATCCTGTCGTCGGCCTTCTCCAACATCGTCGTCTTCGCGCAGGAGCTGGTGCCGGGCCGCGTCGGCATGATCGCCGGCATCTTCTTCGGCTTCGCCTTCGGCGTGGGCGGCATCGCGGCCGCCGTGCTCGGCGTCGTCGCCGACATGAAGGGCATCGATTTCGTCTTCCAGATCTGCTCGTACCTGCCGTTCCTGGGGCTGCTGACGGTGTTCCTGCCCAACATGAGGGAAGCCCGGACCATGGAAGCCGCCGCTTAGAGCAATTTCAGGAAAAGTGCGTAGCGGGTTCCGTCCGGAATTGCGTGAAAGCAATGAGTTAGACCATTCGCGTTCTATCCGCGAAAGAGCACCCTACGGTTGGCGGGTGCTCTTTCTGTTTGGTCCGGAAGACCTTACGACTTGAAGAAGGCCAACAGGTCGGTGTTGATGACGTCGACATGGGTCGTGGCCATGCCGTGCGGGTAACCCTTGTAGACCTTGAGCTCGCCCTTCTTGAGCAGCTTGATGGTCAGCAGCGCCGAGTCGGCGATGGGAACGATCTGGTCGTCGTCGCCATGCATGACCAGCACCGGCACGTCGATCTTCTTGAGGTCTTCGGTGAAGTCGGTCTCCGAGAAGGCCTTGATGCAATCATAATGCGCCTTGGTGCCGCCCATCATGCCCTGGCGCCACCAATTGTCGATGACCCCTTGCGAAACCTCGGCGCCCGGACGGTTGAAGCCATAGAACGGGCCGGCCGGGACGTCGCGGAAGAACTGGGCGCGGTTGGCTGCCTGGGCGGAGCGGAAACCGTCGAACACCTCGATCGGCAGGCCGCCGGGATTGGCCGGCGTCTTGACCATGATCGGCGGCACCGCGCCGATCAGCACCGCCTTGGCGACACGGCCGCCCGAGCCGTACTTCGCGACGTAGCGCGCCACCTCGCCGCCGCCGGTCGAGTGGCCGACATGGATGGCGTCCTTGAGGTCGAGATGCGCGACAAGTTCAGCAACATCGGCCGCATAGGTGTCCATCTCGTTGCCGATATCCGTCTGGGTCGAGCGACCATGGCCGCGCCGGTCATGGGCGATGACGCGGTAGCCCTTCGACAGGAAGAACAGCATCTGGGCGTCCCAGTCGTCGCTGCTCAATGGCCAGCCATGGTGGAAAACGATGGGCTGACCCGTTCCCCAGTCCTTGTAATAGATCTCCGTGCCATCCTTGGTGGTGATCGTGCCGCTGCCCGAGCCGGACTTGGTCTGCATTGTCATCTCAATCTCCCTTCGTTTGCTATCGCGACAATCATTATAGCGATAACAGATTGCTAACGCGGTTCACACTCTCTGTCCACAAAAATATGTATCGCGATATCATTTTCGTGGTACTTAACCCGTAAGTTGCAAAACAAGGAATGCGTCGTGCCTCTCCCGTTGGACAATCAGCTCTGCTTCACGCTTTATGCCACGAGCATGGCCATCAACCGCACATATAAACCCATGCTGAACGAGATGGGCATCACCTATCCGCAATATCTGGTGCTCAACGCCCTGGGTGAAGCCGACGGCATGTCGGTCGGCACGATTGCGGACCGGCTCGCCCTGGAATCGAGCACCATCACGCCGCTGGTGAAGCGGATGGAGCAGGCTGGACTGGTGACCCGCCAGCGTAGCCGGACCGACGAGCGTCAGGTTCAGGTCGACCTGACCGCCGCCGGGCGCGCCCTGCTTGTCCGGTGCAACTGCCTGAACGAAACCCTGATCGAGCGCTCAGGCATGACGCTCGCCGAGCTCAACGCCCTCAACCGGCAAGTCCAGGCGTTGCGCGATGCCTTGACCGGCGACCAGTAGCCAGCCTCTCCGGCCATGGCTTGCACCCCCCGCCGCCTTCCGCTATAGAGCCGCCACCCGCGTAGACACCCTTGGAGGCAACGCGGCGGAAGGCTGCCTTCCCCTTGTGATCCCGAACAAAGATCCGCTCACCGCGGTTTCCGGCATTCGGGCATCGAGGTCCGGCGGCTTTCGACGTTTACGGCTTGGGCACACTGCTCTCCGCGAACGCTCCATAACACGCGAAAGGAAAAGCCATGAGCCACGATGCTTACGAGCTCAAGGCCGAAGCGCGCGAACAGGTCGGTAAGGGGTCCGCCCGTGCAGTTCGCCGCAACGGTAAAGTGCCTGCAGTAATCTACGGTGACAAGCAGCCTCCCCTGGCGATCGCTCTCACCTACAAGGACATCTACTACAAGATCCATGGCGGCGGGTTTCTGACCACGGTCGCCACGATCGATGTCGACGGCAAGAAGATCCAGGTCCTGCCGAAGGACTTCCAGCTCGACCCGGTCAAGGACTTCCCGATGCACGTGGATTTCCTGCGCATCGGCAAGGACACCGAAGTCAATGTCGACGTGCCCGTGCACTTCGTCAATGAAGACAAGTCGCCCGGCATCAAGCGCGGCGGCGTGCTCAACATCGTGCGTCACGAGGTCGAGTTCCACTGCCCGGCCAATGCGATCCCGGAATTCATCACCGTCGATCTCACCGGCGCCGATATCGGCGATTCGATCCACATCTCGGCGGTCAAGCTGCCGGCCGGCGTCAAGCCGGTCATCTCCGATCGCGACTTCACCATCGCGACCATCGCCGGTTCCGCGGCGATGAAGCCGGAGACGGAAGAGACGCCTGAAGCGGCCGCTCCCGAAGCGGCTCCCGCCGCCGAAGAGAAGTAAGTCCTTCCCGCCCGGAGCTGACGATGCTGCTGTTTGCAGGACTCGGCAATCCGGGCGCGAAGTACGCCAGCAACCGGCACAATGTCGGCTTCATGGCGGCGGACGCTATCGCCCGCCGCCATTCCTTTTCGCCCTGGTCGAAGAAATTCCAGGGCCTGATCACCGAGGGCACGCTCGGCGGCCAAAAGATCATCCTGATCAAGCCGCAGACTTTCATGAACCTGTCCGGCCAGTCGGTCGGCGAGGCGCTGCGCTTCTACAAGCTCGAACCGTCCGCGCTCACCGTCTTCTACGACGAGATCGACCTTGCCGAGGGCAAGCTGCGCATCAAGACCGGCGGCGGCGCCGGCGGCCACAATGGCATCCGCTCGATCGACGGCCATGTCGGCAACACCTATCGCCGCGTGCGCATCGGCGTCGGTCATCCCGGCATCAAGGAAATGGTCCAGCACCATGTACTCGGCGATTTCGCCAAGGCTGACCGCGAATGGCTGGAACCGCTGCTGGACGCGATCGCCGACAACGCCGCCATGATCGTCAAGGGCGACGAATCCGGTTTCATGAACAAGGCAGCGCTCGCCGTTCAGGGCAAGGCCGCGGCCGAGCCGGACAAGCCGGCGCAGAAGCAGCAGGGGCCAAAACAGCAGAGCCACATCCGCCAGGCGCGGCAGCAGCAGGCGCCTGCCAAGCTGCCTGAAACGGGCCCGATGGCCGCCATGCTGAAGAAACTGTTCGGAAAAGACTAGGAACCAGGGCGGCCGGCGTCGGTATGGGCGATGCCGACCTCTGCACCGACTACATCGCCCCCGATGTTCGAAGGGCCCGATCTTCGAAGGGCTTGACGTTCCTCACCCCTACCCCCATAGCCCTGATCAAATTTCGATTTCCCGATAGGACTGGACGAAAAATGGGTTTCAAATGCGGCATTGTTGGCTTGCCCAACGTCGGCAAGTCGACGCTTTTCAATGCGTTGACCAGGACGGCTGCGGCGCAGGCCGCCAACTATCCGTTCTGCACCATCGAACCGAACACCGGCGAAGTGGCGGTGCCCGATCCGCGCCTGCAAAAGATCGCCGAGATCGCCAAGTCGAAGGAGATCATCCCGACCCGCATCTCCTTCGTCGACATTGCCGGCCTGGTGCGCGGCGCCTCCAAGGGCGAAGGGCTGGGCAACCAGTTCCTCGCCAACATCCGCGAGGTCGACGCCATCGTGCACGTGCTGCGCTGCTTCGAGGATGACGACATCACCCATGTCGAGGGCCGCATCGACCCCGTCGCCGATGCCGAGACGGTCGAGACCGAGCTGATGCTCGCCGACCTCGACAGCCTGGAGCGCCGCATCGTGCAGATCCGCAAGCGCGCCTCGACCAAGGACAAGGAAGCGACGTCAGTGCTGCCGATGATGGAGGCCGCGCTCGAGCTGCTGCAGGCCGGCAAGCCGACCCGCATCCTGCTCAAGGGCATTTCGGCCGAGGACCTGCGCATCCTGCAGGGGCTGAACCTGCTGACCTCGCACCCTGTGCTCTATGTCTGCAACGTCGCCGAGGCCGACGCCGCCACCGGCAACGAGCACACAAGGGCCGTCGAGAAAATGGCGACCGCGCAAGGCGCCCGCACCGTCGTCATCTCGGCGGCGATCGAGGCCGAGGTCGCCCAGCTCAGCGATGAGGAAGAGATGGAATTCCTGTCCTCGCTCGGTCTCGACGAGCCGGGCCTGAACAAGGTCATCCGCGCCGGCTATGAGCTGCTGCAGCTGATCACCTATTTCACCGCCGGTCCGAAGGAAACCCGCGCCTGGACCATCCACAAGGGCGACAAGGCACCGCAAGCCGCCGGCGTCATCCACACCGATTTCGAACGCGGCTTCATCCGCGCCCAGACCATCGCCTACAATGACTATGTCACGCTGGGCGGCGAAGTGGCCGCCAAGGAAGCCGGCAAGGCACGCGACGAAGGTAAGGAATACGTCGTCCAGGACGGCGACGTCATGCTGTTCAAGTTCAACACCTGATCTGACGGAAGGCGCGCCGCCGGTGGCGCGTGACGTTCGATCTTCGGCTGCGGACCGCCGTTCAGCGGCGGTTTGAACGATACCGACCGCCGGAAGCCGAACCGGCGAAGCTTTCCTGGTACCGGCTGCTGGACGCGTTTTTCTGAGCGGGCGATGCCGGCCCGGCTCCAGTCCGGGCTCGTCTTGATTTTGTCATGTCAGGGGTCTAAGCGGCGGACGCACACTCGGCGCATGCGGCGAAGAACCGTGCAATCCGACACGAAGTATCAATCCAAACGCCCTTTAATCCTAGCAGGGGAGATCTGGCGATGATCAAGGCTTTTGTCGTGGACAATGATCGCCTGCGCATCGTCGACGACCTGCTGGCAGATGGCGATAGGGTCGTCTGGGCCGATCTGATCAACCCGACCAAGGAAGAAGAAACCACCATCGAGAGCTGGCTCGGCATCGCCATCCCGACCCGCGAGGAGATGGAGGAGATCGAGATCTCCAGCCGCCTCTACATCGAGGACGGCGCCTATTTCATGACCGCCACCCTGCCCGCCCAGACCGAGGTCGACGATCCCCTGATGTCGCCGGTCACCTTCGCGCTCTCCGGCAATCGGCTGATCACGGTTCGCTATCACGAGCCGAAGGCGTTCAAGACCTTTCCGCTGCGCGCCGAGAAGGTGGCGATGGGCTGCACCAGCGGCGATACCATCCTGATCGGCCTGCTGGAAGCGATCGTCGACCGCCTGGCCGATATACTCGAGCGCGCCGGCCGCGATGTCGAGGCCATCTCGCGCGACATCTTCGAGGCACGCTCGACCAAGGTGTCGAAGCGCAACCGCGACTTCCAGGAACTGCTGAAGGCCATCGGCCGCAAGGAGGACATCGCCTCTTCCGTGCGCGACAGCCTGATCTCGCTGCAGCGGCTGGCCGGCTTCCTCGCCCATGTCGCCACACAGACCAAGATGAGCAAGGATGTCCGCGCCCGCATCAAGACGATGTCGCGCGACGTGCTGTCGCTCGCCGACCACGCCACCTTCCTGTCGCAGAAGATCTCCTTCCTGCTCGACGCCACGCTCGGCATGATCTCGATCGAGCAGAACGCCATCATCAAGATCTTCTCGGTCGCCGCCGTCATCTTCCTGCCGCCGACGCTGGTCGCCTCGATCTACGGCATGAATTTCGACGTCATTCCCGAGCTGAAGTGGCAGCTGGGCTATCCCTTCGCCATCGGCCTGATGATCCTGTCGGCGATCCTGCCCTTCTGGTACTTCCGCCGCCGCGGCTGGCTCTGAGCGTCCTCGGCAGCCAAGCAGGTCGCGGAATCCAGTCCGTGATGATTTTGCCGTACCATTCCCCTGCAGGGAAAGAGGCGTGCTCGTGGAGTTTCCACTCTCACCGCCTCGCCAAAGATGCGAAGCAGCCGGTCGACCTGCCAACTTTGGAACCGTCCCGGCAGGCTCTGCCGGGTCTGGCGCATTAGAAAATACTTGACCTGACCGCCTTCGGCTTGCATTCGGGAACCCCGATCCGTCGCAATCGCTCGTCCTTCAACCGGATTTTGCCTGATGACCGCAAAGATCTCTGCTTCCGAAAAGATCTCTGCTCCCGGAAAGACCTGGACCTATGACGATTTCGTCGAGGGCACGTCGCTCGACCTTGGCACCAAGCTGGTCAGCGCTGAAGAGATCATCGAATTCGCCACGGAGTTCGACGCCCAGCCGATGCATCTCGACGAGCAGGCCGGCAAGGCGTCCATCCTTGGCGGGCTGGCGGCGTCCGGCTGGCACACCTGCGCCATGTTCATGCGCATGTGGTGCGACGCATTCCTGCTGGACTCCACTTCACAAGGTTCGCCGGGCATCGACTATGTCAAATGGAAGAAGCCGGTGTTGGCCGGCGACACGCTGACCGGCCACAGCACCATCATGGCCAAGCGCCTCTCCAGGTCGAGGCCGCAGCTCGGGCTGGTCACCATGCGCGCCGAGCTCTTCAACCAGCGTGGCGAAAGCGTCTTCGAGCTCGAGAACACCGGCATGTTCCTCACCCGCGAGGCCGTCGCGTGACCCTCGACGAATTCTTCCGCATCGGCACCACCGTCACCCTCGGTTCGCACAGATTCGAGCCTGAGGAGATCAAGGCGTTCGCCCGCAAATACGACCCGCAGGTCTTCCATGTCGACGAGGAGGCGGCAAAGGACAGCGTGCTTGGCGGCCTCTGCGCCTCCGGCTGGCACACTGCTGCCACCTGGATGAAATACAATCTGGAAAAGCGTATGGACGCCGAGGGCTGGGATGGTCCAGGCCCGGTGCCGGAATTCGGTCCCTCGCCTGGTTTCAAGAACCTCAAATGGCTGAAGCCGGTCTATGCCGGCGAGACGGTGACTTTCACCCGCACCGCTGTTTCCCACCGCCCGATCACTTCACGCCCCGGTTGGCAGTTGCTGGCGCTGCGTTCGGATGCCTTCGATTCGACCGGCGACAAGGTGCTGGAATTCGAAAGCGCCGTGCTCGTGAAGGTGGGTGAGTAGCCGGTTCGCGTAAGCGAATTCATCGTGCCAGCGGCACGATGAAAGGCCGGCGAACGCCGGGACGCTGCGAAGCAGCGGGGACCCGGCAAGCAGGGTGCCGCCCTCGCCCGCTCAATGTCCCTCGAACCCGATCAGCGTCCGCACCGGCACGCCGAGTGCCTCGAGCTTGGCACGCCCTCCCAGATCCGGCAGGTCTATGACGAAGCAGGCGGCCAGGATGTCGGCCCCGATCTGGCGCAAGAGCTTGACCGCTGCTTCCGCCGTGCCGCCGGTGGCGATCAGGTCGTCGACCAGAATCACCTTCTCGCCAGGTGAAACGCCATCCCTATGCATCTCCATCTCGTCCAGCCCGTATTCCAGGCTGTAGGCCACGCGCACCGTGTCGAAGGGCAGCTTGCCCTTCTTGCGGATCGGCACGAAGCCGGCCGAGAGCTGATGGGCGACAGCGCCGCCAAGGATGAAGCCGCGCGCCTCGATGCCGGCGATCTTGTCGATCTTCTGGCCGGCATAGGGATGCACCAGCTCGTCGATGGCGCGGCGAAAGGCGCGCGCATTGCCGAGCAGCGTGGTGATGTCGCGAAACAGGATGCCGGGCCTGGGATAGTCCGGAATGGTGCGGATCGACGCCAGCAGCGTGTCTTCGAGCGAAGGTTTCATGAGGAGGCTCCGGATGATGCAGCTGACAGGTGAGAAACGGCGCAGGGCCGATCGTAACCCGGCGCCACCGGCAACGGCTAGCGCGATGTCGCGGCCGAGACAAGCGCATCCGGCAAAGGATTGGCCTCGCTCGCTCTGTCCCATGCCTGCGCGGCGATCTTCCACTGCCCTTCGCTCTTCACCAGCAGCAGCATTTCCACGGAGCGGCTGGTCTCGGCTCCGTTCTCGGTCATCTCGGCGGCGGCGGCCGCGATCGCGATATTGCCGAAGACCTGAACGGTGACGCCAAGCACAACCTCATCGAACGTCCGCAGCGACGTCTCCGACAGTGCGCGCATGCGGGTGACGAAATCATCGACACTGATCGGCCTTGCCGGTCGCGCGGCAGGGTAAAGGCTGGCGCCTGGGAGGAAATCACCGGCAAAATCGTCCCAGCCAGGCGCGACATCGGGCCCCCAGCTCAGGCTGGCGAACTGGCGGGCAATGACGACCCGGATCGCATTCTCGTCACGGCTGCGTTGGCTGTCCTGCATGCTCGGCCCTTCCCGGTCCGCTCTGCCATCAGGAACTATAGGCCCATTCCGCCGCCGCCGAAACCATCGCCAGCCAAGTCGCCGGAAGCAGAAAGGGCGCCGCGCGGCGCCCTTTCATAACCCAAATTTCGCGTCGCTCAGTGCGCCACGCCTTCCCACACCTTGCGCTTGGTCATGTAGACCAGGGCGCCGAACAGAAGCAGGAACACCAGCACACGGAAGCCCATCTTCTTGCGGTCTTCCATGTGCGGCTCGGCCGCCCAGGACAGGAAGGCGGAGACGTCGCGGGCATATTGGTCGATGGTCTGCGGCGAGCCGTCATCATAGGTCACCTGGCCGTCGGAGAGCGGCTTGGGCATCTTCAGCGACACGCCCGACATGAAGTACGGGTTGTAGTGCGTACCCTCAGGGATGACCATTCCGGCCGGCGGCGTCTGGTCGTAGCCGGTCAGAAGCGAATGGATGTAGTCGGGACCGCCGGCGTCATACTGGGTGAAGATGTCGAAGACGAACTGCGGGAAACCGCGCTCGACGCCGCGCGCCTTGGCCAGCAGCGACATGTCGGGCGGAGCAGCGCCGCCATTGGAGGCAGCAGCGGCCTCCTCATTGGCGAACGGCGCCGGGAAATGGTCTGATGGTTTGCCGGGACGGTCGAACATGTCGCCGGCATCGTTGGGGCCGTCATGGATGGTGTATCCGGCCGCCAGCGTCTTGATCTGCGCGTCGTTGTAGCCAAGGTCCGAAAGCGTGCGGAACGCCACCAAATTCATCGAATGGCAGGCCGAGCAGACTTCCTTGTAGACCTTCAGGCCGCGCTGCAGCTGCGCCTTGTCATAGGTGCCGAACGGGCCGGTGAAGCTCCAGCTCATTTCCTTCGGCTCGTTGATCGGGAAATGCGTCGGAGCCGCGGCGTTGTGCGCCTCTTCGGCCGCGAATGCCGCCGTACTGGCGGCCACAAGGCCGATCAGCGCAAGCGAGGTGAGAATCTTTTTCATGCCAAATCCCCTTAGATTCTCTACCGCTCAGCCCTTGGTCTGTGGTGCGGCCGTGGCGCCCGCTGGATGCCCGCTGCCACCCTTGTTCTTCTCCAGCACCGCCTCGGTGATCGAGTTCGGCACCCTGCGCGGCGTCTCGATCAGGCCGAGCACCGGCATGACGATCAGGAAGAAGGCGAAGTAGAACAGCGTCGCCATCTGCGCCATGAACACATAGCTGCCTTCCGCCGGCTGCGAGCCCAGCCAGCCAAGCAGGATGGCATCGGCCACGAACAGCCAGAAGAACAGCTTGTACCAGGGCCGGTACACCGCCGAACGCACCTTGGAGGTGTCGAGCCAGGGCACCAGGAACAGCATGGCGATGGCGCCGAACATGCACAGCACGCCGCCGAGCTTGGAGTTGATCGGCCCGATGTTGAAGGTGATGGCGCGCAGGATCGCGTAGAACGGCAGGAAGTACCATTCCGGCACGATGTGAGCCGGCGTCTTCAGCGGGTTTGCGACGATGTAGTTGTCGGCATGGCCGAGATAGTTCGGCAGGTAGAAGACGAAATAGGCGAAGAAGAACAGGAACACGATCATGCCGAACGCGTCCTTGATGGTCGCGTACGGAGTGAAGGCGACAGTGTCGGTCTTCGACTGGACCTCGATGCCGGTCGGGTTCGATTGGCCCACGACATGCAGCGCCCAGACGTGCAGCACGACGACCCCGGCGATCATGAACGGCAGCAGGTAGTGCAGCGCGAAAAAGCGGTTCAGCGTCGGATTGTCGACGGCGAAGCCGCCGAGCAGCAGCTGCTGGATCCAGTCGCCGACCAGTGGAATGGCGCTGAAGAAGCCGGTGATGACGGTGGCGCCCCAGAAGCTCATCTGCCCCCACGGCAGCACATAGCCCATGAAGCCGGTCGCCATCATCAAGAGGTAGATGATGCAGCCGAGGATCCAGAGCAGCTCGCGCGGCGCCTTGTACGAGCCGTAGAACAGGCCGCGGAAGATGTGGACATAGACGGCGATGAAGAAGAACGAGGCGCCGTTGGCATGCATGTAGCGCAAGAGCCAGCCGGAGTTGACGTCGCGCATGATCTTCTCGACCGAATCGAAGGCGAGAGTGCTGTCTGACGTATAATGCATCGCCAGCACGATGCCGGTGATGATCTGCGAGACCAGCATGATCGACAGGATGCCGCCGAACGTCCACATGTAGTTGAGGTTGCGCGGCACCGGGTAGGCGACGAAGCTGTCATAGACCAGCCGCGGCAGCGGCATGCGGGCATCGAACCAGCGTCCGAGACCGGTTTTTGGCGTATAGGTCGAGTGTCCCTCGCTCATCGAAATATCCCCTGCCTCAACCGATAAGGATCTTGGTATCGGAAACGAACTTGAATACCGGAATCGCCATGTTCTCGGGCGCCGGACCTTTGCGGATGCGGCCGGCGGTATCGTATTGGGAACCGTGGCACGGGCAGAACCAGCCGCCGAAATCGCCTTCCTGGCCGAGCGGGATGCAGCCCAGATGCGTGCAGACCTGAACCATCACCATCCAGGCTTCCTTGCCGGGTGTGGTGCGGTTGGCATCGGTCGCCGGCGCGTCGGACGGGAGGTTGGCGTTGCGGGCGATCGGGTCCTTGAGATCGGAAAGGCTGACGGCTTCGCCGTCCTTCATTTCCTTTTCGGTGCGGTTGCGCACCACGACCGGCTTGCCGCGCCACTTGACGATCAGCGAACTGCCTGGCGTCAGCGAGGAGACATCGACTTCGACCGAGGCGAGCGCCAGCGTCGAGGCATCGGGGCGCATCTGGTCGATGAACGGCCAGGCGACGGCACCGGCGCCAACCACGGCGGCCATGCCGCTGGCGACGTAAAGAAAATCTCGACGATTGGGATCGTGGATGTCGGTTGCGCTCACGGGTGCCTGATCCTTTCGCCTCTTCCGCGCCGGTGGCCGAGCCTTGTCCCCGCTCAATCACGCCAACCCGACAGCGCATGGCGAACAGGCTAGCGAATTCCTCCGGCATTTGGACTTCGGTTTATGCGTGAAGCCCGTTTTTGTCCAGACGGGTCAAGGCACATGGGCAGATTGTCGCGGGGACAAAATCCCCTGTTGCGCGGCAAGACGGCGAATGGCCGCAAAAGGCGGCTAAACAGCCGGGAAACAACCGCAAATCCAGTGTCCTTGTGCACCTCGACACAGGAGGCATGGCGCACGTCATAGACCGCGAGGAATGGGCTGTTCGTTCCGACCGCTGGAAGGGCGAACTGCAATGCGGCGCCTGTGGCTCCAATGCCTGCCTGATCTTCAACTACCTGCCCGATGTCGGCGGCGGCCCGCGCCTGCACGTCCATCCCTATTCCGAGATCTTCATCATCCGCCAGGGCACCGGCCTGTTCACCGTCGGCGATCAGGAGATCGAGGCCTCGGCCAGCCAGATCCTGATCGTTCCGCCGCACACGCCGCACAAATTCACCAATCTCGGTCCGGGGCCGCTGGAAACGACCGACATCAACGAGAACGGCACTTTCATCACCGAGTGGCTGGAGTGATGATGCCCTTGCTTGTCGGTTTCCGGTTGCCGCCTAGATTCACTGGATGGGCGGTCGACATGGCCAGGACATGCAAACCTCGGATATCGAAATCGAAGGGCTGAGCATTGCCTTGCGCGAAGCGGGCCCGGCCGGAGCGCCGGCTTTCCTCCTGCTGCACGGATGGCCACAAAGCTCCTACGCGTTCGAACGGGTGATCGGCCGGCTGGCAACCGAATACCGGGTCGTCGCGCCCGACCTGCCCTGCATCGGCGGCTCGCAGGGTTTGCCCGGGGCTGGCGACAAGAGGACCCTGGCAAGGCTGATGAGAGGCGTGGCCGAGGCTTGCGGCCTGCGGCAACTCGTGGCCGCCGGCCATGATGTCGGCGGCCAGATCGTGTTTGCCTTGCTGCGCGACCATCCCGAGATCCTCTGCGGCGCGGCGATCATGGACGTCGTCATTCCAGGCATTGCGCCGTGGGAGAAGGTCATTGGCAATCCGCGGATCTGGCATTTTGCATTCCATGCCGTCCCGGCCTTGCCGGAAACGCTGGTGAGCGGCCATCAGAGCGCCTATTTCGACCTCTTCTTCAATGCGCTTTCGAAGGACCGGGCCTCGATCCCGGATGATGCCCGGGAAATCTATGCAAAAGCCTATTCCCGGCCCGAAAGCCTCCAGGCCGGATTCGACTGGTATCGCGCCTTCCCGGAAGACGCCAAAGCCAATGCCGCACGGCCCGCGCAGCCGATCGCAATTCCGGTGCTGTATCTCAGGGGATCGGCGGAGCCCGGCGATATCAGCGACTATGTCGATGGCCTGCTCGCGGCCGGGCTTTCGGAAGTAGAGGGCGACATCATCCCCAACAGCGGACATTTCGTCGCCGATGAAAATCCCGAAGGGCTCGCCACCCGCCTGGCGCGTTTCCACAGGGAAATCAGCGCGGCCAGCGCCGACCCTACATGGCGCCGAGCCTGACCAGCACGGCTTTCGGAATATTGTATTCGCGGATCACGGCGTCATGCCTTCGAAGGCCGCACAGTTCGCGCTGGATGAAATAGGCGTGAACGGCCACCGTGGCCTCCTTGAGCAATCGGGGGCGCAACTGCTCGTCGGCATTGTCGCGCAACCTACCCAGCGTTTCTTCAACCCGCTGCCCGGCACGCCCGAGTGCCGCCGCCTTCTCGGCCAGGATTTCATGGCCGAGCGCGTCGAAGGCCGCTTCGGCGGCCGACGCGCCGGCAAGACGAGATGGCGGACGTAAGGACATTTCAGCTTCCCTTTCCGAACACCATGCGGTGGCTGACGAATTCTTCGCTCTCCACGCGTTGAAAGCCAAGCCGCTCATAGAAAGCGAAGGCTTCGCGCGGCGCCCGGGTGTTCAACAGGGTGAAATACTGGCGAGCCCGGTCGATGACGGTCTCGACCAGCATGCGGCCAAGGCCGGCGCGGCGGTGACCTGCACTGACGAACAGATGCCGGACCCGGCCGTGGTCCCTGCCCTCGAAATAAGGATCGATGTTCAGCCCGCAGACACCTGCGAGCTCCGCGCCATGCCATGCTCCAAACAGCGCCTCGCCCCGTTTGAGGAACTTGTCGCGGCCGCTTGCCCAGCCATCCGCCAGGCGCACCAGCATCCAATAGCCTTCCAGCCGGCTCTCTTCCTTCAGCCTGTCGAAGGCCGGCGTTGTTGGCCGCAGTCGCCTGACCCCATAGTCGATCTTCGCCTGTCCACCCATGCGCCTACTCCGCCGGCCGCGTCTCTTCCAGCACGCTTTCCTCATGATAGAGGAAGCCGCCCGACTGGCGCTTCCATAGCCGCGCGTAGAGCCCGTCCAGCGCCACTAGCTCTTCATGCGTGCCTTGCTCGATGATGCGGCCGCCATCGAGCACCACGAGGCGGTCGAGTGCGGCGATCGTCGACAGCCGGTGGGCGATGGCGATGACCGTCTTGTTTTCCATCAGCCGGGTGAGATTCTCCTGGATCGCCGCCTCGATGTCGGAATCGAGCGCCGAGGTCGCCTCGTCGAGGATCAGGATCGGTGCATCCTTGAGAAAGAGGCGGGCGATCGCCACGCGCTGGCGCTGGCCGCCCGACAGCTTCACGCCGCGCTCGCCGACGAAGGCCTCGTAGCCGGCACGGTCCCTGTTGTCGCGCAGGCCCAGGATGAAGTCATGCGCCTCGGCCTTTTTTGCCGCCGCGATCACCTCGGCGTCGGTCGCCTCGGGCATGCCCAGCTTGATGTTGTCGCGCAGCGAACGATGGAACAGCGCGGTGTCCTGGCTGACGACGCCGATATTGGCGCGCAGCGAATTCTGGGTCACCGTGGAGATTTCCTGGCCATCGATTGTGATGGAGCCGTCCTCGAGGTCATAGAGACGCAGGATCAGATTGGCGAGCGTCGTCTTGCCCGCACCCGATGGCCCGACCAGCCCGACCTTCTCGCCCGGACGCACGACAAGGTCGATGCCGCCCAGCACGCCAAACCCCTTGCCATAGTGGAACTCGACGCCCTTCACATCGATGCGCCCGCCGGTCACGATCAGTTCCTTGGCATTGGGCGCATCGACCAGCCCCAGCGGCTGCGAGATCAGCGCCTTGGAGTTCTCCAGCACGCCCAGATTGCGCAGGATGCTGTTCATCTGCATCATCAGGCGGCCGAGAAGCATGTTGAGCCGCAGCACCAGCGACAGCGTGAAAGCGACGGCGCCGACGGTGATCGAGCCTTCGACCCACAGATAGACGGCAAAGCAGCCGATCGCCGTGATCATGATGCCCGACAGCGTCGTCAGCGCCATGCGCACCCCGGTAAGCCGGCGGGTGAAGGGACGCAGCGCGTCGAGATAGATGTCGAAGCCGTTCCTGATGTAGTGGTCATCGCCGTCGGCCGCGAACAGTTTCAGCGTCTGCACGTTCGAATAGGAATCGACGATGCGGCCGTTGATCATCGATCCTGCCTCGGCGGTCGCCTCGGCATGCTTGCGGATCGCCGGCAAATAGAGCCTGGCCAGAAAGCCGAACGCCGTGATCCAGACCACCACCAGCGCCGCCAGCCTGAGATCGAGGCCGGCGACCAGCGCCAGCGTGGTCACCGTGTAGACGACCATGAACCAGACAACCTCGATGAAGCTTTCCATCAGGTCGCCCGTCGCCTGTCCCGCCTGCCAGACCTTGGTGGCGATGCGGCCGGCGAAATCATTCTGGAAGAAGGCGTAGGACTGGCGCGAGACGTGCCGGTGCGCCTGCCAGCGCACCAGATTGTAGAAGCCGGGCGTGATCGTCTGCTCGTCGACCAGCGCCGACAGGCCGACGACCACGGTGCGGATGACCAGCACCACCGCGACCATGAACACCAGCTCAGGGCCGGCGGCGGTCCACAAAGCGTGCCAGCTGCGCTCGCCGGGAAGCTGGTCGAGAATATCGACCAGCTTCCCGACGAAGTAGAACAGGCCGGCCTCGACCAGCGGCGCGATGCCACCAATGACCAGCATGGCGAAGAAGGCGAACTTCGCCTGGCCGACATAATGCCAGAGAAAACCGCCGACGCTGGACGGTGGCCGAAGATTCGCCGGCTCCCTGAATGGATAGACCCAGTTCTCGAACCACCGATAGATGGCTGTCATCATGCGGCGGCCATCATTCTGCGGCTTGCCCCTTTGCGCCAATATCGTTGGCAACACTATCGTTGGCGGCGTCGGTCGGGATGTCCTCGAGCAGGAACCCGCCCGACTGGCGCTGCCAGAGCTGCGCGTAGAGCCCACCCCTGGCGACGAGTTCCTCGTGCGAACCTTCCTCGATGACACGGCCCTGGTCCATCACAACGAGCCTGTCCATGGCGGCGATGGTCGACAACCGGTGCGCGATGGCGATGACGGTCTTGCCTTGCATGAGCTTGTAGAGATTCTCCTGGATGGCTGCCTCGGCTTCGGAATCCAGTGCCGACGTCGCCTCGTCAAGGATAAGTATCGGGGCGTCTTTCAACATAACGCGAGCGATGGCGATGCGTTGCCGCTGGCCGCCCGACAATTTGACGCCACGGTCGCCAACATGGGCGTCGAAGCCCTTGCGGCCATTGTGGTCCGAGAGCGCGCCGATGAAGTCCAGCGCCTCGGCCCGCCGTGATGCCTCCACAAGCATCTCGTCGGTGGCGTCGGGCCGGCCATAGAGAATGTTGTCGCGCACCGAGCGATGCAGCAGCGAGGTGTCCTGCGTGACCATGCCGATCTGGGCACGCAGCGAATCCTGCTTCACCCCGGCGATCTCCTGGCCATCGATCAGGATGCGGCCGGCTTCGAGGTCGTAAAAACGCAGCAGAAGGTTGACCAGCGTCGACTTGCCGGCGCCCGAGCGGCCGACAATGCCGACCTTCTCGCCCGGCTTCACGGCCAGCGACAGGTTTTCGATCACGCCTTTCTGCTTGCCATAGTGGAAGCGGATGTCCTCGAAACGGATCTTGCCTTTGGAAACCGTGATCTCCTTCGCATCCGGCCTGTCCTCCACCAGGCGCGGCAGCGAGATCGAGGCGATGCCGTCCTGCACCGTGCCGATGTTCTCGAACAGGCCCGACATTTCCCACATGATCCACTGCGACATGCCCCACATTCTGAGCACCAGGCCGATGACCACGGCGACCGCGCCGATCGTTACCGCCTGGCCAAGCCACAGCCACAGCGAGATGGCGGTAACCGAGAACAGGAGAAGCGCGTTGAGGATGTAAAGCGAGCCGAAAAGCACCGTCACCAGCCGCATCGACCGATAGACCGTGTCGAGGAAGCCCATCATGCCTTCCCTGGCGAAGGCGGCCTCACGGCGCGAATGGCTGAACAGCTTGACCGTCTGGATGTTGGTGTAGCTGTCGACGACACGGCCGGTCATGGTCGAGCGCGCATTGGCCTGTTCCTCGCCGACCTTGCCCAGCCGAGGGATGAAATAGCGCAGCAACAGGATATAGCCGACCAGCCAGACAGCCAGCGGGGCGGCCAGCCGCCAGTCGGCGGAACCGACGATGAACAGCATGCCGAGGAAATAGACGATGACGTAGTTCAGAACGTCGATCACCTTGATGACGCATTCGCGCACGGCGAGTGCCGTCTGCATCAGCTTGGTGGCGATGCGGCCGGCGAATTCGTCCTGGTAGAAGCTCATCGATTGTTTGAGCAGGTAGCGATGCACCTGCCAGCGGATGCGCATGGGATAGTTGCCCATCAGCGTCTGCTGGTTGAGCAGCGAATGCAGCCACACCGTGCCAGGCAGCGCGAACAGCACGATGAAGGCCATGCCGGCGAGCTTCCAGGCCTCCGTCTGCAGGAAGGTTTCGCGGTTCTGCCCCGACAGCCAGTCGACGATGCGGCCGAGGAAGCCGAACATCCACACTTCGGCGATGGCGATCGCCGTCACCAGCACCGCATCGGTCAGGATATAAGGCCATGCGCCGCGCGTATAATGCAGGCAGAAGGCGACCAGCGTCTTGGGCGGCTCGACCGGTTCCGCCGCGGGGAACGGATCGAGCCTTCTTTCAAACCAGCTAAACAACAACATAGGTCATGCCTGTGAATCTGTTTTCCGCTTAGGCGGCCTGACGACGTACGAAGTCCCCGGACCGCATGGCGCGAGGGGCCGACGGTCCGGAATCATCCGGACCGTCGGCCCTGCTTCGCGCAATATAGGGACTCGCGGGCTTTTCGCCGACAGCATCGTTCGATGATGCCGCCGGCGTGGTGCCGACAATCCGGATCTTCGCGCCGGGCCGGATCAGCCGGATGATGCGGCGCACCAGCGACGGGCGGCTCGGATCGGGAACCGCGCGCGAGAAATCGACATCCGGCAGCATGCCGCGATGCGGGCGGCGGCGGACTTCGGCATGAACCGCCGACGCATAGGTATCGCCGATCAGCAGCGCCCAGGTCGGCAGCCGGTGGATATGCAGGCTCCTCGAGCCCGGTATTCTGTAGGGATCGAACATCGGTCCGTCCTCCGTGTGAAAATAGAGATGAAAAGGCGAAGCAACATCGTCCGCCGGCATTCGGCCGGAGGCGCGGATTGCATCAGTCTGGACACGACTGAACGAGTCGGTCCGGACGTCTTCAGGTGGGGCGTTCAGCCCTTTTGACTTTTTGAAAAACATCGCAGGATTCCTTCAGGAGCCGAAAAAACGTTTCGGCGGGAATCGGTGCGATCAAGTCTTAGAGAGTCAGGAGAATTGTCGTACCGAAACCGCCAGCAGGCAGGTAAGCCCACGGGAGGGGCGCTGGATGTGCATGGTCATCATGAAATACCCCTCCATCGGTTCGGGTTGACAATGGTGCTGACATACCCGACTTCGCAGAAAATGGCCACCCGCAGGTCCAGGAATTTCCAAAACCGCCAGCCCGCTGTGGCCGATCTGCCACTTATTAGAAGGATGCGGAAATGAACTGTCGTCTCCGCATCGCGCTCTACCAGCCTGACATTGCCGGCAATACCGGCACAATCCTGCGCTTCGCCGCTTGCCTTTGCCTTGGCGTCGACATCATCGAACCGGCCGGCTTTCCGCTCTCCGACAAGGCGCTCAAGCGCGCCGGCATGGACTACCTCGAAATGGCTGCCCTGACCCGGCATGTCGACTGGCAGGCCTTCGAGGAATGGCGTAAGGCCGGCGCGCGCAGGCTGGTACTTCTGTCGACCAAGGCGACCACCGCCTATACCAGCTTCGGCTTCGCCGACGGCGACATATTGCTGTTCGGCCGCGAATCCGCGGGCGTGCCGGATCAAGTCCACCAGGCGGCGGACGCACGGCTGACCATCCCCATGCAAGGCACCGCGCGCAGCATCAACGTCGCGCTTTCCGTCGCCATGGTGGCTGGCGAAGCCGTCCGGCAGCTCGGATAGGATCCGCGGTCCATCGACGGCACCGCCCTTGCCGTCGCCGGCGACAGCGGTTTCTCCGGTCATTCTTACCCAGGCGCACATCGCCTTCTCCTTATTTGCCCAATCGACATCTCTTCGCTACAAGCTCAACTTAACTTGAGGTCAAGCGGAAAGTGGGACATGGCACCTGTAACGGAATTGACAGTCGGCCAGGTGGCCAGGCGCAGCGGTGTCGCGGTTTCGGCGCTGCATTTCTACGAAGCGCGCGGACTGATCCGCAGCCACCGCACGTCAGGCAACCAGCGGCGCTACGCCCGCGACGTGCTGCGTCGGGTGGCGATCATCAAGGTGGCGCAGGAGGTCGGCATTTCGCTTGCTGAAATCAGTGCCGCACTTGAATCTTTACCTGAAGGCCGCACGCCGACACGTGAAGATTGGAATCTGCTTTCAACGGCTTGGCGCGATAGCCTCGACCTGAAAATCAGCCAGCTAAAGAAGCTGCGCGACGGGCTGACCGACTGCATCGGCTGCGGCTGCATGTCGATCGACAAATGCCCGCTCAGGAACAAGGGGGATCGGCTGGCTAGCGAAGGAACGGGCGCGAGGCGCCTGTTGGTCGAGCGTTAATCCGCTGCCGGCAGCCGCCTGATGGTGAACTCGATCAGATCCCCCGGGCGCTCGAACCAGCTTTCGATCTCGGTCCAGTAGGCCTGTTTGGGGAAGCGCTCGAACCATTCCTTGGCCTTCAGGCGGGCATCGGAGCGCGGCAGGACGAAGGTCTCGCGCAGGAAACCGTCACGCGGCATGCGCGCGCGTTCGGCCCGGCTCTGGTCGAGCCTTTTCTTCAGGCCATCCAGCGGCGGTCTTGCCGGGGTGCGCATGAAAAAACTCCTTGCACCGCAGCACATGGCCCCGAAACCGGACCCGCGTTTCGGAAAGGATCATGCGCCAAACCAAGTCTTGCAGCGTTCCTTGCGCGTCCAAAGGACGCGTGGTGCCGCAATGACACTTGACCGTGTTCCCTAACAGATTAGGGATCGCGCCCGGAAAAGACGAGTCTTTTGTGGACTCACCGCCCGCAACCGGAGACGGCACTTGGAACGACCCGAAATACCGGCTGGCCTGCCGGCCGACATCGAAGAGAAGAAGATGAAGGCACGCCTGTGGTTCGAGGCGCTGCGCGAACGCATCTGCGCCGCCCTCGAGCAGATCGAGCAGGATCTGCAAGGCCCTCTGGCCTCATGGTCGCCAGGCCGCTTTGAAAAGACGCCTTGGGAACGCGACGCCGGCAGGGGCGGCGGCGGCACCATGGCGATGATGCACGGCCGCGTCTTCGAGAAGGTGGGCGTCCATACTTCGACGGTCCATGGCGAGTTCTCGCCCGAATTCAGGAAGCAGATGCCCGGCGCCGAGGAAGACCCGCGCTTCTGGGCCTCCGGCATCTCACTGATCGCGCACCCCTGGAATCCCAACGTGCCGGCCGTGCACATGAACACGCGCATGGTGGTCACCTCAAGCCAATGGTTCGGCGGCGGCGCCGACCTGACGCCGGTGCTCGACCGCCGCCGCACCCAGGACGATCCCGACACGGCAGCCTTTCACCGCGCCATGGAGTTCGCTTGCGAGAAGAACGCCGGCATTGCCGACTACCCGAAGTTCAAGACCTGGTGCGACGAGTACTTCTTCCTGCCGCACCGCAATGAGCCGCGCGGCACTGGCGGCATCTTCTTCGACTGGCTGCATTCAGCCGAGGACAAGGGCGGCTGGAATGCCGACTTCAACTTCGTCCAGGATGTCGGACGCTCCTTCCTGGTCGTCTACGGCCACCTCGTGCGCGCCAATTTCAACGAGAACTGGACCGACGGCGACCGCGACGAACAACTCATTCGCCGCGGCCGCTATGTCGAATTCAACCTGCTTTACGATCGCGGCACCATTTTTGGCCTGAAGACCGGCGGCAATGTCGCATCGATCCTGTCCAGCCTGCCGCCGGAGGTCCGCTGGCCGTAACAAGATGGTGAGCCCGGTGTGAGCCGCATTGCTGTCCCATTTCCCCGAATGGGGGGCGAATGGGGCGTCGGACTTTCTTTTTCGTCTAATAGCCATCGGAAAAGATTGGGCTATTTGTCGGGGCGGGTGGGAAGCGCCGGCGGTTTGCCTAAGCGTTCCAGGAAAACTGCAAAGCGGTTTTCCGTTCGGAATTGCATCAGGACAAAGCGAATCGCGACTCGACGCATCCGGACGGCCCAGGACGATGCGGGCGCCAAAAGGATGCCCGCCCTTTCCCAGGAGTATTTCGCAAGGCGCAAGATCATTGTTTCGACTGCCGCGGCTGCCTTCTTGCTTCCGGTTCGGTGGCGTTCGCCGCCGTCAAGCACACCACTGGAACGGTCAAGACATTCGACGCGGCGGCCATGAGCCTTGTGCTCGACGACGGATCTTCTTTTACGCTCTCCAAGGCCTTCAAAGGATCCTGGCCTGAAGGCCGGCGAAAAGGTCAGAGTTTCATGGGACATGAGCGGCAAGAACAAGGTTGCCGAGGCGGTCAAGATCGTGAAGTGACGCCTGTCCGCAAGGGCGCGGCGAGACGATGTCCGGCCTGCCGCCTGCGGTAGGCTACGAGGGGTAAGCGTAACGGGGCGGAGCAGCGCTGCTCCGCCTTTTGCCCATTGACGGCAACCAACATCGCCCCATCTGTGTTATGCTCACCCGCTCGATGATCCGGAGGTGCAACTCGGACGGGCCACGAGCCAAAAAGCGTACCGGAGCCTGACCAGGTTTCACGGAGGAAAGGGAGAAATCCGATGAAGGAATTTCACTGCGGGTCGCTCGTTCCCGGCTGTGAATGGCACACCCGTGCCAACGAGGAAGCCGAAGTGATGCGCCGTGCCGTCGAACATATGCGCGAGATACATGGTGAGACCATCATCCGCGAGACGATGATCGAGGCGATCCGTTCGCGTATCCAGAAGGCTCGCGACGCGGCGTAGGTCTTGGCGCTTGGGTTTGTGGCAAGAGATAAGCGTCGGCGCTCAAGATTGGCTGTAAAGCAGATAGAACAGCGTTGGGCCGCGGCGTCCGCGATGGGCGTTTGACGCGATCGCGAACGTCATGCCGCCAGATCTCGCAGGGCCAAAAAATTATATTCGCCTTAACTAAAGTAAACCCGGCGGTAACCGATCCGTGCCATTGTCGCACCGATAATCCGGCTACAGCGGGCTGCAAGAGGAGCCCGTCGCCATCAGGCACTGGTCCGGAATCGGTAGGCGAGGTGTTTCGCGCATGCGCGAAAAGTCCGGCAATCGAGAGAGTTTCCGCTCGGCGGCGCTCCTCCTGTGCGCGCTCCTTGAGGGGTCCCCGGCTATTGCCCAGGAAATGACGACATCGTTGGTCGACATCCATCAGGGCTCGCCACTCAGCGATCGCGCGAAGGGCCTGGGCAACGGCGGTTACGAACTGCAGAACGGAAACCGGGTATCGTTCAACCAATGGTACCGCGCAAGCTGGGTCGACATGCACGTGGACCTGCTGACCCAGGTCACCGAGGATACCGGCATCCTTTGGGGCTTTGGAACCGGAGAAGAGGGCGAGAAGTATCGGATCCAGCCCAGCCTGAAGCTTGGCTTCCTCACCCAGATGCATCCGAATCCGAACAGTACGCTTTCCCTGTCGCTCACCACGACCTTCGGCGGCAAGCTCACCGAAAAGGCCTGCGAAGCCGATTATGGCGACTTCGGTACCTACAGCGTCAATTGCCGCCTCGCTGCCAGCCAGATGGCACCTGAGGAAACGCTGAAATATCTGGTTAACGCTAAACCGGAGAGCCAGCATCTCTGGCTGAACTACCGTGTTAGTTTCTGATCGCCGATGCCTTGGATCGAGAAAACCATCTCGCCGAAGTTCGCGATCGCCCGTCCCAGTTTCTTGTTTGACCGGAGTTGGAACATGTCAGGTAATCACTTGAAATTCGGTATCGCCCTCGCTTTCGCCATGCTGTCGGCGCCGATCGCGTCGGCACAGGAGGCTCCCGATGCGGACGAAATGGCCGCGCTGTGCCATGGCGGCCTATCCATATGCGTGAGCGCAACAATCCCGACCGCGCGTACGCAAGCTGCCACACCAGGATGGATGAGCCCCGACGTCGGTGCCGCATGGGCGGCAGGCTACAAGGGGCAGGGCGTCACCATGACCATCGTCGACGACTTCAGCAGTTCGTCGCGCTTCTCCGGTAACTTCGGCGTCGGGGTTCAAAACCAGCGGCACGGTGAATGGACCCGCGAGGAAGCCGGCATGATCGCGCCCTGGGCGAGCATCAGATCTAAAGACTTCTCCACAGGTTCGGCGGTCTCGCTAGCGCCCGGCCGTAACGTGCTCAACCTCAGCTACGGGATGTACACGACCGCAGGCTACAGCGTGAACCAGATCGGGTGGGCACCGGAAGAGGCTTCGATCATCTCCTATGCCAGCAGTGGATCGGCCATCATCTCGAAGGCGGCCGGCAACGACTCCGTCGCGGTCGGGGGTGTCACGAACGGCCAGCAGGACTATCTCAATCTCGCCCTGATCGGCAAGCAAACAGCAATCTTCGTCGGCGCGCTGTCGACGAATGGCACGACAACCAACAAGGCGCAGCTTGCCTGGTACTCGGACTACGCCGGCTCCAATCCGCTGGTGCAAAGCCACTTCCTTGTCGTTGGTGTCGATGGAAGCAAGACAGGCCTTTATGGCACCTCCTTCGCCGCGCCAATCATTTCAGGATATGCGGCGATCATAGGCAGCAAGTTCACCAAGGCCACGCCGTCCCAGATCACCAACGATCTGCTCAATACGGCTCGAACCGACACCCTGGTCAACTACAGGGCCTCCGTCTATGGTAAAGGCGAAGCGAGCCTGTCACGCGCCCTGGCTCCCGTGGCAATCAGGTAGATGGGCAATGCATATCTCCCAAAGTGGCCTTGGGAGAACGACAGGCATCGAGACAAAGACCTGATCCAAAGCGCGGCGCGTGATCCGTTTCGACGCGACGCGTTCAGGTTTCAAGTGCCTTTGCGGCGCGCTCAAGCAACGCGCCGCGATCAAGCGCAAACCCCGCCTCGATCCATTCCGCCTCAAGGTTCTTGAGGATTTCACCGAGCTTTGGCCCCGGCGTTGCGCCGAGCGCGGTCAGATCGGCGCCCTTCAGCGGAAACACTGGTTTTTCCCATTTGAGCGCGAAGGCAAGCAGGCGCGAAAAACCGCCGGCTTCGAGCAGCGCGTCATTGTCCTCGGCGGCGCGCATCCGCACCGATGCAAGCGCCAGCCGCAGGCGATCGACAAACCCCTGCCGGTCGCCACGGTACAGCCTTTTCGCCAGTTCGCCCTCGGTCGTCCTCGACGCGACTGCGGTGGCCACCGCCCAGTGGCGCAACCGGTCTGCTCCGCCGGTCGACAACCTGAGGCGCTCGGCGAGCGTTTTCATGCGCGCGGCGTCCGGCGGCACGATCGCCTCCAGCCGCAGCATCGGATCTGTCGCCCAGCCCAGATCCTTCTCGGCCTTGGTCAGCCCGTGGATCGCATCGATGCCCCATTTCTCGCTTTCCGGCAGTGCGGCGGTCAAGACGCTCGCCTGGCGCATCCAGAGCAGCGCCCGCGAGGGATCAGGCGCCGACAACAGCTTCTTCAGTTCGGACCAGATGCGTTCGGCCGAAAGTTGCGCCAACCCGTCCTTCAGCCGGGCGCAGGCCTTCAGCCCCTCGGCGTCCGGCCGGCCTTCGCCATACCAGGCGAAGAAGCGGAAGAAGCGCAGGATGCGCAGATAATCCTCGCGGATGCGCGCCTCCGGGTCGCCGATGAAGCGCAGCCGGCGCGCCTCGATGTCGGCGACGCCGCCGACAAGGTCGACAACCGTCCCGTCAGCCTCGGCGTAGAGCGCGTTGATGGTGAAATCGCGCCGCTCGGCATCGAGCTTCCAATCGCGGCCGAACGACACCCTGGCGTGACGGCCATCGGTTTCGACATCGGCGCGCAAAGTGGTGATTTCATAGGGCTTGCCGCCGGCGACCACCGTGATCGTGCCATGCTCGATGCCGGTCGGCACCGTCTTGAAGCCTTCCGCCTCGGCGCGGCGGACCGTTTCCTGCGGCAGGCAGGTGGTGGCGATGTCGATATCGGCGACCGCCTTGCCCATCAGCGCATTGCGCACGGCGCCGCCGGCGACACGCGCCTCCTCACCGCCCTCGGTGAGCGCGCCAAGCAGGCGCTGCAGATGCTTGTCGCCGAGCCAGTCGGCCCTGCCCGCGATCGATACACTCACGCATAGAGCCTTTCATAGAGCGTGCGGATGATGCCGGCGGTGACGCCCCAGATGCGCCTGTCGCCATAGGGCATGTCGTAGAAGAACCATTCGAGATCGTTCCACATGCGGCTGTCGCGTTTGTGGTTCACCGGGTCCATCAGGAAGCGCAGCGGCACTTCGAAAGCGGCATCGACCTCGTCGGCGTTCAAGGTCAGCTCGAAGCCGGGTCGCACGATGCCCAGCACCGGCGCGATGCGGTAGCCGCTGCCGGCGACATAATCGGGCATGCGGCCGAGGATCTCGATGCGATCGCCGCCGAGGCCGATCTCCTCGAAGGTCTCGCGCAGCGCCGTTGCTTCCGGGCTGGCGTCGGTCGGGTCGATGGTGCCGCCGGGAAAGGCCACCTGCCCTGAATGGCTGCGCAGCTTCTCGGCCCGTTTGGTCAACAGAACCGTCGCCTCGCCGTCATGATCGACCACCGGGATCAGGACCGCGGCATTGCGCAGCGCCTTGTCCTGTTTGAGGCGCGGATGGCCGGGATTGAAGCGGTGATCGCCATAGTCGTCGTCGGCATGCGCTTGCGGCTGCGCGGCAAAGCGCGTGCGAAAATCCGCCGATGAAAACGGCGCCGGCGCCATATGGTCCATCACGCGCTCAGCTGTTTCAATTGGTCGGCCGGCATGATCGCGAACACCGCTCCCTTGGAGCGCACGGCGAACATCGTCCTGCCGTCGATCTCGACCTCCTCGCCATGGCCGACCAGCTCGTACATGACAGGCCGCGCCACCAGCGCCTCCAGCCTGCCGCGCACCAGCACATAGGGCTTCAGGCCTCCGGTCTCGTCCTCGTCGACGAAACGCAGCGGCCGCTCCGGTCCGGCCTCGACCACGTCGCCGACATTGGTGCGGAAGGTGATGATCTGTTCGCCGCCGCGGCCCGAAACATCCATCTCGACGGCGATGAAGGGCGCATCGGCGACGCGGATGCCGACCTTTTCCACCGGCGTTACCAGATAGGTCCTGCCGTCGGCATCCTTGCGCAGCACTGAGGAAAAAAGCTGGACCAGCGGCATGCGGCCGATCGGCGTTCCCAGGTAGAACCAGGTGCCGTCAGCCTTGATCTCCATATCGAGATCACCGCAAAAGTCGGGATTCCAGTGCTCGACCGGCGCCGCGCCCTTGCCGGCACGGGCCGCACGCGCGATCAGCGCCTCGAGGCCCCGCGCCTCGGTGGCATCGGTAAGGCTTTGTTCGCGATGTGGCGAGTGTTCCGTCATGGTCACGAAATAGTCACTGTTGTTCCGCTTGTCAGCCTAAGTCTGTGATTTAAATTCGAACATAGGCGCTACGCGAGGCCGAATCGCGGCACCTATGGTATGGTGCGAGCCGGTATTTCCAAACCAAAGGGATCGATGCGGCATGAGCGTGATGGTCAAGGAAAGCCCGATCAGCGAAAAGGACATGGTCGCCGAGGCCGAGAAGGCGCTCGCCGACATTTCCAGGATCCGCGACGGGGTCGGCCGGGTGATCTTCGGTCAGGAGAACGTCGTCGAGCGTACGCTGGTGGCGTTGCTTGCCGGCGGCCATGCGCTTCTGGTCGGCGTGCCGGGCCTTGCCAAGACCAAGCTGGTCGAGACGCTGGGCGTCGTGCTCGGCCTCGATTCGCGCCGCATCCAGTTCACGCCCGACCTGATGCCGTCCGACATCCTCGGCTCCGAGGTCATGGAGCAGGACGAGACCGGCAAGCGATCCTTCCGTTTCATCTCCGGGCCGATCTTTGCCCAGCTTCTGATGGCCGATGAGATCAACCGCGCCTCGCCGCGCACCCAGTCGGCGCTGCTGCAGGCGATGCAGGAGTATCACGTCACCATTGCTGGCGCCCGCCATGATCTGCCCTCGCCCTTCCACGTGCTGGCGACGCAGAATCCGCTGGAGCAGGAAGGCACCTATCCGCTGCCCGAAGCCCAGCTCGACCGCTTCCTGATGCAGGTCGACATTCTCTATCCCGAGATCGAAGCCGAGCGCCGCATCCTGCTGGAGACCACCGGCGTCGAGGACGCCAAGGCGACCAATGTATTGCAGCCCGCCCGGCTGAAGGAGATCCAGACGCTGATCCGGCGCATGCCGGTGCCCGAAAGCGTCGTCGAGGCGATCCTCACCCTGGTGCGCTCGGCGCGTCCGGGCCAAGGCAATGCCGAAACCGACAAGCACGTCGCCTGGGGTCCCGGTCCGCGCGCCAGCCAGGCGCTGATGCTGTGCACGCGTGCCCGCGCCCTTTACGATGGGCGCCTGGCACCTTCGGTCGACGACGTGCGCGCGCTTGCCGAGCCGGTGCTACAGCATCGCATGGCGCTCACTTTCGCCGCCCGCGCCGAAGGCACCACCGTTCGCGACGTGGTGGCGAAGCTCGTGAAAGGGATTTGATGGCGCGAATCGGCGAGGTCCAGGCTCCGGCAGCGACGCGCGACGCGCTCGCCCGCGGCCGGTTGCGGGCTTCGCTTGTGCCGGACCTGCTGGTCGAGGCGCGCCGCATCGTCAACACCATGATCGCCGGCTGGCATGGCCGTCGCAAACGCGGCATCGGCGAGAATTTCTGGCAGTTCCGGCCCTATGTGGAGGGTGACGCCTCGCGCATCGACTGGCGCCGCTCGGCCCGCGACGACCATACCTATGTGCGCGACCGCGAATGGGAAGCCGCCCATACGGTCTGGCTGTGGGCCGATCCCTCGCCCTCTATGCTCTACAAGTCGACGGGCGCCGGCGTCTCCAAGCAATCGCGCGCGCTGGTACTGGCCCTGGCCATGGCCGAACTGTTGTCGCGCAGCGGCGAACGCATCGCCTGGCCTGGCCTGACCGATCCGTTCACCGCGCGCAACGGCGCCGAGCGTATCGCCGCCCAGTTGATGCATGCCGGCGACTTGCCGGCAAAGCCTGACCTGTCCGATATCAGGCGCTTCTGCGACATCGTCATCGTCAGCGATTTCCTCGATCCCGTCGAGGAAACCATGGCCTGGCTCGACGTCCTCGCCCGCCACGGCGTGCGCGCCCATCTTATCGAGGTCGCCGATCCGGCCGAGGAAACCTTCCCCTATGCCGGCCGCACGGAGTTCACCGATCCGGAGACCGGCGACAAGCTGACCGCAGGACGTGCCGAGATGCTGGGCGATGAATACCGCCTGCTCTATACCGCCCGCCGCCAGGAACTGGCCGGCTGGTGCAAGCGGCTCGGCTGGAGCTTCACCGTCAACCACACAGACCGGCTGGCTTCCGACGCCCTGGTGCGCCTGCACATGGCAATGACCGCCGATGGCTCTTATGCCCGGCCGACCTCTGGTCGTGCCGGGCTGACCTCTGCTCTTGCCGGGCCGACCTCCGGTCAGCCTGGAAAGGCCGTGGCATGAGCTGGCTGCCGCTCTCCTTTGGCGCTCCCATGGTGCTGTGGGGCCTGCTGGCGCTGCCGGTGATCTGGTGGCTGCTCAGGCTGACGCCGCCCAAGCCGCAGACCGAGATCTTTCCGCCGCTGAAGATCCTGGCGCGCGTGCTGAAGCGCGAGGAGACGCCGCAGCAGAGCCCCTGGTGGCTGACGCTGCTCAGGCTGCTAATGGCGGCGCTCATCGTCGCGGCATTGGCCGAACCGGTCTTCAATCCGCGCGAGAAATTGCCGGCCGAGGGTGCGGCACTTGCGCTGGTCGTCGACAATGACTGGGCCAGTGCCGCCGACTGGAATAAACGTGTCGCCACCGCCGAACGGCTGATCGCCGATGCCGGCTCCAACGGCGTGCCGGTCATCCTTGCCTTTACCGCCGAAAAGCCCAATGCCGAGATCGGCCCCTTCGATGCCGCCGCCGCGCTGAACCGGCTGCGTGCCGCCAAGCCGCGGCCGATCCCGACCGACCGGCCCGCTGTCTATGCCCGCGTCGCCGGCGCGCTGGAGACCTTGCCCGGCGCCAGCGTCGCCGTGCTGGCCGACGGCCTGGCCGCCAAGGGCGACGAGGCCGCCTTCAACACGCTCTTGTCGAAAAATGCCTCCCGCATCGTGTGGGCAACCGCGGACCGGCTTTCCCTGACCGGCCTGATCGCGGCCGACAACCAGGTTGATGGCTTTGCCCTGACCGCCATCCGCGCGCCGGGCGATCCTGCTCCCGCGCAGGTCACCGCGGGTGCTTTCGACGACAAGGGGCGTCGCATCGCCGATGCGACGCTGACCTTCGCGCCCGGCGAAGCCACGGCCACGGGCACCATGACGGTGCCGTTCGAGTTGCGCAACGACTTCGCCTCGATCGCGCTCGACGGCGAGCACCACGCCGGTGCGGTGCGCGTGCTGGATGAAAGCTCCAAGCGCCGCCGCGTCGGGCTGCTGTCGCAGGCCGAAGCCGACCAGGCGCAGCCGCTCCTGTCGCCTCTCTACTACATCAGGCGCGCGCTGCAGCCCTTCGCCGATCTGGTCGAACCCTCCAGCGCCGACCTAGCCGACGCCATCCCGCAGATCCTCGACCAGAAGCCGGCGATGATCATCATGGCCGATATCGGCACCATTCCGGCGCAGGTGCGCCAAAGGCTGGTCGACTGGGTCGACAATGGCGGCACGCTGGTGCGTTTCGCCGGCTCGCGGCTGGCGGCCGCCGGCAATGACGACGACCTTCTGCCGGTCCGCCTGCGCACAGGCGAGCGCTCGCTCGGCGGCGCATTGTCATGGACCTCGCCACAGCCGGTGACCGAATTTCCGAAGGCCGGCCCCTTCGCCGACCTGGCGCCGCCCACCGAGGTCACGGTGAGCAGGCAGGTACTGGCCGAGCCGACACCCGACATCGTCGAGCGCACCTGGGCCGCCCTTGCCGATGGCACGCCGCTGGTCACCGGCTTGAAGAAGGGCAAGGGCACGCTGGTGCTGTTCCACGTCACGCCCGAGGCGACCTGGTCGAACCTGCCGATATCGGGCAGCTTCGTCGAGATGCTGCGCCGCATCGTGCAGCTGTCACGCAACCAGGGCGCGGCGATCGCGAATGCCGAAGCCGCCGCCACGTCGCTGGCGCCCTATCGCATGATCGCGGCCGACGGCTCGCTGGTGCCGCCGACACCGGATGCACGTCCACTGGTGCCAGGCGCCGGCGCGCTGCCGGTGACTATCGAGAATCCGCCCGGCCTCTATGGCTCGGAGACCGGTGTCTTCGCTCACAACCTGCTTGATGCCGCGAGCACCTTCGCGCCGCTGGCGCGCCCGCAAATCACCGTGCCGGTTACCACGATCCAGTATGCCTTCGATGAATCGCGCAACCTGAAGGGTGGGCTGGTCGCGGCAGCCCTGGTGCTGATGCTGCTCGACACGCTGGCGGTGTTGTGGATGGGCGGCCTGTTTTCGCGCCGGCCGCGCCGTGCCGGCGCGGTGGCAACCACCGCCGCGATCCTGATTGCGCTTGGCGCGCTGTTTGGCCATGCCGATCTGGCCCGCGCCGATGACGCCAAGCCGGGCGACGAGGCCGCGATCGCGGCGATCTCGAAGACCCGCATCGCCTATGTGCTGACCGGCGTGCCGGGCGACGATTCGATCAGCCGCGCCGGGCTCGAGGGCCTGACCCGTTTCCTGATCGAGAAGACCGCCCTGGAACCGGGCGCGCCAGCCGGCGTCGACATATCGAGGGACGAACTGTCCTTTTATCCCCTGATTTACTGGCCGATCAATCCGGCGGCGCCCATGCCGAGCCAGGCCGCGATCGCTCGCATCGACGCCTATATGCAGCAGGGCGGCACGGTGCTGTTCGACACGCGCGACCAGTTCGCCAACGGCATCGGCGCCAATTCCACCAGCCCTGCGACGGAACGGCTACGCGACATCCTCGGCAACCTCAACGTGCCGCCGCTGGAGCCGGTGCCGTCGGACCATGTGCTGACAAAATCCTTCTTCATCCTGCCCGAATTTCCCGGCCGTTTCGCCGGCAGCCCGCTCTGGGTCGAGGCATCGCTCGACGCCAGCAACGCCGACAACCGGCCGGTGCGGACTGGCGACGGCGTTTCGCCGATCATGATCACCGCCAATGATTTCGCCGGCGCCTGGGCGGTCGACGAGAATGGCGACCCTCTGCTGCCGACCGTGCCGGCCGACCCGATGCAGCGCATGTATGCGCTGCGCGCCGGGGTCAACATCATGATGTACATGCTGACCGGAAACTACAAATCCGACCAGGTGCATGTGCCGATACTGCTCGAACGGCTGGGGCAGTAGGATGAGGTTCTTTGTTACGCTCCCCACGCGGATCGGCCCCTCCCCACAAAGGGAGGATAAGGCATGAACTGGTCGATCTCCTTCGAACCGCTGATCTCCTGGCCGCTTTGGGCCCTGGTGCTTGTGCCGCTGGCGCTGCTTGCGCTTGTCGGCCTGTGGTTTCGCCAGCGCGGCGCGATCCTGCGCTTCGTCGCCCTGCTGGCGCTCGCCGCCGCCCTCTTCAATCCGGTGTTCCTCAATGAGGAGCGTGATCCGCTGAAGAGCGTGGTTGCCCTGATCGTCGACCGCAGCCAGAGCCAGGATATTGGCGACCGCACCAAGCAGACCGACGAGGCGCTCGCCGGGCTGCAACAGCGTCTTGGCCGCTTCAAGCAGTTCGACGTCCGCGTCGTCGAGGCCGGCAAGTCCGACGCCGCCGAGGAGCGCACCGAAACCCGGCTGTTCAGCGCGCTGGAAGGCGCCTTCCGCGACGTGCCGCCCTCGCGTGTCGGCGGCGCCATCATGATCACCGATGGCGAGGTGCACGACGCGCCTCCGGGCGCGCCCGACTTCAACGCTCCGCTGCATGCGCTGATCACCGGCAACGAGCACGAGAAAGACCGCCGCATCCGCTTCGAGAACGCGCCGCGCTTCGGCCTCGTCGGCAAGCCGCTCGACATGACCTACCGCGTCATCTCGACGGAGAACGAGAGCGGCCCTGTCGATGTGCGTGTCTCGGTCAATGGCGAACAGGTTGCGGTCGAGCACGCCACCGTTGGCCAGGCGATGCCGCTGCAGGTGACCATTCCGGGCGCCGGCCGCAACATCATCGAACTCGCCATCGACCGCGAACCGGGCGAATTGACCGATACCAACAACCGCGCCATCGCGCTGGTCGACGGCATCCGCGAGAATTTGCGCGTGCTGCTCGTCTCCGGCGAGCCGCATGCCGGCGAGCGCACCTGGCGCAACCTGTTGAAATCCGACGCCTCGGTCGATCTCGTCCATTTCACCATTCTGAGGCCCCCCGAGAAGCAGGATGGCACGCCGATCAACGAATTGTCGCTGATCGCCTTCCCGACCCGCGAGCTGTTCGTCGAGAAGATCAAGGATTTCGACCTCATCATCTTCGACCGCTACCAGCACCGCGACGTGCTGCCGATCCTCTATTACGACTACATCTCGGAATATGTCGAAAAGGGCGGCGCGCTGCTGATCGCCGCCGGCCCCGAATATGCCGGAGAAAGTTCGATCGCGCGTACACCGCTGATGTCGGCCCTGCCCGCCATGCCGACCGGCGAGGTGGTCGAAAAGGCCTTCTATCCACGCCTGACCGATCTCGGCCAACGTCACCCGGTGACGCGCGGCCTCGACGGTTCGGCCACAGAACCGCCGCACTGGAGCCGCTGGTTCCGCACCATCGGGGTGCAGAACCCGCAAGGCGAAGTGGTGATGAAGGGGGCCGACAACCGGCCGCTGCTCCTGCTCGACCGCAAGGGCGAAGGCCGTGTCGGCATGCTCCTGTCCGATCAGGGCTGGCTGTGGGCGCGCGGCTTCGAGGGCGGCGGTCCGCATGTCCAGCTCTACCGGCGCATCGCCCACTGGCTGATGAAGGAGCCTGAGCTCGAGGAAGAGCGGTTGACCGCCGAGGGACGCGGCATGGTGCTGGAGATCCGCCGCCAGACGATGGCCGACCAACCCGGCCCGGCACAGATCATCACCCCCTCCGGCAAGACTTTGACGGTCAAGCTCGAGAAGTCCGAGCCCGGCGTCTTCCTCGGCAGCGTCCAGACCAGTGAGATCGGCCTCTTCCAGGTCGCCAATGGCGATCTCACCGCGCTGGCCCATGTCGGACCGGTCAACGCGCCGGAATTCGCCGATGTCGTCTCCACCGAGGACCGGCTGAAGGCGCCTGCGGAAGCCACCGGCGGCAGCGTGCGCCGGCTGACCCCGTCCGCCGCCACTGGCAGCGAGGTGAGCCTGCCTTCCATCGTGCCGGTGCGCTCGGCCGGCGCAGCCTCCGGCAGCGACTGGATCGGCCTGCGCACCACCGACGACAGCGTCCTGAAGGCCGTCTCGCGCGTGCCGCTGTTCGGTGGCTTCCTCGGTCTCGGCCTGTTGCTTCTGGCGATGGGCTCGATGTGGTATCGCGAGGGAAGATGAGCTTCCCTTCTCCCCGTCTCTATACGGGGAGAAGGTGCCGGCAGGCGGATGAGGGGGTGAGAAGCGGTCCGCATGGCGGACGAAAAGCCAATTGCTTGGCTTTTCGAGCTTCGAACGCCCTGAGCCTGCGAAGGGCCGCCATTGCGCCATGGCTCCCGGCCCTTCACGGCATGGGGCGTCTGTCGGGGCCCCGTTGCCTCCGGCAACAGCGTTCGCTCGCCCTCACATGAATTCACCCACGGCGAACCGGCGGCTCTACTCCTCCGGCTCCGTCGTGAACAGCAGCGGGTAGCCCTTGGCCTTGCCGGCGTCGGTGGCCCGCGTCGCCTTGGTTTCGGCGACATCCTTGGTAAAGACCGCGACGACGCAGACGCCGCGCCGGTGCGCGGTGATCATGATCCGGTGCGCCTGGTCTTCGCTGAGCTTGAACTCGCCCTTCAGCACCGTCACCACGAATTCGCGCGGGGTGAAATCGTCATTGATCAGGATGACCTTGTAGAGCTTCGGCCGCTCGGTCTGCGGCTTGACCTTGGTTCGCGGTTTTGTGGTGATTTCTGGCATCGGAACCGGCAGTTTCCCGATCGGGCTTCGCCTCGCATTTTGCCACGCGCGGCAGCGATCGTCCATTTTGGATTGGCATGCAGACCGTCGGCGGGCCGGCCCGGTCATTCACGTTCATGTGGGAAATTGTCGGTCGCGGTTCAACGGCCCTGACGGCCGAAGATGCGGCGATTTGCGTCGGCATCCGCCCGGTGTTCCATCCATGCCGCGATCGGCCACGCGACGACGCAGATCAGCGTCACGCTGGTGAGCAGGATCAGCAGCCAGGTCTGTGCCGGCGTGATGTAGTCCCACTTGCTGGAAATGGCTGGCGCAAACAGCGAAGGCTCTGTGCGCCCGCTCGCCGGATCCGGCACCGGGCTGGCGGTGAGCAGGATCAGCACCCTGGCAATGCCGGTGGCAACCAGGCCGCCGAACACTATCGAACGCAAAATGGACGAAAGCCGCTTCTTCATGCGGGCAGTCCTACAGGGCCGGCGTTGCAAACGGGTTAAGGCAGGTCGAAGCGCGTGACCGGAAGCCACCGGTGCTCAGTTTCCGATCAAGCGCATGGCAGAAGGCCGCCCCAGCCGGTTTGCGGCTAGGGCGGCCTTGATGGAGAGGTGTCCTGGGACCTGATTAGGCCTTCTTCGGAGCAGCCTTCTTCGGAGCAGCCTTCTTGGCGGATTTCTTGACCGGGCACTTATGCTTCTTGGTCACCTTGCAGGCCTTCGCGGCCTTCTTCATCGGAGCAGCCTTCGCGGCCGGAGCGGTGGCGGCAGGCGCAGTGGTGGTCGTGGTGGCAGCCGGAGCAGTGGTCGTGGTCGTGGTGGCGGCGGCGTTGCCGAGAGCCGGCATCGAGAAGGCGAGAGCAACGGCGAGACCGAGGGCGGACAGGAGGGACTTTTTCATGGCTACGTTCCTTTTTCTTGCGGGTCGAGTTTGAGCGTCACTGAACTGGGTCGTTCGGTGTCACTCCAAGCAGCTTCAAAGCGTTGGCGAGCATCCGGATGCCCTGCGCCTGTTTCTTGGCGGCGCAGTACCGGTTGCCCTTTCTCTGAAGTGCCTTTGCCGCGGTGACCTGCGTTGCCGTGGCATGGGTTTCGAGTGCTTCATCAAATTGGTGGCTGAGATTGGCGCACCGTTCAGTCCGGGTGAGCGGCGCCTTTGCATCGGATTGTCCAACAGCGGTGGTGACCAGGCCAAGACCCAGCAACGCACCCAACAGACTGATCGACAACCTTGGCATCGGTTTATCCGCGAACCCGGAGACTATCGTCGCAGCCAATGACCTGACCGCCACGGCACCGTTATGCCGCCCTACCTTTTCAGGAGTTTTTCCGGATTGTAGAATTTTGTTTCTGGATTGTTTCTGGCTCGCCGGCGGAAAGCCGCCAAATGCTCTCTATGCGGGAAAGCGGAATTCCTTCCACCTTAAAATGCAAGGCACTGGCCAACATATGGCCCGAATTCTATCGTGTGGCTCAGCCACCAAGAATCGCTTTGCCGGCAACCGAGACGGGGCACCTGTGAAATCCGACGCACACATACTGATCGTCGACGACGACAAGGGCATCCGCGACCTGCTGCAGGAGTTCTTCCAGAAGCGGGGCTTGCACACTTCGGTTGCCGCCGATGGCACCGAAATGGAAGCCATCCTGCGCCGTGCGCAGGTGGATCTCATCGTGCTCGACGTCATGTTGCCCGGCAAGAGCGGGCTGGAATTGTGCCGCGAACTGCGCGCCCAGTATTCGACACCCATCATCATGCTGACCGCCGTCACCGAGACGACCGACCGGGTTGTCGGGCTGGAGATGGGCGCCGACGACTATGTGCCCAAACCCTTCGACCCGCGCGAGCTGCTGGCGCGCATCCGCGCCGTGCTGCGGCGCAATGGCGCCGCCGAGCCGAAGCGCGCCACCCCCAAGCAGATCTACCGCTTCGCCGGCTGGACGATGGACTGTTCGCGGCGCCGGCTGACCGCGCCCGACGATGTCAGGGTCGAGCTGACCATGGCCGAGTTCAACCTGCTGCAGACTTTCGTCAGGAGCGCGCAGCGCGTGCTGACCCGCGACCAGCTCATCGAGCTCTCCGGCGGCGATAGCGACTATTCCTTCGACCGCAGCGTCGACATCCTGGTCAGCCGGTTGCGGCGCAAGATGGAAGATGATCCCAAGACGCCCAAACTGATCCTCACCGTGCGCAGCGGCGGCTACCAGTTCCTGCCCGAGACGACCTCCGAATGAGACGTTTCCTGCCGCAGACCTTGCCTGTCTGGGTGCTGCTGATCGTCATTGCCGGCCTTTTGATCAGCCAGGTGGCGACGCTCTATATCGTGGCGCACGACCGCGCCGCCGCCAACGACGTGGTCGATCTCTACCGCCTCAACGACCGCGCCTATTCGCTGGTGCAGCTGATGAGCGGCGCCACGCCCGAGGAGCGCAAGGCGACCGCCGCGGGCCTGTTCAACTCGACCTATGCGCTCACCGTGTCGGACACCCCCGCCGTCACCTCCTCGATCGCCGGCGACGACGAACTGGCCGAACTGGAAGACATCCTCGTCGGCCGGCTGTCGAAGTTCGGCGTCACCGACGCGCGCGTGCGGCGCGACCCGGCGACGCGCGAGGCAGACGACGCCGGCGGCATGGTGTCGGGCCCCGATATCGGTCAGGTGGAACGCGACCTGCTGGTCCTGGCCGCCGACTTTGCCCAGAGCGACAAGCTGACTGCCTCGCTGCGCTTCGCGGACGGCCAGTGGCTGAACTTCACCGAGCCGATCACGCCCGTCGGCCCGATCCTGAGCGTCGACAGCCTGCCGCTCTACTCGCTGATCGCCGGCCTGGTGGTGATCATGTCGATCTGGTCGCTGCGCCGGCTGACGGCGCCCTACCGGATGATGGAAACCGCCGTGAACCGGATCGGCAAGGACCTGAAGAGCCCGCCGATCGCCGAGTCGGGCAGCCGGGAGGTCCAAGCAGCCGCTAGGACAATCAACGCCATGCAGGCCAGGCTGCGCGAATATGTCGAGGATCGCGAACATCTTGCCGCCGCACTCGCGCATGACCTGCGCACGCCGATGACGCGCATGCGGCTGCGCCTGGAACTGTTGCGCAAATCGGCGGTTCGCGAGGCGCTGGCGCATGATCTCGCCGATGTCGAGAGCATCGCCAGTTCCGTGATCGACTTCGCCACCTTCGAGGTGACCGAGGAGAAGAACGAACGCATCGACTTCTGGTCGCTGGTGGAATCGATCGCCGACGCCTATCCGGATGTCTCCTTCGACAATGACGATACCCGCTCGCGCGGTCTGATTTGCATGGCGCGGCCGGTGGCGCTCAGGCGCTGCGTCACCAATCTGGTGCAGAACGCCGTCACCTACGGCAAGAAGGCACATCTGAGCCTCCATCGCTCGGACGGCACGATCACCCTCGCCATTCGCGACGAAGGGCCTGGCATACCGCAGGCCCAGATCGATGCCGTGTTCGGCTCCTTCGTCCGGCTGGAACAGTCCCGCAACCGCCAGACCGGCGGTCTTGGTCTCGGCCTCACCATCGCGCGCAACATCGCGCGCGCCGCCGGCGGCGAGATCCGCCTGTCCAATCATCCGGATGGTGGACTGCTGACGGAGTTGCGCCTGCCGCTGGCGACCTGAATTAAGCTATCTTCCGGCGACCAATTCCAGACGGAAAGCCGTTTCACACTTTTCCTGAAATTGCTCTATCGCCGCAGCACCGCGCTCAGCACGTCGCGGATGCCGATCGCGCCGACAAAACGCGACTGGTCGTCGAACAGCGCCACCGGTGCCGTCTGCGAACGGTGCATGGCCAGCATCACTGTCTTCAGCGACGTGCCGGGATTGGCCCAGAACACCTGGGCGCTCTCCTCCGGCTGTCTCTCGACATCGGCGCAGGACACCCACACCGCCGGCTTGCCGTCGCGTTCGGCCGCCGCCACCAGCCCATGCTCGTCGATCTTGAAGCGCGTCGTCTTGCGCCGGTCGAGCCACACCCAGCCGTCCGTGCCGTGTTCGAGGTCGCGGCGGTCGCGCATCACGTTCCAGGCGGTCAGCACCGATAGCGGGTTCACATTGGCGATGAAATCGCGGACATAGTCGTTGGCGGGCCTGAGCACGATGTCCTCCGGCGCGCCGGTCTGGACGATGCGGCCGCCCTCCATGATGGTGATATGGCTGCCGATCTTCAGCGCCTCCTCGAGGTCGTGGCTGACGAAGATGATGGTTTTCTTCAATTCCGCCTGCAGCTGCAGCAATTCGTCCTGCAGCTTGGTGCGGATCAGCGGGTCGAGCGCCGAGAACGGCTCGTCCATCAACAGGATCGGCGCCTCGGTGGCGAAGGCGCGCGCCAGCCCCACGCGCTGCTGCATGCCGCCCGACAGCTCATGGGCGTATTTCTTCGACCACTGGTCGAGATTGACCAGCTTGAGCTGCTTGTGCACGCGTTCCTTGCGTTCGGCGTCCGGCACGCCGGCGAGTTCGAGACCGAGGCCGACATTTTCCTCCACCGTGCGCCAGGGCAGCAGCCCGAACTGCTGAAACACCATCGCCACCTGCTTCTGCCGCAGCCGCCGCAAGGTCGCCTCGTCGCAGGTGACGACATCGACCGTGCGGTCGCCGTCCTTGACCAGGACCTGTCCACGCGAGACGACATTCAGGCGGTTGACGGCCCGCAGCAATGTCGACTTGCCCGAACCGGACAGACCCATGAGCACGGAAATCTCGCCCTCGTGCACGGTCAGGCTGGCGCCGGCGCAGCCCAGCACATTGCCGGTCTTCTCGAGTATCTCGGCGCGCGTCGCGCCCTTGTCGATCATCGCCAGCGAGCCCGCCTGATCGGCGCCGAAGACGATGTCGACGTTCCTGAAATCAACGGCGACGGTCATTTCTTGCCTCCAACGCCAATGCGGGTCATCCGGTCGAGCACGATGGCGAGCACGACGATGGCCAAGCCTGCTTCAAGCCCGAGATCGATGCGGCGTGAGCCGAGCGCGCGGTTGATCTCGGTGCCGAGGCCGCCGGCGCCGATCAGGGCGGCGAACACCACCATCGACAGCGACAGCATGATCGACTGGGTCAGCCCCGCCATGATGGTGGGCAGGGCCGAGGGCAATTCCACCTTCCACAGGAGCTGGCGCTTGGTGGCGCCGAACGCCTCGCCTGCCTCGATGATCGACTTTGGCACGGAAACGACGCCGAGATGAGTAAGCCGGACAGCGGTCGGGATGACGAAGATGATGGTGACGATGAGGCCGGGCGCGTTGCCGAGACCGAACAGGGTGAGCACCGGGATCAGGTAGACGAAGGTCGGCAGCGTCTGCATCAGGTCGAGCACCGGCAGCATGACGCGATAGACCTTCGGCTTGTGCGCCGCCCAGATGCCGAGCGGCACGCCGATCGCCATCGCCATCGCGGCGGCGGCGACGACCAGCACCAGCGTCTGCACCGTCTGCTTCCAGAGGTTCTGGTTGATGATGAAGATCAGGCCGAGGAAGACGGCAATGGCGAGCGGCCGCGAACGCTGCAGCAGCCAGGCAATGACGGCGATGACGAGCGCCAGCAGCACCGGCGGGACCATCAGCAAAAGGTTGACCAGCCCGTCGAGGATGAAATTGAGCCCGTTGGAGAAAGCTCTGAAGACGGTGTCGAAATTGTCGGTGAGGAAACCGAAAAACGACTTTCCCCAGGCGCCGATCGGGATCTTGTGATCGACCATGAATTTGGAAATCGGATCCATCTCACCCCTCTTCCGCCGGAGCTCTGTCTTTGGCTCCGTACTGTCGCGACGTCATCTTGTCACAGCATATGAAAAAGGGCAGCCTTTTCCAGATGGCTGCCCTTTTCTTTCGGTCATGCCGAAATCAAAGCCGGCTCAACCTCCAAGCGCGGTCTTGACCGCCGCCGCCGCATCGCCGCCGTCGAAGGTGGTGACGCCGGCAATCCATGGCTTGACCGCGTCCGGATTTTTCTTCAGCCAGTCGGTCGCGACCGTCTGGGCGTCGCCGCCCTTCAGGATGGCGTCCATCATCTGGCCTTCCATGTCGAGGTTGAACTTCAGGTTGGCGATGAACTTGCCGGCATTCGGGCACTCGGTTGTGTAGCCCTTGCGCACATTGGTATAGACGGTGGCCGCACCGAAGCCGCTGTCGCCCATGCCGTCGAGATAGGTGATCTTCATGGCGCCCATCACCGGATGCGGCGTCCAGCCGAGGAAGGCGATCCACTCATTGTTCTTCATCGACTGCTCGGCCTGCGTCAGCATGCCGGCCTCCGAGGACTCGACCAGCTCGAACCCGGCGAGGTTGTCCTTCGGGTTCTTGATCATGTCGAGGATGATGCGGTTGCCGTCATTGCCGGCTTCGATGCCGTAGATCTTGCCGTCGAACTTGTCCTTGAACTTGCCGAGGTCGGTCAGCGACTTGACGCCGGCATCCGCGACATAGGTCGGCACGACGATGCCATAACCGGCGCCGGTCAGGTTCGTGCTGATGGTCTCGACCGAACCGTCGGCGGTGTAATCCTTGATGTCGTTGGTCATCGACGGCATCCAGTTGCCGAGGAAGACGTCGAGGTCCTTGTTCTTGAGCGACGCCATCGTCACCGGCACCGACAGCTGGATGACCTTCGGCTCATAGCCGAGCGCGGTAAGCAGCACCGAGGCGAGGCCGGTGGTGGCCTGGATGTCGGTCCAGCCGACATCGGAGAGACGAACAGTCTTGCAACTCGCCGGATCGCCGGCAAAGGCGGCACTCGTGGACAGGAAAGCCGCCAGGCCGAGGCCGGCGACGAAAGAATTCATACGCGACATGTACTTTCTCCCATTGCGATTCTTTGGCGAGGCGAAGTTACGGTTTTTCTGCCCGCCTTGTTTCGTCAGCCAAACACCATTCTCGTGCGGTTTCAAGCATCAAGGCAATCACGATCAACGGCGCGGGCTGGCCAATCAGCGACACGGCCGACGCTATGCCGACCCGGCCTGACCTTGTCGGCGCCGGCCCGTGACGGCTTTTTCAGGGGAATGCGGCGGCAGGCCCTCCCCGCACCGCGGCAAGTCGGCTTAAAAGAGCGGCATGGCCAAGCTCTATTTCCACTACGCGACGATGAATGCCGGCAAGACGACCATGCTCTTGCAGGCATCGTACAATTATCGCGAGCGCGGCATGACGACCATGCTGTTCGTCGCCGGCCACTATAGCAAGGGCGACAGTGGCCTGATCTCGTCGCGCATCGGGTTGGAGACCGAGGCCGAGATGTTCCGTGACGGCGACGATCTGTTCGCCCGCGTCGCCGAACATCACGGGCGCAGCGCCGTCCATTGCGTCTTCGTCGACGAGGCGCAGTTTCTCGAGGAGGAGCAGGTCTGGCAGCTCGCCCGCATCGCCGACCGGCTCGACATCCCAGTCATGTGCTACGGCCTGCGCACCGATTTCCAGGGCAAGCTGTTTCCCGGCTCGCGCGCCTTGCTGGCGATCGCCGACGAGCTGCGCGAGGTCCGCACCATCTGCCGCTGCGGCCGCAAGGCGACGATGGTCGTGCGCCTCGGCCCGGACGGCAAGGTTGCCCGCCAGGGCGAACAGGTGGCGATCGGCAAGGACGTCTATGTCTCGCTCTGCCGCCGCCACTGGGAAGAGGAAATGGGCCGCGCCGCGCCCGACGATTTTATCGGCTTCACCAGGGCCTGACCTGGCGCGCGGACCACGCATCGCCCCCGATCTGCCGATGCAGCGTTTGTTAAGGCCTCCGTCCTACAAGGCCGTCAGCCAGAGCTCCCCGGGTCAGCCATGCTTCGAGCCGTTTTGTCAGCCAGCACCCTTCTGCTTGTCACCTCGCTTGCCGCTCATGCTGGCAGTGACCCGGTGCTGGGCAAGCACGTCTTCAACCGGTGCGTTGCCTGCCATGAAGCGGCTACCGACCGCGACAAGGTCGGCCCGCATCTGATGGGTGTCGTCGGCCGCACGGCCGGAACCGCCGAAAGCTTCCTCGGCCACTATTCGGAGGCCATGAAAAGCGCTGGCGCCGCCGGTCTTGTCTGGGATGAGGCGAATCTTGCCGAATACCTCAAGGCGCCCAGGCTGAAGGTGCCCGGCAACAGGATGGCTTTTGGTGGCCTCAGCAGCGATGACGACATCGCCAACGTCATTGCCTATCTGAAGGCCGACCCAAAACCCTGAGCCGGCTGCAACTGGTCAGTTATTTGTCGAATTCGGAGGGCATCCGCCTCGGCGGAGACTGATTGCTTTGCCGGCATGAAAGTTCAAAATCAGCTGAACTACGACTGGCTGGCCAGTTGATCACGCTATGACCACGGCTCCATTGGTTTTCAAGGGCGCGGCCGGATATTTTGTTTTCGCTCCGCCCTTGTCGTCGCGCCTTTCAATCCCCGGATGCCCCACTTATATTCGCCGCTGTTCGCGACCAGCGACCTGATGCCGAAGTGGGAGGCCCTTATGGCGACATTGCAGGATTTCGACGCCGAAATTGCCAAGACCAAGCAGGTCGTCCAGGACATGCGGGCCAGGATCGAGCAGTCCGGCACCATGCTCGACACGCTCGCCACATCGGACAAGAAGATCGGCGACGCCAATTTCGACATCGAGAACGCCCGCATCGAGGACGTGCTGAAACAGCAGAAGGTGATGGAAGGCAACATCGCCGACCTGATCATCGGGCTCGAGGACGCGACCAATGTCTTCGGCGCCGAATTCGAGAGCATGAAGAACTATACCGGCTGGGAGAACTTCGTCGGCGTCTTTTCGGCGCAGCGCAAGCAGCGCATGCGCACCGACCGCGTCCGCAACATGTCGCTGGCCGGCAATCTGCAGGAATTGCTGGCCAAGTCCGACACCATCGTCGGCATCCTCAAGGCGCAGAAAGAGATTCTCGACCAACGCTACAAGACCTCCGAGGCCAGCCTGTCGCAAGTGATCGAGCGCCGCAAGACCACCATGACGAACCTCGAAGCCGTGCAGAAACGCATCGAGGAGCTCAACCCGATGCTGCTCGACATCGAGAACAAGATCGCAGCCTCGACCAGCCAGAAGGATCGCACCCAGCTCGAAGGCGAGCGGTCGAAACTGGCCACCGAATACAATGAGAAGCAGGCCAAGGAGCAGGAACTGCTGGCTGAGAGCCAGACGCTGGAGCGCTACACCTCGATGTTCCAGACCTTCGTCGATTCGCTCAACAACCAGATCGCCGCGCAGTCGACGCTGATCAACAAGCTGACCATCGATACCGAGCAGCGCATCGTGCTCTACAAGGCGCTGGAGGATTCGCTGAAGACCGCAGCCCAGCAGGACGTTGCCCACAAGATCAACACGCTGGGCAGCCAGGTCGACAACACGGCCGAGGAAACCATGGCCGGCATTGGCGCCGCCTCGCAGAAGCACATCGGCGATCTGCTTGAGATGCACGAGAAGAACATGGTCGCCACCGCCGACATCCAGCGCCGCAAGAAGCTCGCGGACGACGCCTTTGCCCGCCGCTTCGACGAGGTGCTGAAGAAGCACAATTCGGCCAATTACGTGCAGTCATAATTGCCGCGCGCACCGGTGCGACAATCCAGGGCCGATAGCATGACCTCCGAAAACGACGCGGCGGCGCGGTATTTCTCGGCGATCACGGCAGCGCTCAGCGGCCTTGAAGTGTTCATGCGCGACGACCGTTCGCCGCTCTACCGGCACGGCATCGTCGCCAGGGTCGTCGCCGAATATATCGCCCGGCTCGACAAGTCCTTCTCCTGCTGGCGCAACCGGCTGGGCTTCATGGACACGTTTCGCATTTCGCGCGCCGAAAGCGGCTTCCCGGTGTTCCAGAACCTGCTCGAACTGGAAAACGACCGCCGCCACGCCGACGCGCGGCTCGCCAACATCCCACTGGCCAGCGAACTGCGCGAGGAGATGGCGGACTTCATCCTGCGCCACAAGGAATTCCCCGAGGCGCTGCAGCGGTCGATGGCTGAGCGGCTCTACCTCGAGGACGTCAAGAGCGAGCAAACCTTCGGCCCGTTCATGCTGGCGCAAACCGCAAATGTTTCGGTCAACCCGAAGACAGCGCGGCCCTATTATCTCGTCCATTGGGCGACCTTCGACGGCAGCGCCAACCTGCCGCTGGTCTACATGGCGACGGTGGAGGACTCCTCCGAGAACATGATCCGCCAGCTCGTCGACAGGAACGGCAAGCTCAACGACAAGGTCGACATTCCGCTCCCCGTCGACGGCCTGCTCAATCCCGAGCTTGCCCACCGTTTCGACGATTTCACCGAGAAGAACTCCGCCTACACGCTGTCGCCGGCCACCATCGCGGTCAACCTCGACAAGGATTTCCCCGAGCTGCATCCCAAGCAGCTGCGCCGCGTGGTGCTCGGTCCCTTTTATTCGGCCGGCATCACCGAGAACAATTCCGTCGTCGCCGAAGTGCTGGCCAAGGTTCGCAAGCCCGACAATGCCTGGCTGCTGACCTGGACCATCCAGGAAGTCTATTCGAAGAGCGAAAAGCCCGGCCGCAGGGGCCTTTGGTCGAGCGAGCCGTCGTCCGAGGAATTCTTCATCAACACCGACGATTTGGAAGCCGCGCGCCAGGGCGTGTCGAGCTATGAGAACCATGCGCTGATTCCGCACGAAGCCTACCAGGCACTCTACGCCGCCGGCGAGGCGCAGAAGATTTTTGCCGGCTACAAGGTTCACATCCTGTCCAACGGGCAGGTGATCTCGGACGTCTGACCGCCACACCAGGGAGCATCCTTCATGGACACCGGCCTGACCACCATCCCGGAAGCGGCGATCGAGAAGCATCGCGCCATCGCGCAAAGCTTCATCACCCGCATCGTCGCGCTGGAGGACCCGTCGCGCGAATCCGGCACGGCATTGGCCGGCACCAACCGCCGCTTCGTCTCGACGGTGTCGGTCGGCTCGGTGCGCCGCACGCGTGAGGTCGAGCTGTCGAAGACCGTCGGCGCCGTCCATCCCGACGACCAGTTGTTCACCATCCCGCAACACACGCTGTTGTTTCGCGCCCGGCGCGGCACGGCGATCGCGCTGGCGGTATCGGATGTTTTTGCCGAGGGCTCGGATCTCGAAAGCCTGCAGGCGAAAAATGCCCGCGCGCCCCTCGAAGGCAACGATGCCGCCATCTTCAAGAAGCTGCTGTCGGCCTCGGCCTACATTTCGGCCTTCAGCCTCGCCTCCTACCTGTTCCAGCTGATCGACAGCAACGGCGAGGCGCCGAATGACATCCCCGAGCCGGATTTTCTCTTCGACACACCCCAGGATGCGGTGAAGTCGATCATCGCCGGCCTGGACAAGGCGATAGCAGGCTCATCCGACGATGCCGACCTGATGACTCGCGCCCGTGCCTTCGCCCGCGTCGCCATGGACGGGCTGCTGGCGCGCAAGGGCCGCTTCGACGGCATCGGCCCGTTCGAGAGCGCCCATATCCGCATCGACGTCGACGATTTCACCCTCGACGGTTTCGATGTTGCGCCCGGCAAGCGCTCCAAGCCGCTGGTGATGACCTTCAAGAAGCCCGAAGAGGTCGTCGGCAACCACATCGCCAAATACCAGTCGGTCAAGCTCGCCAAGATGCTGATGGCCTATGACTTCGAGCGCGAACTGAACCCCTTCGTCGAACTCGGCGGCTTCCTCTTCACCTTCATCGGTGACGGTGCGCCCGGCACCGGCAAGACGACGCTGATCCAGATGATCGCCGGCCTTGTCAACGGCTACTGCCAGGTCGCAGGCTACCCCTTCGCCTATGAGAATTTCGGTGTCGACCAGATCTCGTCCTATCAAGGCAAGTCGGGCCAGAACTGCCGCCAGTTCATCAACAATGTGCTCAATCCGCGCGTCATCGGCTTCGGCACTATCGACGACATCGACCAGGTGGCGGCGCGCCGCTCCGACGACCGCGCCTCGGCCGGCCAGCAGGAAATCACCGGCGTCCTGATGGACGCCTTCGGAGGAGCGTCCACGGTCGTGCGTGGCAACTGCTCGTTCGGCATGTTTTCCAACTATCCCGAAAATGTCGACGACGCGCTGCGCCAGCGCGCCGGCGCCCGCTGGCTGGTCGACGGACCGCAGACGCGCGACGACTACATCGACATTTTTGTCCTTCTCGCCGGCAAGAACCACAAGATTCCGCTGGGCGACCACAAACTCTACGCAGCACAGGAAATCCAGCGCGCCGTCGCGGAAGCCTATGAGCAGCACGAGAAGCCGCGGGAGGACGGGCTGATGCGGGTCTATGAACGCTACATGAAGGAGAACGGCGCGCCCAGGACCATGGCCGATATCGGCACCTATCTGCGCCTGATCAAGGATGCCGAGCCACGCTTCACCGGCCGCGCCATCAAGAACATCACCGACGCCATCAAGATGCGCGCCATGGACATCGAACTTCCCGACGACTGGTTCGAGAAGCCCGAAGCCTTCATGCACAAGAGCTACGACGACAAGAAGGCGATGATCGAGGACCTGCGCGGGCCGTTTTCGATGGACATGGTGATGCAGGAGATCAACCGCTACGCGGACAGCGAGTTCCGCTATTCCGACAAGTCCGACGATGCCGCGGTGGAAAAACTGCTGCGCGACACCCGCCTGCGCGAACGCGCGGCCCGCGAGATGGAGGAGATGAAGAAGAAGGGGCTTTGGAATGCGTGAGCTTCCTTCTCCCGTGAACCATCGATGGACAGGCTGCAATCACAACGTCGAAGGACGAGAGGCCGACGTTGACGCCCCCTCTCCCCGTCCTTCACGGGGAGAGGGTAAGGGTGAGGGGCGGCGCATGCGTGGACCGAAAATCGCGACAACAAAACGGGCAAGACGTCTGCGCCAGTCGGACAACGATGCCGAAGGCGCACTTTGGACGGAATTGCGCGACCGCAGACTAAACGGCCATAAATTCGTGCGGCAGTTTCCGATAGGAACCTTCTTTGCTGACTTCGCATGTAGAGAATGCCAGCTGATTGTGGAGGTCGATGGAAGCCAGCATGCGGGCAACAAATACGATCAGGCGAGGGATCGCTTCATCGTCTCAAATGGCTGGTCTATCCTACGTTTTTGGAACATCGATGTTTTGAAAGATCGGAGCCGTGCTCGAAACGCTATTGGCTGCTATTGAGCAGCGCTTGGAGCGCAATATCGACACGCACGACCTTCGATTTATTGCCGCCGAGGGCTATGGGGAGACATGTCTTTGACCGTCTGCGCTGCCCCTCACCCTTACCCTCTCCCCGTGAAGGACGGGGAGAGGGAGGCGTCAGCGTTGGCGCTTCGCCTTATCAGGCAAAGCCCCTCGGACCCTTCAACATGATCAGCAAAAAACCTGACCTCCTCCGCGACAATGAGCTGATCTACGGCCGGCTGCTTACAGTCGACGAGCCGCATCTCATCCAGCGCTACAACAAGGCGCTTGCCGCCTTCGGCCTCGAGCCCACCAAGCTGGAGAGCTTCCAGATCGACCGCACCGGCTTCTCGCCGGAAGTGGCCGAGGAGTGCGGCGACTATGACTATCTCGACCCCAACGAGGTCAATCGCCGCTTCATCATCCTGACGCCCTCGCAGATCGACCTGCCGGTGGTGCACACCGCCTTCTCCAACACCTCGCAGCTGATGTTCGAGTTCATGACCAGGAACCAGCGCGCCATCGACGCGCTGACCATCAAGGACGTCATCTACGGCGAGATCGAGGACTCCGTTCCCAAGGTCAACGAAATCGAGGATCTACTGTCGATCAACCAGGTCGAGTTCAAGGTGCTGTCGGCCGAGAATGTGCTGGGCAAGGCCGCCGAACTCGGCAAGCTCGTCGACCGGCTGAAACAGGAACCCGACGCCTGGCGCGACAATGCGATGCTGACCCGCATGGTGGACCTGGCCAAGGTCTGCGGCGACATCCGCGAGAACGCGCTGGTGCCCGACCAGGTGATCTTCCGCCATAGCGCCTACTGGACCAGCCATTTCGGCGGACTCTATGTCTTCGTCGATCCCGACATGACGACCGTGATCAGCGACCCGGCCGCCCCCGGCTTTCGCCGCTCGCGGCCATGGCAGGTGAGCTATCTCTCGATCAACGATGCCGACAAGGTGTTCAAGTTCCTGGCCGCCACCGGCCGCATCGAGCTGCCCCGCGCTTCCTGGATCGAGGCGTCCGGCTATCTCGAACACCGCGCCGAGATGGTGGTGCGCACGCTGATCCATGACGCCGAGCCGAACCGCAACCTTACCGATGTCGACAAGATCTGGCTGCAGACCTGGATCCAGAGCCATGCCGACCTGATCACCAGGGACGGCAATTTCCCCTTCCTCAACGCCGCCAAGCGCGAGATCGCCCAGCTCGGCCATCTCAAGATCGAGGACGTCCTGCCGCGGCAGCGTTTCCTGGTGATCCGCGCCAAGCCTGACTATCCCGACGCCTGGCTGACCAACAGGCTGATTTCGGATTTCGTGCCGGCGGACTTCGTCTCGCGCTACATCTTCAACAAGGACCGGTTCTACAAGGACTATGACGGCTTCAGCGACGCCTGGCGATCGCATGTTGTCGACGTTCTGAAAACCACATATTTGAAGGACAAAGTGGCGTTTCGCACGCGCCTCTACGGCCTGACTGACTGAGGGGTGACACAGCCATGCTCGATCCGATCGTGAACTTTTTCACCCGGATTTTCCAATGGATCGGCCGCGGCATCGGCCTCGTCATCGGAGTCATCCTGTGGCCGTTCATGTGGGCCGGGCGCTGGTACACGCAGCGCGGCTGGATCCTCAAGGCCTTGGTCGCCCTCGCGCTGCTGGTGCTTGTCGGCCTCTACGCCAACTTCTTCTACGCCACCCAATGGTGGCGCAATTTCAACCCGAACTATCCCGACACCTACAGCTTCGAGAAACGCAATGTTTCCGCCGGCGAACAGGTTGCCGCCGGCGCCGGCACCGACACGGCAAAGACCTGCGGCAACTCCGGCATCGCTCAGATTGCCGCCGACCTGATCGACTTCAACGTCAATCAGAACGCCTGGGTCTCGTCGATGGTCCTCTACAAACTCGGCCTGTTCGGCATCGACTGGGACGACACGCCATGGATGGACAACAAGGCTTCGTTCCAGCGCGGCATCAATCAGGCGGTGCGGCGCACAGCCACCGAGCTTGCCGACAACCTCGGCCGTGTGCGTACCACCTCGCAGATCGACACCAATCTCCAGGATGCCCGCGGCCAGCTGCAGTATGACGAGTCCATCTGGTATATCAGCCGCAACGGCATGACCGCTACCACGCCTAGCATGTATCGGCGCGCGATGGGCAATCTGCGCTCTTTCAACGCCCGCCTCGCCACCTGCCAGGCGACTTTCGATGCCCGCGCGGATAATCTGAAGCAATATATCGATCGCATCGCCAGCGACATCGGCTCGACCTCGGCCATCCTCAAGGAGCGCGCCGAAAACCACAACAATGGCTGGTTCGACTTCCGTGCCGACGACCGCTACTGGTTCGCCTATGGCCAGCTCTATGCCTATTATGGCCTGATGAAGGGCGCCCAGGCCGATTTCGAGGGCGTCATCAAGGAAAAGCACCTGCAGAGCCTGTGGGACACGATGGACGCGCAGTTCGTCTCGGCGCTGCGCATCCAGCCTTTCATCATCGCCAACGGCCGGGAGGATGGCTGGCTGCTGCCGACACATCTGACGACCATGGGCTTCTACGTGCTTCGGGTGCGTTCCAACATGGTTGAAATCAGCAACGTGCTGACGCAGTAACGCTGTTCGGCTACAACCTCCGGTGATGGCGAATTTGCGCCGTCGCTTCTGTCGCATTCCGTGCATTGTGCGGCTGTTTTGAGACGGCGGAGACGCCCCTGCTCTGGCTTCTATACGGCGCGGCAAGCGGAGCCAGAAAGAACCGAGGAGAGGTCGGCCGGCCGCGGATGAATTTTCTTCATAGGAAACATAGTTGCATGAAAGTTGACGCCACGGCTGCGACAGGGTTAGATGCCCGCGCGTCCGGTTCCAGCCTTCTTGCGAGCGACATCAACCCCGTCCCCTCCACCGTCCAATCCAGAGGAAAGCCGTCATGGCCGAAGTGAAGTCCGACATCGAGATCGCGCGTGGCGCTAAGAAAAAGCAGATCCAGGAGATAGGCCAGAAGATCGGCATCCCGACCGAACATCTGCTGCCCTACGGCCACGACAAGGCCAAGATATCAGCCGAATTCATCAAGTCGGTGAAGGGCAACAAGGACGGCAAGCTGATCCTGGTCACCGCCATCAACCCGACCCCGGCCGGCGAAGGCAAGACGACCACCACCGTCGGCCTTGGTGACGGCCTGAACCGCATCGGCAAGAAGGCCATCATCTGCATCCGCGAGGCCTCGCTCGGCCCGAATTTCGGCGTCAAGGGCGGTGCCGCCGGCGGCGGCTACGCGCAAGTCGTGCCGATGGAGGACATGAACCTCCACTTCACCGGCGACTTCCACGCCATCACCACCGCGCACAATCTTCTGTCGGCGCTGATCGACAACCACATCTACTGGGGCAACGAGCTCGGCATCGACACGCGCCGCGTCGTGTGGCGCCGCGTCATGGACATGAACGACCGGGCGCTGCGCGAGATCATCTGCTCGCTCGGCGGCGTCGCCAACGGTTTCCCGCGCGAAGCCGGTTTCGACATCACCGTCGCCTCGGAAGTCATGGCCATCCTGTGCCTTGCCACCGACCTGAAGGATCTGGAAAAGCGCCTCGGCGACATCATCGTCGCCTACCGCCGCGACAAGTCGCCGGTCTATGCCCGCGACCTCAAGGCCGACGGCGCCATGGCCGTCCTGCTCAAGGACGCCATGCAGCCCAACCTGGTGCAGACGCTGGAAAATAACCCCGCCTTCGTCCATGGCGGCCCGTTCGCCAACATCGCGCATGGCTGCAACTCGGTCGTCGCCACCACGACGGCGCTGAAGCTCGCCGACTATGTCGTCACCGAAGCCGGCTTCGGCGCCGACCTTGGTGCTGAAAAATTCTTCGACATCAAGTGCCGCAAGGCGGGCCTCAAGCCGGCAGCTGCCGTCATCGTCGCCACCGTGCGCGCCATGAAGATGAATGGTGGCGTCAAGAAGGAAGACCTTGGCAAGGAAAACATCGAGGCGGTGAAGAAGGGCTGCGCCAACCTTGGTCGCCACATCGAGAATATCAGGCAGTTCGGCGTGCCGGCGGTGGTTGCCATCAACCACTTCTATTCCGACACCGACGCCGAAATTCAGGCGATGAAGGACTATGTCGCCTCGATGGGCGAAGAGGCGATCCTGTGCAAGCACTGGGCCAACGGCTCGGCCGGCATCGAGGACCTCGCCAACAAGGTGGTGGCGCTGGCCGAATCCGGCGCCTCGCAGTTCGCGCCGCTCTATCCCGACGCCATGCCGCTGTTCGAGAAGATCAACACCATCGTCCAGCGCATCTATCGCGGCTCGGAAGCGATCGCCGACAAGTCGGTGCGCGACCAGTTGCATGCCTGGGAACAGGCTGGCTACGGCAACCTCCCGGTCTGCATGGCCAAGACCCAGTATTCATTCTCGACCGACCCGAACCTGCGCGGCGCGCCGACCGGCCACACCGTGCCGGTGCGCGAGGTCAGGCTTTCGGCGGGTGCCGGCTTCGTCGTCATCATCTGCGGCGAGGTCATGACCATGCCGGGCCTGCCCAAGGCGCCGTCCTCGGAAAAGATCTTCCTCAACGAGGCCGGCCAGATCGAAGGCCTGTTCTAAGCCTCGTGGTATCGACGGACAAAAGGGCGCCGGGTGGCGCCCTTTTTCATTCGGGACGACCCGTCTACGCGGCGTTGCGCGCCAGCGCCCGCTGGTTCGATGCATAGATCGTATCACGCTCCGGCAAAGCGCCCGTCTTCAGGCATTCGATCCATTCGGCGGTCTTCAGCACCGCCGCGAAGCGCGACTGCAGGATGATCGTGATCACGCGGTGGATCTCCTCGGCCGAGGCATAGCCGGCGCCGTTGGCGTAGGGCACCGAACCGGCCGCATCGGACAGGAACTCGACCGCAAAGCCCATATGCACGGCATGGATGATGGTCGACAGGTCGCAATTGTGCGTCATGTAGCCGACGACCGTGATCGTATCGATGACATTGGCCCTTAGCCATTCCTCAAGGTCGGTGCCGGTGAAGGCCGATGGCAGCATCTTCTCGACATAATGGTCACGGCCGCGCCGTGCGATTTCGGGATGCAGTTCGCCGCCATGGCTGCCCTTGGCGAAGACCGGTGACGTCTCGGGCGCCATCTGCTTGACGACGACCACCTTGATACCGGCCGCTGCCGCCGCGTCCATCGCACGCGCCACATTGACGACGCTGTCAGGGAATGGCGGATGCTGGATGGCGAGATTGCCACCATCATAGTCGTTCTGGACGTCGATGACGACGAGCGCGCGGCGCGGCGTTGCGGTGGCAGGGTCAGACATGGTGTTTTCCTTTCCGGCTTGAATGCGATGACCGAAAATAGGCAGGTCGCCGAGCTGCCAAAAGTGACCCAATTGACATCATCCGAAAGAATTGGGACAATCCGCATTCAACTGTCGGAAATGCCCATGACCGCCCCGATCATTGCCGTGCTTGCCTTCGATGGTATCAGCCCGTTCCATCTCTCCGTGCCCTGCCTGGTGTTCGGCGCCGACCGCACCAGGCTCGGCCTGCCGCGCTTCGACTTCCGCGTCTGCGGGGTCGAGGACGGGTTGATCCAGACCGATGCCGGGCTGAGCATTGTTGTCCGGCACGGGCTGTCCGCGCTCGACGATGCCGATATCATCATCATTCCAAGCTGGAAGGATCTGGAAGCCCCGCTGGCCAGGCCGCTCCACGAAGCGCTCGGCCGCGCGCACCGGCGCGGGGCGCTGATTGTCGGCCTCTGTCTCGGCACCTTTGCCATCGCCGCCGCCGGCCTTCTTTCGGGACGGAAAGCAACCACGCACTGGGCCTATACGGACCAGCTGCGGGACCTGCACCCCGACATTTCAGTCGATGCGGATGTGCTCTATGTCGATGAAGGCGACATCGTCACCTCCGCCGGCGTCGCCGCCGGCCTGGACTGCTGTCTGCATATCGTGCGCGCCCGTTACGGCGCCGAGGCGGCGCTGCGGCTCGCCCGGCACGTCGTGCTGTCGCCGCACCGGCAGGGCGGGCAGGCGCAGTTCATCGAACGCCCCGTCGCGAAAAGTGCGAACGCCGACCGCTTCACCGGGGCCCTCGACGCGGTGCGCGCCACGCTTGGCGAGGCGCACAGTCTCGACAGCGTCGCCGAGGCCGCCGGCCTGACCCGGCGTACCTTCACCCGCCGCTTCCAGAAATCGATCGGCACCAGCTTCGGCGACTGGCTGACCGGTCAGCGCATCGAACTGGCGCAGCGGTTGCTGGAAGCCACGGAAAAATCGATGGACATGGTGGCCTTCGAGGCCGGCTTCGGCAGCGCCACATCGCTGCGCCAGCACTTTGCCGCAAGGCTCAGGACGTCGCCGGCGCAATACCGGCGGGAATTCTCAAGGCGGGCTGACGGACAGATAGCGCATGCCTGATCGGTTGAAGAGACTCAGCCACGCTTGACCGGTCGCGCCGGATTGCCAACGACGGTCGCATTGGCCGGCACGTCGCGCGTCACCACAGCGCCCGCCCCGACGATGGCGCCTTCGCCGATGCTGACGCCGCCGAGGATGACGGCGCTGCCACCGATCCAGGCATCGGCGCCGAGTTGCCGCGCTGTCGCGGCGGCAGCGTCTTGTGCTCGAACAATGCGTCGCGCACGATGCCGCGCAGACTCTCCAGTTCGCTATCCAGGAAGGTGTACCATTCGCCATCGGCCATCTCGCCGCGCTCACTTTCAGACATGGCGATATCTCCTCTTCGAATTGCAGCCAAAGCACAGTTGGTTCCGGCGGGAAAACACCAAGGTCTATATCGCAGCTGGTCAAATACCCGGCTATGGTGGCGTGTCTTTGCCTGCAGCCCGTCCGGCATTTGAGGGGGAATCATGCTGTACATACTTGCACTTCTGATCGGCGTCATTGCCGGTCTTCGCGCCATGACCGCGCCGGCCACTGTTGCTTGGGGCGCGTATCTCGGCTGGCTGCCGGTCGCCGGCACCTGGGCCAGCTTCATGAGTCATTGGGCCGCCGTGGGTATCTTCACCATCCTGGCCATTGTCGAGCTCATCACCGACCAGCTGCCGTCGACGCCGAGCCGCAAGGTGCCGCAGCAGTTCGGCGCCCGTATTTTGCTTGGCGCCTTCAGCGGCGCGGTGATCGGCGCGACCGGCGGCGCCACCCTTGTCTGCCTGATCGCCGGCATCATTGGCGCCGTCATCGGGACGGTGGGCGGTGCCGAAGCGCGGGGCCGGCTGGCCGCCGCCTTCGGCAAGGATCCGCCCGCCGCCTTCATCGAGGATGCGGTGGCGATCATCGGCGGCCTTCTGATCGTGGCGGCGGTGGCATGACGGCGAAAACCTTCGACGCCATTGTCATCGGCGCAGGACAGGCAGGCCCTTCGCTAGCCGGCCGGCTGAACGCGGCGGGCATGAGCGTGGCGCTGATCGAGCGCAAGCTGATCGGCGGCACCTGCGTGAACACCGGCTGCATGCCGACCAAGACCATGGTCGCCAGCGCCTATGCCGCGCGTCTGGCGCGGCGCGCCGCCGATTACGGCGTGACGCTCTCCGGCCCCGTCGGGGTCGACTACAGCAGGATCAAGGCGCGCAAGGACAAGGTGACGATCGACGCCCGCACCAATCTGGAGACGTGGATCGCCGGCATGAAGGGCTGTACGCTCTATCGTGGCCATGCGCGTTTCGAATCCGCCAACACGGTGCGCGTCGGCGACGACCTTCTGACCGCCGAAAAGATCTTCCTCAACACCGGCGGCCGCGCCGCGGTGCCCGACCTGCCCGGTGTCCATGACATCGACTATCTGACCAATTCGTCGATGATGGACCTCGATGTGCTCCCGCGCCATCTCATCGTCGTCGGCGGCAGCTACATCTCGCTCGAATTCGCGCAGATGTTCCGCCGCTTTGGCTCCGAAGTGACGGTGATCGAAAAGGCCTCCCGGTTGACCGGCCGCGAGGACGAGGACGTCTCGGCCGCCATCCTGTCGATCCTCGAAAACGAGGAGATCGAGGTTCATCTCGGCGCCGACGAAATCGCCTTTGCCAAGCAAGGCAAGGATATCGCCGTGACCTTCTCGGCAGGCAAGCCAGCTGCTGTCGGCTCGCATGTGCTGCTGGCGATCGGACGCGTGCCCAACACCGACGATCTCGGCCTCGACAGAGCCGGCGTCGCGGTCGACAAGCGTGGCTTCGTCACCGTCGACGACCAGTTGCGCACCAGCGTGCCCGGCATCTGGGCGATGGGCGACTGCAACGGCAAGGGCGCCTTCACCCACACCTCCTACAACGACTATGAGATCGTCGCCGCCAACCTATTGGACAACGACCCACGTAAGGTCAGCGACCGCATCGAGGCCTATGCGCTCTACATCGACCCGCCGCTCGGCCGCTGCGGCATGACCGAAGCAGCCGTGAAGAAATCCGGACGCCGCGCGCTGGTCGGCCAGCGGCCGATGACCCGCGTCGGCCGCGCCGTCGAAAAGGGCGAGACGCAAGGGTTCATGAAGATCCTGGTCGATGCCGACACCAGGCAGATTCTCGGCTGTTCGGTGCTTGGCCCCGGCGGCGACGAAGCGGTGCATTGCGTGCTCGACCTGATGTACGCCAAGGCGCCCGTCGACACCTTGGCGCGCGCCGTGCACATCCATCCCAATGTCTCGGAACTGCTGCCGACGATAGCGCAGGAGCTGAAACCGCTGGTCTGACAATCCTCTACAGGCATCAATTCTATCTAGTTGAGCATCATTGGACCAAGTGCGGTAAGCTGAAGAGTCGCAACGGTCACGACCCATGCTCTTCGTAAGGGGCTCCATATATCAAATTGGCACCCCCGATGTTGTTAATGTGATTTACACGGTAGATTTTCTATAAAGGGCTTTATGTATGTTCTTCATTTTAAGGAAATCCAATTTAAATGCAGAACGAACTTACGGGGTTTTTATAGCGATATTCGGCTTGATATCGTTAATTTTTTTAGTATTGCTAGGAGGAACGATCGATAATAAAAATTTATTTCGCAGAATCATAGTCGTGTATGCGCTAGTTGGGTATTACCTTGCGTATGTTAGTTCGAAACACTACAATTCTAGACAATACATGCCTTTAAAAATGCCAAACAAAATGATGTTTTTAATTTCATTTTCTTTTATATGTTCGTTTGCGGCGTTAATATACATTTCCATGAAAACCTACGTTAATATGACGTGTGGATTTATTATGGTTTCTTTATGTCTGATTAGCTATTCATTTTTTGTAGATATGCTTTTCATCTGGAGAGGGAGCAACCAAGAGTTCCGTTGATTTTTTGCAACGTGCTGAGGAATAGCCTGACGGTACGACTCCGGCCGAAAATGCGGCGAGCTGTCGGCTTTCTGCATTGCTGCATTGCGGCAATGTCTGTTGCGTCCCCCAGCGATCCTCGCGCAGTCTGAAAATTGAACCGATTCAGACTGGACGCCCCATGCCGTTGCCGATCCTTGCGCTTGCCATTGCGTCCTTCTGCATCGGCACCACCGAATTCGTCATCATGGGCCTGCTGCCGGAGGTCGCCGCCGACCTCGGCGTGACGATCCCCGCCGCCGGCCTGCTGGTCACCGGCTATGCGCTGGGCGTCGTCTTCGGTGCGCCCATCGTGGCGATGGCCACCGCGCACCTGCCGCGCAAGCCGGTGCTGGTCGGGCTGGCCGCATTGTTCGTCGTCGGCAATCTGTTCTGCGCCATAGCGCCCAATTACTGGCTGTTGATGGCGGCACGCGTCTTCACCGCCTTCGGCCATGGTGCCTTCTTCGGCATCGGCTCTGTCGTCGCCGCAAGCCTGGTGCCGCGCAACAAGCGAGCCAGCGCCATTGCGCTGATGTTCGCGGGACTGACACTGGCCAACATCCTCGGCGTTCCAGCCGGCACCGCGTTGGGCGAAGCCTTCGGCTGGCGCGCCACCTTCCTGGCCGTGGTCGGCATCGGCCTGATCTCGGTCGCTGCCATCGCCTTGCTGGTGGCGTCAGACGTCACTGAGCCGAGCGGCGGCGGCCTGCGTGCCGAAGTCCGTGTGCTCGGCAAGCTGCAGGTGTGGCTGGCGATGCTGATCGCGGCGTTGACCTCAGCCAGCCTTTTTGCCGTCTTCACCTACATCAAACCCTACCTCACCGACGTGTCGGGCCTGTCGACCTCGGCGGTCACCTGGGTACTGCTGCTGTTCGGAGCAGGCATGACCATCGGCAACATTATCGGCGGCAGGCTGGCCGACTGGAAGCTGATGCCGACAGTGATCGGCACGCTGCTTTTGATGGCGCTGCTCTTCGTCTGCTTCATGCAGTTCGGCGCGATCGCCTCTGTTGCCATCGGCATCGTCTTCCTGTGGGGCCTGCTCATCTTCGTCGTCGTGCCGCCGCTGCAGATCCGCGTCGTCGAGGCCGCTTCCGAAGGACCGAACCTTGCCGCCACGCTGAACCAGGGCGCCTTCAATGTCGGCAATGCCGGCGGCGCCTGGATCGGCGGCGTGGCTCTTTCCGCCGGCGTGTCCTATGCCAATCTGCCGCTGGTCGGCGCGGTGCTCGCTCTGCTGGCGGTCACCGTGGCGGTGCTTTCGCAGGCACTGGACCGGCGCGCGCCGGTCGCCGCCCTTCAGCCTGCCGCCGAGTAACCACTTGCGCCCATAGCGCGGGGGGCTGGACCAATCGACATCGGCACCTTCAATGGGCATGTCTTCTCACTCTGATGGAGGACGTCATGCAGAGATCGATCGAACGCATCGCCGGCGACAGCGAGGGCGTTTCCTACGAATTCCCGGTGTTCCGCTTCGCCGGATCCGACAGGGCCGCACCTTCCGCCTATCTGCAGGCAGCCCTCCATGCCGGCGAACTGCCGGGCGTCGTCGCCATCGACGCCTTGATGCCGGCGCTGAACAAGGCCGAGGCCGAAGGCCGCATCAGGGGCAACATCACCATCGTCCCCTGGGCCAACCCGATCGGCCGCGCGCAATATCATTTCGGCGAGCACCAGGGCCGCTTTCACCTGGGCACCCGCACCAACTTCAACCGCGGCTTTCCGCTGCTCCCGGCACCGGATGCCGCCCTCTTGCCCAACACCATCCTTGGCGGCGCCGACCAGCGGCTGAAGTCACGCCTGGTGCAGCTATCGCTCGGCCACGACATCGTGCTCGACCTGCATTGCGACGACGAGGGTCTTGCCTATCTCTACATCCACACCAGCCTATGGCCGGCCATGGCCGATTGCGCCGCCGCCATGGGCATCGACGCGGTGGTGCTGTGGAGCGAGGACACTGACGGCACCTTCGAGGGCGCCTCCATCATGCCTTACCAGAACGCGCCCGCCGGCGTGGCGAAATTCGACCGCCGCGTCGCCACCACGGTCGAATATCGCGGCATCCTCGATGTCGACGGCGCGCTCGCCGCAGCCGACGCCGAAGGGCTCTACCGCCTGCTCGTCGCGCGCGGCGTGGTCGCCGACAAGGCCCTGCCCGCTCCAGCTTCCTTCAAAGGTGCCGTCGCTCCGCTTGAAAACATCGACATGATGCCGGCGCCCCGCTCCGGTGCCGTCCTCTACGACGTCAAGCCCGGCGACCGCGTGACCAGGGGAGCACGTCTCGCCACCATCATCCATGCCCCGGGCGAAGCCGATGGCCGCACGGAAGTCTTCGCGCCGCAGGACGGCATCATCCTGACCCGCCGCTCGCGCCGCATCATCCGCGCCGGCGAGGACCTGCTGAAACTTGTTGGCGACAGAAAGAGCGCCGACGCAAGGTCGGGCACTCTGGAGGATTAAGGCCGGGCGCCTTCGCACCGAATCCAGTTGCGTGGCCACTCAATCGCCGCTATGGGAATCCCCATGAACATGCGTTCGACTAAGACCATTTGGTGGTGGGCCTGCTGACAGCGGCCTGTTCGAACGCGTGCGCGTGAAAAGAGAGGGTGGCCGCAACGGAATGTCCGGGCGGCCATTTGTTTTTTAAAGCCATTCCCGGGTCCGTTGCCCCAAGTAGCTGATGGAGACGGCAATGACGATGCAGGTTCTGGAAAACGGCGCTGAACGCTTCGTAACCGCGGGTGGCGTCACAATTACCCGCGAACGCCACGACCGACCTTATGAAGGTGCGATCGACGCCTATGTCGACGGGCTGAATGCGCGCCGCGGCGCGGTGTTCTCCTCCAATTACGAATATCCCGGCCGTTACACGCGCTGGGACACCGCCATCATCGATCCGCCTTTGGTGATCTCCGCCCGCGGCCGCGCCATGCGCATCGAGGCGCTGAACAGCCGTGGCGAGGCACTGCTGCCGGTCATCGGCAAGACGCTCGGCGCTCTCTCCGAGGTCACGATTGCCGAGACTTCGAAAAAGCTGGTCCGCCTCGACGTTGCCAAGCCCGGCCGCGTCTTCACCGAGGAAGAGCGCAGCCGCGTTCCCTCCGTCTTCACCGTGCTGCGCGCCATCACGGCCTTGTTCAAGACCGCCGAGGACGCCAATCTCGGCCTCTACGGTGCCTTCGGCTACGACCTCGCCTTCCAGTTCGACCCGGTCGACCACACCCTCGTCCGCAAGGAAAGCCAGCGCGACCTGGTGCTGTTCCTGCCTGACGAGATCCTGGTCGTCGACCATTATTCGGCCAAGGCCTGGACCGACCGCTACGATTATTCGGGCGAAGGCTTTTCGACCGAAGGCCTGCCGCGCGATACGGTGGCCGAGCCGTTCAAGACCGCCGACCGCATCCCGCCGCGTGGCGATCATGAGCCGGGCGAATACGCCAATCTGGTCCGCCGCGCGATGGAGAGCTTCAAGCGCGGCGACCTGTTCGAGGTGGTGCCCGGCCAGATGTTCTACGAGCGCTGTGAGACGCAGCCGTCCGAGATTTCGCGCAAGCTGAAGTCGATCAACCCCTCGCCCTATTCCTTCTTCATCAATCTGGGCGAAGGCGAATATCTGATCGGCGCCTCGCCGGAGATGTTCGTGCGCGTCAACGGCCGCCGCGTCGAGACCTGCCCGATCTCCGGCACCATCAAGCGCGGCGACGACGCCATCTCGGACTCCGAGCAGATCATCAAGCTGCTCAATTCCAAGAAGGACGAATCCGAGCTGACAATGTGCTCGGATGTCGACCGCAACGACAAGTCGCGCGTCTGCGACCCAGGCTCGGTGCGCGTCATCGGCCGGCGCCAGATCGAGATGTATTCGCGCCTGATCCATACCGTGGATCATATCGAAGGGCGCCTGCGCGAAGGCATGGACGCCTTTGACGCGTTTCTCTCGCACGCCTGGGCGGTCACTGTCACCGGCGCGCCGAAATTGTGGGCCATGCGCTTCATTGAGCAGAACGAGAAGAGCCCGCGCGCCTGGTATGGCGGTGCGATCGGCATGGTCAACTTCAACGGCGACATGAACACGGGGCTCACGCTGCGCACCATCCGCATCAAGGACGGCATCGCCGAGGTGCGTGCCGGCGCCACGCTGCTTTTCGACAGCATTCCCGAGGAAGAAGAAGCCGAAACCGAACTGAAGGCATCCGCCATGCTCTCCGCCATCCGCGACGCCAAATCGGGCAATTCGACCAGCACCGAGCGCACCACCGCGCGCGTCGGCGACGGCGTCAACATCCTGCTCGTCGACCACGAGGATAGCTTCGTCCACACGCTGGCCAACTACTTCCGCCAGACCGGCGCCAACGTCTCGACCGTCCGCTCGCCGGTGCCAGAGGAAGTGTTCGAGCGGCTGAAGCCCGACCTTGTGGTGCTGTCGCCCGGTCCCGGCACGCCGAAGGACTTCGATTGCGCCGCGACCATCAAGAAGGCCAGAGCCCGCGACCTGCCGATCTTCGGCGTCTGCCTTGGCCTGCAGGCGTTGGCCGAAGCCTATGGCGGCGAACTGCGGCAGTTGCATATTCCCATGCACGGCAAGCCGTCGCGCATCCGCGTCTCCAAGCCGGGCATCATCTTCTCCGGCCTGCCCAAGGAAGTCACCGTCGGCCGCTATCACTCGATCTTCGCCGATCCGGTGCGCCTGCCCGATGACTTCATGGTCACGGCCGAAACGGAGGATGGCGTCATCATGGCCTTCGAGCACCGCAAGGAGCCGATCGCCGCGGTGCAGTTCCACCCGGAATCGATCATGACGCTCGGCCACAATGCCGGCATGCGCATCATCGAGAACATCGTCGCCCACCTGCCGCGCAAAGCCAAGGAAAAGGCAGCCTGACCTCGATGGCCGAAGCCGAGAACTCGGTGGCGATCGCTGCCAGGGAGGCCGCGAAGCGCAAGGTCGCAAACCTTGCCTTCTGGTCGATCGTGGTCGCCTTTGTCGTGCTCGCGCTGAAAGCAGCCGCCTGGTACATCACCGGCTCCGTCGCGCTCTATTCCGACGCGCTGGAATCCATCGTCAACGTCATTGCTTCGGTCGCCGCCTTCTGGGCGATCCAGGTCAGCTACAAGCCGGCCGACCAGGACCATCCGTTCGGCCATCACAAGGCCGAATATTTCTCGGCCGTGCTGGAAGGCGTGCTGATCGTGCTGGCCGCGCTTCTGATCCTCAACGAAGTCTGGCGCTCCTGGCAGGCACCTGCGCCGCTCGAACAGCCCTGGGAAGGTCTTGCCGTCAACGGCGTCGCCACTGTCATCAATGCCTTCTGGGCCTGGACGCTGATCCGTGCCGGCAGGACCGAGAAGTCGCCAGCGCTGGTCGCCGACGGCAATCACATCATGACCGACGTGGTGACCTCGATCGGCGTCTTCGGCGGCCTGGTCGGGGCGATCCTGACCGGTTGGCGGATCCTCGATCCGGCGCTGGCCGTCATCGTCGCGCTCAACATCCTGTGGCAGGGCTGGCATGTCATCGGCTCGTCGATGAACGGCCTGATGGACCGCGCCGTCGACACAACGGAAAACATGCGCATCCGCGACATCATCTCGTCCAATTGCAAGGGCGCGCTGGAGGTGCATGATCTCAAGACCCGCATCGCCGGCCGTGCCACCTTCATCGAATTCCATCTGGTTGTCGACGCCGACATGTCGGTCGGCGCCAGCCATGTCATCTGCGACCGCATCGAGGATGCGCTGAAGGCCGAGATCCCCTCCGTGCGGGTGACCATCCATGTCGAGCCCGATGACGAGGCGAAGCTGCCCAAAGGCACGACGGCCGTGCCTTTCGCCTGAAGTGATTTCCCGTCACGACCTCGGAAATTAGCCGAGCCCTCCCGACTTCGTCATCCTTGGGCGAAGCAGGAGCGCAGCTCCGTCGCGCAGACCCAAGGATCCATGCCGCGACCTTAGCCGTGGAGTGCAGCTGAGCAAATTTTGCACTGTGGCGCCGCCGCCGAGTCACGGCATGGATCCTATGGTCTGCGCCGCGTCGCTTCGCTCCTTGCTTCGCCATAGGATGACGAAGCGCCAAATCACGGCGCGCAGGCCGATTGCGGCATTGCCTCCAGCCGGTAGACCTTGTCGTCCGATTTCGTCTTGCCGTCGGCGGCCTTCGAGCAAAGATCGACGACCGCCAGGCTGCTATTGGGATTGGCCAGCATCATCGTGCCGTTGGCGCCGCGCTTGAGGAAGATTTCCTTTTGCGCGATGTCGCAGGAGAAATTACTCATCTTCGAGCTCGCGGCACAACGCCACTGGTTGGCCTCGCCCTGGCAGGAATAGGTCTGTGTGACCTTGCCCGACTTCTCCCTTGTCGTGACAGAAACCGCGATGTCGGCGCCATCCGGCCAGTTGGCCGCGTCCCCGCCCGAAGCGAAGGATGCCAGTTCCACCGGCCCGCGAAACACCCGGATCGATTGCGTCAGCTGGTTGGGATGCGAGGCTAGGTGCGCCGCATCGTAGTCGTGCCCGTAGCAGAAGGCCTGATCGGGCTTCAGCCGCTCGCGCAACGGCGACCCGAGCGCCGGATCGATCGGATCTATGCGCGCGAACTCGGCCTTGCAGGTCGCGGCCGGCATCGGGTCGAGGCGGAAATTGTCGTCCTCCGAGCCGAGCGCCTGCCTGGTATATTCCGCCGTGCCGAGTTCCTCCTCCGAATCGGCGTCGAGATAGATGTCGGGTTGCAGGTCCGAGAGGATCAGCCGGCCTTTGTCGTCGACCTTCAGCGACGCCAGCGTGCGGTCGCAGTCCATGCCGCAATGGATGGCGCCTGATTTGCCGTCCTCGGACTGGTGGTTGCACCAACCACCCGCCCATTGAGGCGCCTCGGCGCCGCGCACGGTGGTGGTGACGAAGCCATTGTAGGAGGTGTCGGAGTGCGCCGGTTCCTCGTTCGTACGGCTGACCGGATCGTGCCCGTAGTAGAAGAAGATCCGCGCCACCTTCTGCTTCGGGTGCGCCTTCAGGTGTGCCGCGTCATAGACATGGCCGAAGCAGGCATCCGCCCCGTTCGGGCTGAGTTCGGTGAGCTTGAGGGCATCATCGGCGCAAGCCGGACCGAAAAGCGCGCCAAGCAGCGCTGCGCTCAATCCGGCGGTGAAGACGGCCCTCCAATCCAGCCCCTTGAACGCCATGTGATCCCCCTCGCCTCGACAAGACGCTGCGTCATTTTATGCTAGTATCGCCGCGGGAGCCACGGATTTTGCGGTGGGCCGCCAAGCGGAGGAGGATGCCATGCGCCGGCGCGACATGTTCCGCGCGGTTCTTGCCGGAACCGGAACGTTCCTTGGCCTGCGCGTGGTGCGGGCGGCGGCGACCGAGCCCACAAGGCTCAAGGTCGCCTATCACCTGAGCGACCTCGACAAGGTCAATTTCGTGCTCGGCAACATCAAGAACCACTATGAGGGCACGGGCGGCAAGGTCGACATCGTGCTGGTCGTGCATGGCCCAGCTCTTGCCGCCTTCAAGTCGAAAGGCATATCGGCCGCGGTCTCCGGCCGCTTCGCCGGTCTCGTGCAGCAGGGGCTGGAGCCGCAGGCCTGCGCCAACACCATGCATGGGATGGATATTTCTCTGACCGACCTCCTCGAAGGCTTCCATGCCGCCGACAAGGGTGGCGTCGTCAAGCTCGCGGAATTGCAAAGCCAGGGCTATGCCTATCTCAGGCCATAGTGCACAGTCTTGACCATGGGCCGGGAACGACTGGTCCCGTTGAACCTCCGGAGGACCGGCATTGCCCGCCACGACCGCGCTCACCATCCCCGATCTCGCCGGCAAGACGGTGCTGGTCACCGGTGCCTCGACCGGCATAGGCGCGGCGTTGGTGCTGGCTTACGCGGCACAGAAATGCCGGGTAGCGCTGCATTACAATTCAAGCCGCGAGGCGGCCGAAAGGCTAGCCAAGACGATCACCGGGAATGGCGGCGATGCCTTCCTCGTCCAGGGCGATTTCTCCGTTGCCGCCGACGTCGAGCGCGTCGTCGAGGACAGCGCGCGGCACTTCGGGCGCCTTGACGGGCTGGTCAACAATGCCGGTGGCATGCTCGGCCGCGTGCCCTACGCCGAGCAGACCGAGGCGCATTACGACGCGGTGATGGACCTCAACGCGCGTTCGGTGCTGACCGCCTCGCGCAAGGCGATGCCGTGGCTGAAGAAGCAGGGCGGCTTCATCGTCAACACTTCGTCGATCGCGGCGCGCAATGGAGCGGGCGGCGGGGTCGGCCTCTACGGCTCGGCCAAGGCCTTCGTCTCCAATGTGACGCGCGGCATGGCCAAGGAACTGATCGGCTTCGGCATCCGGGTCAACGCGGTGGCGCCGGGCACGATCCTCACACCCTTCCACGAGCGCTATTCGACCGACGAGCAGATGAAGGGCATGGTGGCCACCATTCCGCAAGGACGCGCCGGCACCGCGGAGGACTGCGTCGGCGCCTATCTGTTCCTCTCGTCCGATCTCCTGAGCGGCTACATCACCGGCCAGGTGATCGAGGTGAATGGCGGCCAGTTGATGCCGTGACCGGCTATCTGCATACTGGCGACCCGCATACTTTTGTCGGAGACTTCAAAGGGAGGCAACAGAATGTACGGACTGATCGGCAAGATGCGGGCGTCGCGCGGCCAGCGCGACGCGGTCATGGAAGTCCTGCGTGCCAGCACCGGCGCCCTGCCCGGTTGCCTGAGTTATATCATCGCCACCGACCCGGCCGATGCCGATGCGATCTGGGTCACCGAAGTGTGGACGGATCAGACGAGCCACAAGGCCTCGCTGCAACTTCCGGAAGTCCAGGCGGCCATCGCCAAGGCCCGGCCCTTCATCGCCGGCTTCGAATTCCAGGTGGAGACCCACCCTGTTGGCGGCTTCGGGTTGGCCGACGGTAAGACGGGCTGATCCTGTCGGGAACCTACTTGCAGTACCCACACAAAAGACTAAGTTCTGTGGACTAAGTCTGTTGGGAGCAAACTGTGATGCAGACCGTGAACATCCACAATGCAAAGACCAATCTGTCGCGTCTCGTTGACCAGGCCGCCAAAGGTGAGCCGTTTATTATCGCCAAGGCTGGCAAGCCGTTGGTCAAAGTCGTGCCCATCGATCAGCCGGCTTCGGCGCAGATACGGCGGGTCGGCTTCATGGCCGGCCGGTTTTCTGTCCCCGACAACTTCGACCGCATGGGCAGCGAGCAGATCGAGCAACTATTCGGCATCAAGACGTGAAGCTGCTGCTCGACACCCATTTGCTGTTGTGGGCGGCCAGCGAACCAGACCGACTGCCCCTTGCTGCCCTCGCCGAGATTGAAGACCCGTCGAACGAATTGCTGTTCAGCGCTGCCAGCCTGTGGGAAGTGGCGATCAAACGAGGGCTTGGGCGAGACGACTTCACTGTGGACCCGCGCTTACTGAGGCGAGGCCTTTTCGACAACGGCTATCATGAGTTGCCCGTCAACAGCGAGCACGCCGTTGCCGTCGATGGACTTCCGCCGATCCACAGAGACCCCTTCGATCGAATCCTTGTAGCTCAGGCTAATATAGAAGGCATTACCTTGTTGACGACGGACAATATCGTAGCCCGCTACCCAGGCCCTATTCGAAAGCTCTGACCCGGAGCCCCTAGGCAGCAAGGCTGAAGCGCGGAAACATATTCTTTCAGCTGGACCGGGGTTCGCATTTCTCGCAACCGGATCTAAGACCAGAAGATGGATTCCTCGCCCGAGCAGCACATCCCGGATCCGCCCGTCATCGAGCACATGGCGCGTTGGCGCAAGCCTTGGCAATGGCTGCTCCTCCTCGTCATATCGACCCTGCTCGCCGGCGCGCTCGAACTCGCCGCCTTGCCGGCGGCGCTGCTGATCGGGCCAATGCTGGCGGCCATCGTCGCCGGCACCAATGGTGCCACGGTGCGCGTGCCGCGCCTTTTGTTCGGCTCCGCCCAGGCAGTTGTCGGCTGCCTCGTGGCCGCCTCGATCTCGGCCGACATCTTTCCCGTCTTCTACGCCGAGTGGCCGCTGTTTCTCGGCGTGGTGATCGCCACGGTCGCGGCCTCCAGCCTGCTTGGCTGGCTGATCAGCCGCTGGCGCATTCTGCCCGGAACCACCGCCGTCTGGGGCTCCTCGCCGGGTGCCGCCACCGCCATGGTGCTGATGGCCGGGGCCTTCGGTGCCGACCAGCGGCTCGTCGCCTTCATGCAGTATCTGCGCGTCATCTTCGTGTCGATGACGGCGGCTATCGTCGCCAGGATGTGGGTCGACACGTCGGGCATCGAAATCCCGCCCGTCACCTGGTTTCCGCCGATCGATGGGCAGGCTTTCGCCGCCACCATCGGCATCGCGCTGGTCGGCGGACTGGCGGGAAAGCTGTGCCGGCTGCCCTCGCCGTTTTTCCTCGGCACCTTCATCTTCGGGGCCGTCATCCATCTCGGCCTCGGCGTCGGGATGCAGTTGCCGCCCTGGCTGCTGGCAATCAGCTACGCCATGGTCGGCTGGTCGATCGGGCTGAACTTCACCAGGCCGATCCTGCGCCATGCGACACGCGCGCTGCCACAGATCATCGCCTCGATCGTGGCGCTGATCGCCTTTTGCGGCGGGCTCGCCTTCATCATCAGCCATCTGCTCGGGATCGATCCGCTCACAGCCTATCTGGCGACCAGCCCCGGCGGCATGGACAGCGTGGCCATCATCGCCGCCGCGGCACAGCATGTCGACATCTCCTTCGTCATGGCGCTGCAGTCGGCGCGCTTCCTGATCGTGCTGCTCGTCGGCCCGAGCGTCGCGCGGCTGGTGGCCAGAAGCATCCGGGAATAGGTACCTTCGAGCCGGCCTGGAGTTCAATCCAGCCTGTGCATCAGATCCTCATCCAGCCAGCGGCCGAAGAAATAGACCAGCTGCTTGTGCCACCACGGCCAGTCATGACTGACGTCGCCGCCCCAATAGTCGACCCAGGCGGGAATGGATTTGTGGCGCAGGATCTGTTCGAGCTGGCGCGTCTCCACCAGCATGCGCTCTTCCCAGGCGCCCTGCCCGCAGCAGAAGATCAGCCTGAGCGCCTTCAGCCGGGCCAGCAGCTTCGGGTCGACGATCCCGGGCAGGTAGTCGAGCGGCGAGTTGTAGAAGATGTCGCCCTCCAGCGCCTTGCCGAAGAAATCGCGGGCCGAATAGACGCCCGACAGCGCGATGACGCCGCTGGCCAGTTCCGGAAAGCGGAAGACGAAGTTCGAGGAATGATAGCCGCCCATCGAACAGCCTGAAAACAGTGGCTTCAGCTTGCGCCCACCATTGGCCTGCGCCGCCGTGGCGAGGAACTCCGGCAGTGCCTCCTCGCGCACATAGCGGAAATAGGCCTCATGGCGGCCGATGCGATGCGCCTTATCGGCATGCCTGTCGAAGAAGGATTCCGAATCGATGCCGTCGACTGTAAACAGCTGGATGCGACCGGTGTCGATGAACTCGGCCAGCGCGCCCACCCCGCCGGAATCCTCGAATTGGTAGAACCGCCCCTGCGAGGTCGGAAACACCACCACCGGCCGGCCGGCATGGCCGTAGCGCTTGTATTCCATGTCGCGGCCGAGATTGCGGGCGAAAGCCTTGTGATAGGAGATGTCCATTGGCTTCAAGCCTTTTCCGCGTGGATGAAGGCAACCGCCTCGCGCAGCGCCACCTGATCCTTCGAGCGCATCTGGTAGGCGTAATTTCCCATGGCGCGGCTGAAAACCTCTTCTATCGGTTGATGATGGACGATCTTGTCCTTGTGGGCGGCTAACACGTCCTCATGGCTGTGCAAATAGTGGAGATGCCGCTTGCGGCTGGCATAGGCGGTGAAATACTTGCCCTCATAGGGCCCGCCAGCGGCGTCCTTGACCACCATGTCGGCCCATGCCGCATAGACATCGATATCGAACGTATAGTTGATCGCGTCCGTCATCCAGGCGCCGGGCGGCCGCATGTTGACCTCCAGCGCGATGATCCGATCATCCCGGGTCTCGAACAGCTCTATATGGAAAAAGCGCTCGCGCACATCGAACGCCTTCAGGATCTTGCGGCCGGCTTCCTCGACCACGGGCCTGATGTGGGGAAAGCAGGTGTAGCTCATGTGCCGGTCCTTGTTGACCACCTCCATGACGCTCTGGTCGTAGCGGTGGCTGGCCGCCAGCACCACTTCGCCGTCGCGGTTGACCAGCCCGTCATAGGTCACCACCAGCCCCTCGATGAACTGCTCCATGACGAAGGTGACGTCCTCGGGCTTGTCCCGGAAGAACTGGTCGAGCTCCCTGGCATTGGAGATCTTGAAAGTGTTCGAGGCGCCGGAACCCGAATCGGGCTTCACCACAACGGGGTAGCCGACGCGGCGGATGAAGGTCATGGCGCCGGCACGATCGGAGCATTTGCGCTGCGCTATGGTCTCGACGCCGCTCTTGCGGAAGAAGGCGCGCATGCGGCTCTTGCGCTTCAAATTCTTCACGAAATCGAGCTTGGTGCCATAGATGTTGAAGTCGGTGCGGATGTTGGCTTCCAGCTCCAGCCAATGCTCGTTGAGCGATTCGAACCGGTCGATGCGGCCCCATTTGTGGATGAAATGCCCCATCGCCCGGAACACCGGATCGTAGTCCTCCATGTCGGGGAGGCGATAATATTCCGAAAGCGCCGCTTTGAGCTTGCTGTCCAGCGCCTCGTAGGGCGCGTCGCCGATGCCGAGCACCGTGGCGCCGGCCTTCTTCAGCCGGTCGCAGAAATCGGCGCCGTTGGCGGGAAAATGCGGCGAGAAGAACACGAAAATCATGGACACCCCCCTCTCGACGGCAGAGCATCGCAGCCCCGCCGGCGCTCAAGTCTGGCGCATTTGCGGCGCGCGGGGAAGAGCATCCGCATTAGGGATAATATGCGACGGATGCCGGCCCGCTTGCCTCCCACAGATCGCTCCTGTATGAGAACCGCCATGAACACGCGCGCCACCACCGCTTCCCGTCAGACCGGCTTTGCCGGCGAGACCATGCGCGCGCTGGCCTCGACGCTGCTTCTTCTCGGCCTTATCGGCGATCGCCGGGTTCGCTGAAGGAGCGCCCGGCGGTCGAACCGCCGCGCAAGCGCATGCTCCTTAGCCAGTCTTAAAATTGGCAGTCACATCAAGCGAACGAAAATCTGGTAAAGGCGCCACTCGCCATCAATCCGCCCAAGGCGGATCCGAGGGCCGCCGGGAGAACAAGACGATGAACGCACGAGAAGAGATCCGCTCCGATGCCGCGGTAGCCGGCAACGAGTCAGCCCGGGGCATGACCGAATCAGCCCGGGGCATGTCGGACGCGGCCCGCAAATACCAACCCTATCCGACTGTCGGCCTCACCGACCGGACTTGGCCTTCGAAGGTCATCGACAAGGCGCCTATCTGGTGTTCGGTCGACCTGCGCGACGGCAACCAGGCGCTGATCGACCCGATGGGTCATGAGCGCAAGGCGCGCATGTTCGCGCTGCTGCTCGACATGGGTTTCAAGGAGATCGAGATCGGCTTCCCCTCGGCCTCGCAGACCGATTTCGACTTCGCGCGCTGGTGCATCGAGGAAGGCAACGTCCCCGCCGACGTGTCGCTGCAGGTGCTGGTGCAATGCCGGCCCGAGCTGATCACCCGTACTTTCGAAGCGCTCAAGGGCGCGACCAACCCGATCGTGCATTTCTACAATTCGACCAGCGAATTGCAGCGCCGCGTAGTCTTCGGGAAGGACGTCGGCGGCATCAAGCGCATCGCCACCGATGCGGCCAAGATGATCACCGACATGGCGGCCAAGGCCGGCGGCGGCTATCGCTTCGAATATTCGCCGGAGAGCTTCACCGGCACCGAACTCGAAGTCGCGCTGGAGATCTGCAACGCTGTCACCGAGATCGTCAGGCCGACACCAGACAACAAGCTGATCGTCAACCTGCCGTCGACGGTCGAGATGTCGACGCCCAATGTCTATGCCGACCGCATCGAATGGATGTGCCGCAATCTCGACAACCGCGAAAACCTGATCATCTCGCTGCATCCGCACAATGATCGCGGCACCGGCATCGCCACCACCGAACTCGGCCTGATGGCCGGCGCCGACCGCGTCGAAGGCACGCTGTTCGGCAATGGCGAGCGCACCGGCAATGTCGACATCGTCACGCTGGCGCTCAACATGTACACGCAAGGCGTCGATCCGGGCATCGACTGTTCCGACATCAACCGGATGAAGGACGTCTATGAATATTCGAACCAGCTGAAGATCCCCGAGCGCCATCCCTACGTCGGCGAACTCGTCTACACGGCGTTTTCCGGCTCGCACCAGGACGCCATCAACAAGGGCATGAAGGCCCTAAAGAAGGCCAACACCAGCCTGTGGGAAGTGCCTTACCTGCCGATCGACCCGGCCGATGTCGGCCGCAGCTACGAGGCCATCATTCGCATCAACTCGCAGTCCGGCAAGGGCGGCATCGCCTATGTGCTGCAGGCCGATTACGGCCTCAACCTGCCGCGCAACCTGCAGATCGAGTTCAGCCAGGCGGTCCAGGCGATCACCGATGCCGAGGGCAAGGAGGTTCCGGCCAAGCGCATTTATGAGCGCTTCCTCGAGACCTATGTCGACCAGCCGGGCGCGCGCCTGAAATTCCTCGACCACCACACCTATCCCGACACCGAGGTGAAGGGCCGGCGGGTGATCGAGGCGGTCATCCTCGACAACGGCAAGGAGGTGACCATCACCGGCACCGGCACCGGCCCGATCGATGGCTTCGTCGACGCGCTGTCGCGCCATGTCGGCGTCGAAATGTCGGTGCTCGACTATTCCGAACACTCGATGCAGCGCGGCTCCAATGCCTCGGCCATCTCCTATGTCGAGATGGAATATCCCGGGGGCAAATTGTTCGGCGCAGGCATCAACACCAACATCGTCGCAGCCTCGCTGGAAGCGGTGATGTCGGCCGCCAACCGTATCGTGAGCCGCAAGGCAGGATAGCGTCCGCCGATGATCGGAGCGAGAGGCCGAACCGGCCTCTCGCGCCGCTGTTTTCCAAGCCCGAACAAGGCTTTGGCTGCCCCTTTGGTTGTTGTTTTGGAGCCAGCGGCGGCCCCGGCCATTAACCACCGGAAAATTATCCGGTTAGGTACGCGATCGCATAATGGGTGCATACTTGTGCGGCGATGCGGGCACTATATGATCGTGCCTTAACCTGTGCCGACTTCGAAAGGATCGACACTTGCAGCATGCCACGCCTGCCGCCCCCGCAGTGCGCGAGACACTAGAGCGACTGCTTGCCAGCGAAACGTTCGGAAGGTCCGAGCGTGCGCGCAAACTGCTCCGTTATCTTGTCGAACGCGAACAGGCCGGCGAGGCCGACAGGCTCAAGGGCTTTTCCATTGCCATGGATGTCTTCGGCAAGGACGGCGATTTCGATCCGTCGACCGACGCCGTCGTGCGGGTGCAGGCTGGCAGGCTGCGCGAGTTGCTGCAGCAGTATTTCGCCAATGAAGGCATCGCCGAGCCCGTCCGCATCGCCATCCCGCGCGGCGGCTACGTCCCCGCTTATGAGCTCAACGCGATCCGTCTGCCGGAAACGGCGAAACCCGCCGGGCGGTCAGACGCGGCAACGGCACCGGCCGAGCACTCCGGCGCTGCCGACGACGCCATTGCGGCCGCTGCATTGCTGGCACCGGCGCCCTCGGTGGCGCGCCACCTCAGGTTCTTCTGGATGGCGATCGCCCTGGTCATCGCCATGCTCGGTGTTCTGATCCTGCGTCAGGGCAGCGGCGCCCTGCTGGCAGGCGGCGAGATCCCCGCTACGTTCGAGGCCACCGGCCTGACCAGCAGCATCGCGCCGTCCTCCACGCGTGAGGCCTTGCCGCTCGTCTACATCGCCGTCAAGGCCGATGGCCCTGACGCCAGCCGTGTCGCCACTTCGCTGCGCGCCGGCCTGAGCGGCTTCGACACGATCGACTTCATCGGTCGCGACACCGTCGACGAGACTGATCCGGTCGCCAGCGCGACGAGCTTCATCTTCGACATCCTGCCTGGACCGGACGCGGGCGATATCACCATCGAACTACAGAGCGTGGCGACCGGACGGGTGCTTATGTCGCGCAACCTGGCGGCCACCGACAGCGCGCCATCCGTCATCGAGGACCGTATCGCCGGCATCCTGAGTTCGGCGCTGCCCGCGTCTGGCACGATCTACAGCTATATCGAGCAGAGCGGCATTCAGACCGCGCTGACGCAATGCCTGCTGCTCAACGACAAATATTACCTCGACCAGAACGCCAAGACCCACGAGGCTGCCTATCGCTGCCTCGAAACCCTTGCCGATAATGGCGCCAAATCACCGCTGGTCTATTCGGAGCTGGCCTCGCTGCACCTGGAAGCAGTGAACGACCACTACGCCTATCCGCCGGATGCGACTGTCGAGAAGGCGATGACATTCGCTCATCGCGCCGTGCAGATGGGACCGACCAGCCCCTATGCGCATCGCTCCTACGGCTACATCAATTCGCGTCTTGGCAATGCCGACGAAGCGCTGCGCTGGACGCGCAAGGCCTATGACCTCAACCCCTACGATCTCGCCATGGCCGCCGCTTATGGCTACGGGCTGGTTTTCGCCGGGCGATACGCCGAGGGCACGCCGATCCTGGCCCATGCGGTCGATGCCTCAAGCGGTCATCCGACATGGTGGGATTTCGGACTTTTCGCCGGCGAACTCATGCTTGGCGACACGAACAAGGCCGCGATCGCCAGTTCCTCGCTGAGAACAACCGCAACGAAATCACATTATCTCGCCGCCCGGCTGATCGGCGCCAGCATCACCGGTCAGGACAAACTGGCGCACAAGCTGCTCGATGAGCTGACCGTCAAATTCCCGAAATTCGCCGCCAATCCACGCGCGACCTTCATCGACCGAAAATACCCGGCCGATCTGATCGAACGGCTGGTTGGCGCCTTGCGCGCGGCCGGGCTCGGCAACGCGAGTTAGCATGTCGCGTCGAGGGGCCGACGGGTGGGATAGCGACATGCGGGGACAAGAACTTAAGCCGCGCCGCATATACTTGCCCAGGCGCAACAGGCTCTAGCAAAAAAGCCGGCTTACTGTCGGCAGCTCCCGCCAATCGCGAAAATTTTACTGGCCATCGCGCTGGACAAGGAGCAATCCAGCTGCATTCCCAACGCGCAGTCCCGCAATAAAGCTTTCAGATTTCATGGTCGCATCGCTTCATGCCGCCGAACAGGGTGTTGGCTCGAAGGCCATCGTCCTGCTGCATGGTTTCGGCGGCTGTCACGATGTCTGGCGCGACGTGATCTCGTTGCTTGCGCCTCCCGCGCGCACGCTTGCCTATGATTTGCCGGGCCACGGGCTCTCGCTCGATTTCCCGGGTGCCGGCCCGGCCAGAGTGGCGGCAAGGGCCATTCTCGCCGATCTGTCCGCACGGGCACTGAAGCGCGTTCATCTGGTCGGCCACTCGATGGGCGGCGCGGTGGCGGCGCTGATGGCGCTGGCAGAGCCTGAAAGAGTCGCCTCGCTGACACTTCTGGCGCCCGGCGGCTTCGGCCCCGAGATCAACGGCCCGCTGTTGCGCCGCTTTGCCGCCGCAAAGGACCTGTCCGAGATCCGGGCGTGCCTCGCCGCCATGTCGGGTCCACTGACCCGGCCATTCGATCACACCATCGACGTCCTCCGCGACATGCGCGGGCGACCCGGCCAGTTGCGGAAACTCGTCGAGATCGCTGCCGCCATGACCAGGGACGACCGGCAGGGTGTCATCCCGCGCGACCAGTTGGACAGGCTGACCATGCCGGTCATGGTGGCGTGGGGAAGTGACGACGCGGTGCTGCCCATTGCCCAGTCGGATGACCTGCCGGCGCACTTTCATGTGCATCACGTGCTGGAGGCCGGCCATATGCTGATCGAGGAAGCGCCTGATCTGGTTGCAAGCATCATTCGGCGCAATACGAGCCGCCGCGCCAGGCCGCCGCGCCCGAAACTCATCGCCGCGACCGGCTGACTTTTTCGCATCCGGCATCCGCCGGGCGCCCCCGATCCTGTGATCTCGCCAGTGCATTTTGCCGGCGTCTGTGTTAACTCGCTCTTAACCAAACCCGCGAGGCAGACGCCGATGAAGGACGCAGGCGAAAAGATCGATCCGTCAGGGAAACTCTCCGATGCCATCCGTGATGTGAAGAATGCCTTCGCCGATCGCGACGATGTCGTCGTCGACATGCGCGAGGCGCATCGCATGCGCCTCGATCTGCTGGCCGCCGAACTCGCGCCCGTCTTCGCCGATGTTCCGGCCGACATGGACAATTTCGACTTCGTCGTTTCCTCCGGACTGCAGCCGCGCCTGTGGATCGACGCCGTCAGCCATGTCGCCATGGGGCGCGACCGCCGAACCTACCGCTTCCTCAAGGACACCCGGATCGGCCGCGTGGTGCTGGCTGAATCGACCGAGATGAAGCCGGTTGCCGATTCCGTTACACGCTACGTCGCCGAGCGCATCGTCGAGCGCCAGAGGATGATGGAAGGCGGGGTCGAACCGGCCGTGGCCGGCATCAGGCGGGCCGAGGTGGCGGAAGCCGAGCCGCCGCTGCGATCGCCGCAACACGGCAAGGGCTGGTCGGCCTTCCTGTCTGGCGTTGGCCTGATCGCCGCCGGCGCCCTGGTCGGCCTGGCTGTGTCGATCGCCCTGTTCTGGGACCGCCTCGTGGCGATGGGGCTCAGCCTGCGGCGGTAGCCGCCGCGGCCTCGACGCCAATCTCCAGCGTCTGCAAGTCGGCGGGCGGTATTGCGGGTCCGGTCAGCCCGCGCCGCGTCAGGCGGATGCGCCAATCGCCTTTTTCGCCATCGATATCGAACAGATTGTATTGCGCTGCCGGATGCTTGCCGCCCGGCGCCTGGCCGGCCGCGGCGACACCGACCACCGGAACCTTGGCACTGCGGGCCCCGATCTGGAACAGCGACGGCAGATGCGAATGGCCGTGCAGGACGAGTTCGGCGCCCTGCCGGCGGATGATCTTGTGGAAGCGCGCGATGCCGAACAGCCGCTTGTGCTGGGAGACGGCGCCGCGCACCGGCGGATGGTGGATCATGATGGCGCGAAACAAGCCTTGCCCGCCGGTGTCGCGAAGGATCTTGCCGAGCCGCTCCGCCTGCCGTTCCATGAAGAAGCCGTTGGCCATGAAGGGGGCCGTGGCGCGTGCCGTCGAGACCCCGATCAGCGCGACATTGTCCCGCACGCGCAGATAGGGGAATGCATTGCGATCGACCGGTGTGTTGACGCCGTCGCCGCTCATCCAGGCGGCCCACGACCGGCAGATCTTGTCGAAGGCGCCGGGCACGTAGGCATCGTGGTTTCCTGGAACCACCGAAACGTCGTGCGGCGGTCCCAGCGTCTCCAGCCAATGCTTGGCCATCTCAATCTCGCCATCGAGCGCCAGATTGACGAGGTCGCCGGTGACGGCGAGATGGTCCGGATTTTGCGCCTTGATGTCGGCGACGATGCTGTCGATGACGGCATCATGCATATGGCGGCGGCGATTGCGTTGCCAGTTGACGTAGCCCAACACGCGCTTGGAGGCGAGATCGCGATAGGATACATCGGGGAGTGGCCCCAGATGGACATCGGAAATATGCGCGAGCCTGAACATGCACCCTTCATAGGCGACCGGCGCCCCCCTTTCCACAAAAGCTTGTCTTTCCACCCGCGGTTTCGCACCTGATGGCGGACCCGGAAGACGCCTTCCGCCAGACAGGTTGGGCGGGGTTCAGGGCAAGGCTGTTCCATCTCTATTTCGTGCTGCGGCGGCCGATGACGCTCGGTGTGCGCGGTCTCGTTTTCGACACGGCCTCCAACTCCGTCTTTCTCATACGCCACACCTATGTGCCCGGCTGGCAGCTTCCCGGCGGCGGCGTCGAGGTCGGCGAGACGATGGCCGAGGCACTGGCCCGCGAACTGGCCGAGGAAGGCAACATCGCGCTGACCACGCCGCCGGTTTTCAAATCGATGCATTTCAACCGCCGCGCCAGCCGCCGCGACCATGTCGGCTTCTATCTGATCGAGCAGTTCAGCCAAACGACGCCGAAGCTGCCGGATCACGAGATCGCCGAGGCTGGCTTTTTCCCACTCGACCGCCTGCCGCAAGACACGACGCCGGCGACTTTGCGGCGGATCGCCGAGGTTTTTGGAGGTGAAGTCGTATCGGTCTACTGGTAAATCAGGACGCTTCGTTAAACCGCGCCCGGTCATGCGGCGCACCATAGTCCAGTTCCGGCCCCAGCGGCACGATCCGCGTCGGGTTTATCGTTTCGTGGCTACCATAATAATGCGCCTTGATGTGATGTAGGTTCACCGTGTCGGCGACACCGGGCACCTGATAGAGGTCGCGCAGATAGTTCGACAGGTTTGGATAGTCGGCGATGCGGCGCAAATTGCACTTGAAATGGCCGACATAGACCGGGTCGAAACGCACCAGCGTGGTGAACAGCCGCCAGTCGGCCTCGGTGATGCGGCCGCCGACGAGATAGCGTTGCGTCGATAGCCGATCCTCCAGCGTGTCGAGCGCCGCGAACAGCTCGCCGAACGCTTCCTCATAGGCGTCTTGCGTGGTGGCGAAGCCGGCGCGGTAGACACCGTTGTTGACGGCGGGATAGACCAGCGCGTTGATCGCGCCGATCTCGCCGCGAAGCGCATGCGGATAGAAATCAAGGCTGGCATCGCCCCACTCATCGAAGACTGAATTCAGCATCCGGATGATTTCGGAGGATTCGTTGGAGACGATGGTCTCATCCTTTTTGTCCCACAGCACCGGCACCGTCACCCGCCCCGAATAGATGGGATCGGCCTTGGTGTAGATCTGGTGCAGGAAATCGAGGCCGTAGAGCGTGTCGCCGGTCGCGCCGTCCTCGGCCAAAAATGTCCAGCCATTGGCGCCCATGAAATGATGCACGACCGACATCGATATTATGCTGTCGAGTCTCTTCAGTGCGCGGAAGATCAGCGTCCGGTGCGCCCAAGGGCAAGCGAGCGAAACATAGAGGTGATAGCGCCCGGGCTCCGCCTTGAAACCGCGGCTGCGGCCTCCGGCGGGCTTACCGTCGCGGGTGATCCAGTCGCGCCATTGCGATTGCATCCGCACGAACTTGCCGCCGCTGCTCTTGGTGTCGTACCAGCGGTCCTGCCATTTGCCTTCGACCAGCAATCCCATGGGGTGTCCTTTCGCCTTTCGCCTCATGTAGAGCGTCACAGGCCCAGGTGGAAATCATCCAGGCTGAACAGATCGTCAAGGGCCACGCAAAGGGTCGATTGCGGCGGCCGGAAATTGATGCTAGCGGACACTCCGCATGTTCGACTTTGCTTTGATCCGGTTCGACCGACGACGAAAGGGCGCCCGCGCTTGATGAAGCGCTGACTGGCGAATGCTGCCGTTTGCAGCAACTTTTCCTCCTGACCGGACCGCAAAGACCATGAGCCTTGCCGACGTTAAATACCTGCCGGAAACTCCGGCGCACGACCCTGAAATCGAAGCCATCAATGACGAGGCCTTCGGGCCCGGCCGCTTCGTGCTGGCCGCCTACAAGATCCGCGAGGCCGGCGGCCACGAGCGCGCGCTGTCCTTTGTCGCCGTCGATGGCGATCTTGTCGTCGCTTCGGTGCGCATGACCCGCATCGCGGCCGGTGCCGGCCGCGCCCTGATGCTCGGACCGCTCGCGGTGCGGCCTGCCTTCAAGAATCTCGGCATTGGCCGCCGCCTCGTGGCGATCGCGCTGGAAGCCGCCGCCAAAGCCGGCGCCCCGGCCGTCATGCTGGTCGGCGACGAGCCCTATTACGGGCCGCTCGGCTTCAAGCGCATTCCGCGCGGCCAGATTTCGATGCCCCGTCCTGTCGATCTCGACCGCCTGCTGTCACACGAGATCACGCCGGGCGCGGTTGCCAGGCTTACGGGCGAGGTCTGTCATGCCAGTCAGGCCAGGGTCGCCGAGCATATGTCGGCGATGGCTTGACCTTGCCCGTTGATCCGCGCCTGATCCATCCCTGTTCTCTTGGAGCAATTCCAGGAAAAATGTGAAACGGTTTTTCGACCGGAATTGCGGCAACAAATCGAGCGTTCGGCGCTTCCGTGAAACGATGAACCGCTCCAGGAAAGGATAACGCCATGAACCCGAACGGCCAGATCGCGATCGTGACCGGCGGCGGCTCCGGCCTTGGTGAAGCCACGGCGCGTGCGCTTGCCGCGAAGGGTGCCCGCGTCGCCATTTTCGATGTCGGCATCGACCGCGCCGCAAAAGTGGCGGCCGAGATCGGCGGTATTGCCGTCCAATGCGACGTCAGCAGCGCCGACAGTGGCGCCGCCGCCCTCGCCGAGGTGACCGGCAAGCTTGGCGAGCCGCGCATCCTGGTCAACTGCGCCGGCATCGCCATTGGTGTGAAGACGATCGGCAAGGATGGGCCTCATCCGCTCGACCAGTACCGCAAGGTGATCGAGGTCAATCTGATCGGCACCTTCAACATGATCCGCCTTGTCGCCGACCGCGCCGCCAGGCTCGAGCCGCTGCAAGGCGGCGAGCGCGGCGTCATCGTCAACACCGCCTCGGTCGCCGCCTATGATGGCCAGATCGGCCAGGCGGCCTATTCCGCCTCCAAGGGCGGCGTGGTCGGCATGACGCTGCCAGTCGCACGCGACCTTGCCCGTTCGGGCATTCGGGTCTGTACCATCGCACCAGGCATCTTCAAGACACCGATGATGGCTGGCATGCCGCAGGACGTGCAGGATTCGCTCGGTGCCGCCGTACCCTTCCCGCCCCGCCTCGGCGAACCATCCGAATATGCCGCCCTTGCCCTGCACATCATCGAGAACCAGATGCTCAACGGCGAGACCATCCGCCTCGATGGCGCCATCCGCATGGCGCCGAAGTAATCTGATAAGTGGTAGCAGGGGGAGGACGTGGACGACAAAAAGAAGGACGTGATCCGCGAGACCGACGCCGAGGCGATCCGGTTGGCGAAGACACTTCTGCGCACTGCCCGCTTCGGCGCATTGGCCGTGCTGGAGCCGCAAACCGGATCGCCGCTGGCGAGCCGGGTCGGCGTGGCCACCGACATTGACGGCGCGCCGCTGATCCTGGTGTCGATGCTGTCGGCGCATACGCCTGCTTTGCTTGCCGATCCGCGCTGTTCCCTGCTGCTCGGCGAGCCTGGCAAGGGCGACCCGCTGGCACATCCGCGCCTGGCGCTGATCTGCCAGGCGTCACGGCTCGAGCGTGGGTCGGACGCGCACGCTCGAGCCGAGCGCCGCTATCTCAACCGCAATCCCAAGGCGAGGCTCTATGCCGGACTTGGCGACTTCTCTATCTTTCGCCTTGAGCCGCAACGCGCCAGCCTCAACGGCGGCTTCGGCAAGGCCTATCTGCTCGATCGGCCCGATCTTGTCACCGGCGGATCGATCGTCGAAGAGCTTGCGGCGAGTGAACAACCCGCCGTCGAGCACATGAATGCCGATCATCTCGACGCGGTCGCCGTTTATGCACATCATTTTGCCGGGGCAACCGGTGACGGCTGGACCATCGCCGGTTTGGACGCCGATGGCATGGATCTGGTGTCCGGGGACAATGTTTGCCGGGTATTCTTCCCGCAACCTTTGGCGGCGGCACGGGAATTGCGGCCCGTTCTGGTCGATATGGCCAGGAGCGGCAGGGCGGCAGCACGGCCACAGAGCGAGATTTAAATTGCATTTGATCGAAAGCAACGCTTGAGATTTGAAAGAAATGTTCTAGGCTTTAGCTATGGCGCTGACTCGTCGGCGGCCTTTCGCGAGTGAATTTATGGATTCAGGCACCATTGCCCCCATGGTGCCTCGATGAGCAAACAGCATGGGGCATTCATGGTCTCGACAAAGCTAATCGCCAACGCCGAATCGGCGGCCGAATTTCTTATGCTGATGGGCAACGAAAAACGGCTGTTGATCATGAGCTATCTGATCGACGGTGAGATGTCGGTCGGCGCTATCGCCGAAAAGGTGATGCTCAGCCAATCCGCGCTCTCGCAGCATCTGGCCAAGTTGCGGGCTCTCGACCTCGTGGACACCCGCCGCGACCGTCAGATGATCTACTATTCCTGCAAATCCGATGCGGTGCGCGAACTGCTTGTCATGCTGGACGGTATTTTCGGCAGCGGCAAGGAGGACTTGTCCCAGATGGCGCAGAGATTGCGCCGCGCCGGCACTTGACCGGACGCTGCCGCGGCCTTTTACCTCGCTGACGATTTCCGGAGCGCGGTTGGTGCGTCTTTCCCGACGCACCAACCGCGCTCTCGATCTTTGAGCAGAGGACATCTTTGGACCCAATCCGCATCGACGATCCACGGGATCCACGCGTCACAGCCTATCTCGATATCCGCGAACGCGATCTCGCGGGCCGGCAAGGCCGTTTCGTCGCCGAAGGCAAGGTGGTGCTCGACCTGCTTTTGTCGTCCGGTCGCTTCGGGGCGGAATCCGTGCTGGTTCTGGAAAACCGGTTCGGCGGCCTGAAGGACATATTGCACAAGGCGCCTTCGGACCTGCCGGTCTACGTCGTCGCCGGCGCGGTCATGGACGTGATCGCCGGCTTTCACATGCATCGCGGCATCCTGGCCATCGGCCGCAAGGGAACGCCGCAGCCGGCCGGGATATTGCTGGACGCCTTGCCGGCTCAAGCCCTGGTCGTGGTGCTCGTCGGCATTGCCAATCACGACAATATGGGCTCGATCTTCCGCAACGCCGCCGCTTTCGGCGCCGATGCGGTATTGATGGATGCGACATGCTGCGATCCGCTTTATCGCAAGGCGATCCGCGTTTCGGTCGGCGCCGCGCTCAAGATCCCATTCGCCTCCTTCACCGACACGGCGGGGTTCACGGCGACGCTCGCCGAACGGGGCTTTGAACAATTCGCGCTCTCGCCCCGCGGAAAGACCGATATACGCGATGCAAGGCCAGCCGCACGCCTGGCGCTTTATCTCGGCACCGAGGGCGAAGGCCTGCCCGAAAGCCTGCTTGAGCGCCTGCGGACCGTGCGGATCACCATGTCGGAAGGCTTCGACAGCCTGAATGTCGCGGCGGCCTCAGCTATTGCGCTGCATCATTTCTCGCGTCGTTAGGCAGGCCACAACGCCGATAGCCGCACTACCGCCTCAGTTCGCGGCCGCTTTCTGCAAGGCCCGCACACGGTCGGCGAGGCTGCGGTCGCCGCTATCGGACCGGCTGTCCGTCGGCGCTGCCAGCGCCTTGGCGATCGGCGAGTCAGGTCCTTCGAGCTTCGCCGTCAGGTGGACGACTTCGGCCGCCAGCTCGTTCATCTGCTCGCGCAGCGCGGCGCTGCCATTCGTCGACCCTGACGATGCCGTGGCAGCGAGATCCGCCTTCAGCCGCTTGTTCTCACGCGCCAGCGCCGTCAGCCTGGCCTCCAGCCGTTCGCGATCACTGTCGAGCTTGGCGATCGCCCGGTCCACGTCGTCGCGCCTGCTGGCCTCGTCATGCCGGTCCGCTTCATCCGGCTTGCCGACCAGCCGCAAGGCCGGCGCGCCGTCCTCGGTCTTCGTTTTTTCACGCAGCCGGGCCAATTCCTTTTCGCGGCGATCGAGCTTGTCTTCGCGATCGGCGAGTGTCGCGAGCAGCCGTTCAACCTTCTTGTCGAGTTCCGCCGCCCTCTTCTTCTCGGCCTTCAGGGCATCGCGCACAGCCTTGCTTTCAGCCGCGATCTCCTGATGGCGCCGGTCTGCTTCCTTGCGCTGGCCGCGCAGCAGCGCAATGTCGCTGGCGAGCTTCTGCAACTCGGATTCGCGCGCCACGAGTTCGATCTGGCGGCTGCTGGAGGAGAAGCTGGCGTCATCATACATGAGCTCCAGCTTTTCGAACTCGAGCGCCCGCTTCTCCAGCTTGCGTTCGGTCTCCTTGAGCCGCTCCGAAAGCTGATGCAATTCCTCCTCGCGCTGGCGCAGCGCCTCGTTCTTGGCGCCGAGTTCGGCGAGCGCCTGATTCTTGTTCGTGCGCTCGACCGCCAGCCCCTTCAACGCCTCGCGGCCGCGATTGATCTCGACGAGTTGTTCGGCCGCCTTCTCGCGTAGCGCCTTGACGTTCATTTCGAGGCGGCGCGTGGTCATGGCATACTCGGCGCGGATCCGGTCCTTGTCGGCCTGGATCTCGGATTTCGTCAACGGGATCGAGGCTTCGATGCGCCTGCGGGTCAGCGTGACGGCGCGCCGCCAGACGGCCGGAGCCACGATCAGCGCCAGAAAGCCGGCACAGAGAAAGCCGAGGGCGAAGAACAGGACTGACTGAACCAAAGGATCACCCGCTATTGGCGGCAACCGCCTGAACTGGACCGCATCATACTGGCATGGCGGAAATCCGGCGCTGCGGCAAGGTCTTGCCACAGCGCATTGGGCACGGGCCTACAAATCCCATCGAAAAGCCGGCTTTGCGATCACGACGAGTTGGGATCAGAAGGGGTTCCAGGTCGCCCGCTCGGTCAGCTTCAGGTAGCCGAGATTGACGCCGAGCCTGGCGCCGACACCGGTGCGGATCGGCACCAGAAGCACATTGTTGTTTTTCAGCACGTTGAAGCCGATACCCGCCACCACATAGGCCGAACCGGCCACACCGCCATAGCGGTTGTAGAGGTTGCCGACATCGTCGAGATTGTAGACCAGCATCATCACCCGGGACCCCTCGCCGCCGAAATCCCAGCCCAACGACGGGCCCTGCCAGAACACTTTGTGATCGCCGGCATTCTTGGTGTAGAGCGTGCCTTCGCCATAGGTCAGGCCGCCGATCAGAGCGCCCGACCCTTCCTCACCAAGCAGATAGCCATTGGGCAGCCCGTAAGAAGCGAAGATTTTCTCGATGACCGTGGCGAGCCCGCCCGATGTCGCGCCGAAGAACTTGTGGCCGGAATCGATAATCTCCTGAGCGGTGTATTCCTGGGCTCGCAGGGCTGAAGTCGAGAAGACGAGAACGCCCATGAGCGTGACCGCCATTGTAAGGACGCGGAGGAAACTCCGGTCATAGAATCGGGAAAACATGCTTCCAATCTCCGTCATGGAGCACTTTCGCCGACGCCTCGCACCCGGTCCGGCTCTTTAGGCGGCCGTTAAGGATGACTGTTAGGAGCAAACTATGCCGTAATTCTTTTTCAACCATTAACTCCCACAGGAAGATGGCGGTTCGAAGGCTGACTTTGAGGCGCGCCCGGCGCTGGCAGCCGGCGCGAACACGCCATTTGGCCCGACGACAATTTTGGATTTGTTGCTGTACATACGAGTGCTGTGTATTCAGAAAGCCTCGGGTTGGAGCGTGATTCGTGTGGGCAGGCGCGACAATCGATCGCTCGGCCACGAATTGTGGAATTTTGCAGGGATTTTCACCGATGGCCGATCTGTTCACCCTTTCCGCCCCTGACCTGGCGGCGCTTCTGTGCAGCCGCGTCTGCCACGACATCATCTCGCCGGTCGGCGCGATCAACAACGGGCTTGAACTGCTCGACGAAGGCGGCGCCGACGAAGACGCCATGCGGCTCATCCGCCAGAGCGCCAGGAATGCCTCGGCCCGCCTGCAGTTCGCCCGCATCGCCTTCGGCGCGGCCGGTTCTGCTGGAATGCTGATCGACACCGGCGACGCCGAAGCGGTTGCCATTGCTTTCCTCAAGAATGAAAAGCCGGAGCTGACCTGGAAAGGGACCCGCGCGCTGCTGCCCAAGAACAAGGTCAAGCTTCTGCTCAACCTGATTCTGGTTGCCAATGCCGCCATTCCGCGCGGCGGCAAGCTGGTCGTGACCCTCGAGAATCTCGAAACCGAGCCGCGCTTTTCCCTTTCGGCAAGCGGGCCGATGCTGCGCGTGCCGCCCAAATTCCTCGAATTGCATTCCGGGCACAAGCCGGAAGAGCCGATCGATGCGCATTCGGTGCAGCCCTATTACACGCTGCTTCTGGCTCGTGAGGCCGGCATGACGATATCGATCCATGCGACGGCGGAAGAAATCGTGCTTTCGGTAGCCTGAGTACCCGGCCGGTTTGACGGGAGCGCAAAGTATTTCAGCCGCGAAATATTGCCGTGACAGCTCGACCGGAAGCGTTAAGCTTTTCCTAAGGGGCAGCATCCAAGCATCCGCAAAGAAAAGCCAGCCGGATGGCATCTTTGCAAAAATTTTACCCAAAGGCTTTTCGGCTTCTTTACCGGATCGGTCTAGGGTGCACGCCAGGTGCCCCGACACGACCGGATTGCCCCAGGGCAAAGAGGACCCGGAAAATGAAACGCTGCATGTTCGTCGACGATTCAAGCGTCATCAGGAAAGTTGCAAAACGCATCCTGGGCGGTTCCGACATGGTGGTCATCGAGGCAGCCAGCGGGCTTGACGCGCTGGAGATGTGCGCCGCCGACATGCCCGACATCATCGTCGTCGACGGCGCCCTGCCGGATGTGCAGGCGGTTGACCTCATCCGCCGCGTGCGCGCCATGGAAAGCCCGATAAAGCCGCAGATCCTGATCTCGCTGGTCGAGCTCGATATCGCGTCGATCATGCGGGCCAAGCGCGCCGGCGCCCAGGGCTATCTGCTGAAGCCCTTCAATCGCCCGCAGCTGCTCGAGCGCTTCCGCACGCTGAAGATCGCCGCCTGATACGGCAGCAGCCCACCCTTAGTGCCGATCCCACCTATCACCGGCTAAGGACGCAAAAAACCCGGCCGGAGCCGGGTTTTTTGTCGAATTGGATATTCGGACGGCGCTCGCCGCTCAGGCGCTGACGCGGATGTCTTCGGGCTCGCGCAGCACATAGCCGCGGCCCCAGACCGTCTCGATGTAGTTCTGGCCACCGGACGCGGCATCGAGCTTCTTGCGCAGCTTGCAGATGAAGACGTCGATGATCTTCAGTTCCGGCTCGTCCATGCCGCCATAGAGGTGGTTGAGGAACATTTCCTTGGTGAGCGTGGTGCCCTTGCGCAGCGAGAGCAGCTCCAGCATCTGGTATTCCTTGCCGGTGAGGTGCACGCGCTGGCCGCCGACTTCGACGGTCTTGGCGTCAAGGTTGACCACCAGGTCGCCGGTGGTGATGACCGACTGGGCGTGACCTTTGGAGCGCCGCACGATGGCGTGGATGCGCGCCACCAGCTCGTCCTTATGGAACGGCTTGGTCATATAGTCGTCGGCGCCGAAACCGAGGCCGCGCACCTTGTCCTCGATGCCGGCCATGCCGGAAAGGATGAGGATGGGCGTCTTCACCTTGGAGAGGCGGAGCGTTCTCAAGACCTCGTAGCCGGACATATCGGGCAGGTTGAGGTCGAGAAGGATGATGTCATAGTCGTAGAGCTTGCCCAGATCGACGCCCTCTTCACCGAGGTCGGTCGTATAGACGTTGAAACTTTCCGATTTCAGCATCAGCTCGATGCTTTGTGCGGTTGCACTGTCATCTTCTATCAGCAGAACACGCATTTCATTCCCCTTTTCTGCCGCCGGACCATTTCACGACCCGTCCTGAACCCGGAGCAGTGGTTGCCTTTACAGAGGCTGCCATCGAATGGTTAACAAAACCTAATTTCTCGTCCATGACGGTATCAGATTTTTTAACCTCTTGCTACACCCTCTTGAATCCAATAATGAATCACGGACCCAAATTCCTAATGCAACACATTAACAACCTGGACTAAGCGACTCCAGGGACTCATCGACGCGCCTTCGCTTCGGCGGCCGGAATTTTTACCCGGCCTTAAGCCCTGACCCGTATGATTAACAATGCCCGTAAACGAATGGTTACCGTCGGCAAAAAACTTTAGGGTTTTGTTTCCCATAGTGCGGGGAAAGCCGGTGGACACGGGCAGAGCTTGGGCCTTTCCAAGTGGTTTGGACGATATGTGCGGGTGTGCGTTTCCGGGAGTACCGAATCATGAAGTCACGTGAAAACCTCGTTCGGCTGAAACAGTTTCAGGTGAATGAGAAGCGGCGGCAGCTGCTGCAACTCGACATGATGATCGCCGAGTTCGAGCGCATGGCTGTCGAACTGGAGCTTCAGATCACCGCCGAGGAAAAGAAAGCCGGCATCACCGACATCAATCATTTCGCCTATCCGACCTTCGCCAAGGCGGCGCGCTTGCGCCGCGACAACCTCAGAAACTCGCAGAGCGACCTCGCCCAACAGCGAAGCACTGCCGAATCATTACTCGGCGAAGCTGAAGCGGAGCTTTCCAAGGCTGAAATGCTGGAATCGCGCGACACCAAGATCCGCGACGCCGAAACCGGCGGCCGCAGCGCGATGATCGGCTGAACCGGCCGACCATATCGTCGAGCGCGCCCGCCGGCGCGCGGCTCCGCGCGGTTCTCGAGCGGCGACTTCGAACCGGCTCCGGCCGAATTGCCGCGGAAGATTTCCGATCTAAGCGGCCCATTCCCCTTCATTCGCGGCAATCGCCTTTGCACGGGCATCCTTGATGTCCGGCGTGTGCTGTTCGGCCCATGACCTGATCTGGGTGAGCAGCCCCGCCAGGTTCTGGCCAAGCTCGGTCAATTCATATTCGACGCGCGGCGGAATGACGGCAAAAACCTCGCGCCGCACAAGGCCGTCACGCTCCAGCACGCGCAGCGTCTGCGTCAGCATCTTGGGCGTAATGCCTTCGAGCTTGCGGGCAAGCTCGCCATTACGGTGACGGCCTTTGCGCAGCGCGCAGACCACCAGATACACCCATTTGCTGGCCAGCATTTCGAGCACGGTGTGCGAAGGACAAGTCCGCCGGAACGCGTCATAGCCGAAGGGGGTGTCAAGGTCACTATCCATGAGGTGCCTATATATCGAAAAGGTGCATACTGGACAACAGAACATTACTTTCCAAATGATAGTGGCACCATACCAGCAGGAGACATCCCATGCGTGCCGTTATCCAGAATTCCGTTGGCGGACCCGACGTGCTCGTCATTGCCGATCAGCCAGATCCGACGCCGAAGGCGGGCGAAGTGCTGGTCCGCGTCCGGGCAGCCGGCATCAATCCGGTCGATGGCGCCGTGCGCGCCGGCCGTTATAAGCTGCTTGGCGAACCGCCCTTCATCCTCGGCTGGGATATTTCCGGAACGGTCGAGACACTGGGGCCTGGTGTCATCGGCCTTAAGGTCGGCCACGAGGTGTTCGGCATGCCGCGCTTCCCCAAGCAGGCGGCGGCTTATGCCGAGCTGGCGGCCGTGCCCGCCAATGAGATAGCGTTGAAGCCGAAGAGCGCCGACCACCCCCAGGCCGGCGCATTGCCGCTGGCCGGCCTCACCGCCTGGCAAGGCCTTGTCCGCCATGGTGGGCTGAAATCCGGCCAGCGCGTGCTGGTGCATGCGGGTGCCGGCGGCGTCGGCCATCTGGCGGTGCAGATCGCCAAGGCGCGCGGCGCCTGGGTCGCCTCGACGGCCAGCCCTGACAAGCTCGACTTTGTCCGCAAGCTCGGCGCCGACGAGGTGATCGACTACACCAGCGGTGATTTCACTGAGAAAGTTCGTGACGTCGACCTGGTGCTGGAGACGGTGGGCGGTGACCAGACCGAGCGCTCGTTGAAAGTGCTCAGGCGCGGCGGCGTGCTGGTGTCGCTGCTCAATGTCAGCGATGCCGCGAAGGCGAAGGCCAGCGCTGAGGGCATCCGGGTCGAGCGCATGTCGGTCGTGCCCGACCGCGAAGCCCTCCTGGAACTCGGCCGGTTGATCGATGCCGGAAAGCTCACCGTCCATGTGGCGAAGCGCTTTCCGCTTGAGCAGGCCGGTGCCGCCCACGCTTTCCTGGCCACCAAGCCGATTGGCAAGGTGGTGCTGGCGGTCTGACCGCCAGAAGGCGCGCTTCCAGGAATGAAGAATCGCGATGGAAAACAAAAGAGCGCGGAGTCCGCGCCCTTTTTCCAAACTCTCTACAGTCAGTGCCGGTATTGCTGGATGCGCGTGGTGCGCAGCCCGGCGAGGCCGTATTCGTCGATCGACGCCTGCCAGGACAGGAATTCCTCGGTGGTCAGCTTGTAACGCTGGCATGCCTCTTCGAGGCTCAAAAGCCCGCCGCGCACCGCCGCAACCACTTCCGCCTTGCGCCGGATAACCCAGCGACGCGTGTTCGTCGGCGGCAGATCGGCGATCGTAAGTGGGCTGCCGTCGGGCCCGATAACATATTTAACTCTAGGTCTAACCAGATCGGTCATCGTACTCTCTACAAAAACATCAAAGACCCAATCCCCGCCACGTTACCGCCACAGCTTTAAAAATTGCCTAAGCAGTCCGTAATGACTAGGTAAGGATCGTGAACGCGGCGTTAGTCTTTTCGCAAGCATTTGAAACATCCGGCTGCAAGCCTTGAATCGGCTGGGGAAACCTGTCCGCTCCCGGCATTGGCCAGTCCAGTGAATCGCCCCGCAGCTGGCGCCGTGGGAAAGCTTGACCTATATTCTCGACATTGACATTCAGGCGTCGCGCAGAATGAAAGCATCATGAACAGTCTCGATCTTCCCGGACATCCCGAAAACACCCGCATCGTCGTCGCCATGTCGGGCGGCGTGGATTCGTCCGTGGTCGCCGGCCTGCTGAAGCGCGAGGGCTACGATGTCGTCGGCGTCACCCTGCAGCTTTACGATCATGGTGCTGCGACGCACCGGGCCGGTTCCTGCTGCGCCGGGCAGGACATCGACGATGCCCGCCGCGTCTCCGAGACACTGGGAATTCCCCACTACGTGCTCGATTATGAGGAGCGCTTCCGCAAGGCCGTCATCGACCCCTTCGCCGAAAGCTACGTCGCCGGCGAAACCCCCATCCCTTGCGTCTCCTGCAACCAGACGGTGAAGTTCGCCGATCTCCTGGCCACCGCCAAGGAGCTGGGCGCCGATGCGCTCGCCACTGGCCACTATATCCGCTCCGGCGCCAATGGCGCCCACCGTGCGCTGTTCCGGCCGGTCGATGCTGACCGCGACCAGAGTTATTTCCTGTTCGCCACCACGCAGGCGCAGATCGACTATCTGCGCTTTCCGCTCGGTGGCCTGTCCAAGCCGCAGGTCCGCGCCATTGCCGAGGAGATGGGGCTCACGGTGGCCGCCAAGCAGGACAGCCAGGACATCTGCTTCGTGCCGCAGGGAAAATATTCCGACATTATCGCCAAGCTGAAGCCGGCGGCCGCCAATCCGGGCGACATCGTCCACATCGACGGCCGCGTGCTTGGCCGCCATGAAGGCATCCTGCGCTACACGATCGGCCAGCGCCGCGGCATCGGCATCGCGTCCGGCGAGCCCCTCTATGTCGTCCATCTCGACGCCGAACGGGCGCGTGTCGTGGTCGGCCCGCGCGAAGTGCTGGAGACGCACAAGATCTACCTGCGCAACATGAACTGGCTTGGCGACGGGCAGCTCGCCGAAATTCCGGCCGGCGGCCTCGAGCTGTTCGCCAAGGTGCGCTCGACCAGGCCGCCACGCCCCGCGGTGCTGCGCCATGAGGCCGGCGTGACCTCGGTCGAACTGGCCGATGGCGAGTCCGGCATCGCGCCCGGACAGGCTTGCGTGCTCTATTCCGACGACGGCAACGAGGCCCGCGTCTTCGGCGGCGGCTTCATCGAGCGTTCCGAGCGCGGCGCAGAGGCCGAAGCCATGCTGAGCCGGCTTGCCGCGCAGCCTGCGCAGGTTCCCGCCGAATAGGATTCTATCCTCTCAGAGGCCGTGCGAAATCCGCTCTGGCCGCCAGGGTAGAATTTCCAAACGGTCTCAGGATCTGGACTTGGTGTGGGTGACCGTGCCCGCCGTCAGGATGCGCAGCACCCTGATCGCTTCCTCGCCGCTGGTGCGCGGTTCGGCCCGCGTCTCGATGCACTGGATGAAATGCTCCAGCTCGCGCGTCAGCGGCATGCCTTGCGCGACCGCGACATAGGAGGGCTCGTTGGTGGTGAACGCCCATTGGCCGCTGTCCTGCCAGACCGCGTGGCGATAGACGGCAAGCTTGCGTTCCCACGGCTCGACATCGTCGAACACCGCCATCGCCTTGGTGCCGACCACGGTCAGCCGCCGCTCGCGATAGGGGTTGAGCCGCGACGTGAAAAGATGGCTGCGCAGGCCATTGGGAAAGCGCATGTGCAGATGCGCGAAATCGCTGAGGCTATCGAGCAGCGCCGCGCCCTCGCCGCGCACCTCGATCGGCTCCGTGCCGGTGATCGCCAGGATCATCGACAGATCGTGCGGCGCCAGGTCCCACAGCGCATCGTTCTCGGTATGGAACTTGCCGAGGCCGAGCCGGTGCGAATGGATGTAGCGGACCTCGCCGAGCTCGCCTTTGTCGATCAGCCCCTTCAGCGTCTCGAAGGCGGGGTGGAAACGCAGGACATGGCCAACCATGAAGACGCGGCCATTGTCCTTGGCCGCTTGCACGGAGCGCTCGGCGTCCGGCACCGTCAGGGCGATCGGCTTTTCCACCAGCACGTCCTTGCCGCTCTCGACGGCGCGCACGGAAAGATCGGCATGGAACTGCGGCGGCAAGGCCATGACGATGGCGTCGATATCGTCGCGGACGAACAGCTGGTCGGGCTGGATCGCCAGGCAGTCCTGTTCGCTGGCAAAGCCTTCGGCGCGGGCCCGGTTGGCGTCGGAAACCGCATGCAGCGCGCCGAGCGCCTTGAGGGTGCGGATGTGGTTGCTGCCCCAGTATCCGCAACCGAGGACTGCAATGCGCGGCTTCATCTGTTTCAAACTCTAAAAACTCGTGGCCGAGACATAGCGACGTGCCTCTTCGAACTCAACCCCGGCGGTTGCAACCAAATGGCCACGCGGCAAAGCTTTTTCGGCAATGAGAATATGCGCCGATATAGAATGCTTCGAAGCTTGACAGGCTCGCCCTCGCAACCTTATATCCGCGCGACCTTGGCGAACGCCTCGAACTGCCTTTAGATTGAAGGCGGATTTCAGGCCTTCTGCCGCCCTGGCGGGGTAGCTCAGTTGGTTAGAGCACGGGAATCATAATCCTGGGGTCGGGGGTTCAAGTCCCTCTCCCGCTACCAACCTACTTATAAGCTATTTGAAACCACAATAAAAACATGAGCCTTTGGTGGCGCCCTGTCCGAAAAATCTTCAATGATTTCAGGGCCGAGCCTGCTACCTTGTGGTGCCAACGAACGTCGCAAATGCGCCCGAAGCGGTCTTTGCAGAGCAGATGTTCTGATGTCGCCTTTGGGCCGGAAGCGGACTTGCAGCTTCAAAGCTCGGAATGTCGAAAGCGGACCTTCATGTACCCTTGGAGCGTCGACGTGAATTGACCCAGAGCGGCCGCCGCCCCTCAGCGAGGCTGACCGTCGTACAAGGCGTTGAGTCCCCGCGTTCAATAGCACGCACGGAACGAGCAAGCAGCGCCAAGAGCCGTCGTTCTCGAAAGGCAACAACGAGAGACCGCTTCGGCGCATTGCTGACATCGCGCTATCCCGCATTGCACAATTTCGCAGCTTGGCGATATTGAGGCATGGTCCGATCCCCCCTCACCGTCCTGGTCATCGACGAAAACCGCATCCGAGCCTCGATCATCGAGGCCGGCTTGCGCGAGGCCGGGCATGAGCGGGTCACCGTCATCCATGATGTCGTCGGCATTGCGCGGCACATCGCCGAGATCGAGCCGGATGTCATCGTCATCGACCTCGAAAACCCGAACCGTGACATGCTGGAGAACATGTTCCAGCTGTCGCGCGCGGTGAAGCGGCCGATCGCCATGTTCGTCGACCGTTCCGACCAGGCCTCGATCGAAGCGGCGGTCGAGGCCGGCGTATCGGCCTATGTCGTCGATGGCCTCAGGCAGGAGCGCGTCAAGCCGATCCTCGACATGGCGGTGAGCCGCTTCAACGCCTTCTCGCGCATGGCGCGCGAGCTGGAAGAAGCGCGCAGCGAACTCGAAAACCGCAAGCTGATCGACCGCGCCAAGGGCATATTGATGAAGTCGCGCGGCCTGACGGAAGAGGCCGCCTACACGCTGCTTCGCAAGACAGCGATGAACCAGAACCGCAAGATCAGCGAGATCGCCCAGAGCCTGGTGACAGCCGCAGGGCTGCTGGGACCGGCGGAGGACGAATGAGCATGAGCGCTGCGTACCAGATCACCGCCGGCCTCATGCCGCTTTTCGACAGCGCCGTGCTGGTGGCAGCCGGCGAGCTCGGCTTTGCCGCGCGCGAGGGCATAGACCTGACGCTGCATCGCGAGACCTCCTGGGCCAACATCCGTGACCGCATCGCCATCGGCCATTTCGATGTCGCCCATATGCTGGGGCCGATGCCGCTCGCCTGCAATCTCGGACTGAGCCCGCTCGCTTCCGAGACCATAGTGCCCTTCTCGCTGGGGCTTGGCGGCAATTGCGTCACCATTGCCAACGCCGTCTGGGCCGGCATGGCGGCGCATGGCGCCGTATCGGATCTCGATCCGGCACGCGCCGGAGCAGCACTCGGCGCCTTTATCCGCGAGCGCGCGGCCGCTGGCCGCGAGCCGCTTCGCTTCGCCGTCGTGCACCCGCATTCGGGACATAATTACGAACTGCGCTACTGGCTTGCCGCCTGTGGCGTCGATCCCCGGCGCGAGATCGAAATCGTCATCGTGCCACCGCCTTTCATGGCCGACGCGTTGGCCACTGGGCGCATTGACGGCTACTGCGTCGGTGAGCCCTGGAACAGCGCCGCGGTTGCCGCCGGCACCGGCCATATCGTCACCGTCAAGGCGCAGATATGGCGTAACAGCCCGGAAAAGGTGCTTGGCGCGCGCAAGGCCTGGGCGGAGCAAAATCCCGAGGCACTGGCCGCACTTTTGCGCGCGCTGCATCACGCGGCGCGCTGGTGCCAGGACCCGGCAAACCATGGCGAATTGGCCGCTGTGATGGCGCAGCCGGGCTTCCTCGGCCTGCCGCCGGCGGTGCAGATGCCGGTTCTGACCGGCCATCTCCCGTTGGGCGGCGGCGCCGAGCGGCGTGTCGAGGACTTCTTCGTGCCCTTCGACAAGGCGGCGAACTTTCCCTGGAAGAGCCATGCGCTGTGGTTTTACACGCAGATGGTGCGCTGGGGGCAGTTGGCGCATACGCCGCAAAACCTGGCCATTGCCCGCGACTGCTACCGGCCCGACCTCTACCGCGCGGCGCTGAAGCCGCTCGGCGTGGCGCTGCCTGGCGCCAACGCCAAGGTCGAGGGCGCGCTGAAGGCCGCGACGCCGGTCGGTTCGGCAGGGGCGAGCCTCGTGCTCGGCCCCGACGGTTTCTTCGATGGCCAGATCTTCGATCCCGACGAGATCGAAGACTACATCGCTCGCCAGAAATCTGCCCATGCTGAACCCTGATCATTTCCGTGGCATTCTTGTGCATTGCACAAAAATTGTGCGCTTGATTGCGCCATTGACCAATGTTTGAACTGCATACCGCGTCGGCAGAAACGTTAGCCGTGACCGATTGTCATTGATTCTACAGAGTTTTTTCATCCCAACAGAAACTGGCACGGTTCCTGCTTTGAAGTAGCCGAGCCCTTCTGGGCAAAGTAATCGGCGTCCAATGGCGGGCGCCACAGGCAAAGCTGCCGCTCAGGTCACGACGCGATCCCGGATGTACGGACGCGCGAGGCCTGGCCGGCAGCTTCTTTGTTTTGGACCCGAACACGCAATCGACGGTGCCGACCCAAGCGGCGGCCGGCCGGAGACAATGATGACCAAACGGATCGGAATAACATCTTTCAAGGATTTCGCCCGCCGCGACTTCCTGCTGAGCAGCGCGCTGACGGCCGCGCTCGTTGCCGCGGCGCTGTTTCTGTTTCCCAATGAGCCCAAAACCACGGTCACGCGCCCCGTAGTGACTGCACAAGCCCCGTCGCGCTGACCGCGCGCTTCTCATCAACGCAATGCGCGGCGCCTCCCACGCCGCAAACCGGAGCCGACGATGACCGCAAATCTCCCAGCCACCTCCAGCCAGGACAACACCCCGCGGCAAGCACTCGTGATGTCCACCATCGCCTTCACCGTCTGCTTCGCGGTGTGGACGATCTTTTCCATCATCGGCGTGCGCATAAAACAGGAGCTCGGACTGAACGAGACGGAATTCGGCCTGCTGGTCGGTACGCCGATCCTCACCGGCTCGCTGGTGCGCATGGTGCTCGGCGTGTGGACCGACCGCTTTGGCGGGCGGCTTGTCTATACCGCAACCATGCTTGCGGCGGCGGTTGCAACCTTCCTGCTCGCCTTTGCGCATACTTACGGGCAGATGCTGGTCGCGGCGCTCGGCGTCGGGCTCGCGGGCGGGTCTTTTGCCGTCGGTGTCGCCTATGTCTCGCGCTTCTTCCCGTCCGGCAAGCAGGGCACCGCGCTCGGCATTTTCGGTGTCGGCAACGTCGGCGCCGCAGTCACCAAATTCCTAGCGCCGTTCGTCCTGCTCGCCTGGGGTTGGCAGTTGGTGGCGCTGATCTGGGCGGCGGCACTCGTCGTCATGGCGGCCATCTTCTGGTTCACGACCGGCGACGATCCGGTCATCCGTGAGCGCCGTGCCGGCAAGGCAGCAGCTGTGAGAGGTTTCTGGCAGGAATTTGCCCCGCTGAAGAACCTGCAGGTCTGGCGCTTCGCCTTCTACTACTTCTTCTCCTTCGGCGCGTTCGTCGCGCTGTCGCTGTGGCTGCCGCGTTATCTGATCGGCGTCTACGGCTTCGGCATCGCCACCGCCGGCATGATCGGCGCAGCCTATTCCATCCCTGCGAGCGTCTTCCGCGCCTATGGCGGCGTGCTCTCCGACCGCATCGGCGCGCGCACCGTGCTCTACTGGACCTTTACCGTGTGTGCCGTCGCCGCCCTCGTTCTGTCTCTCCCCTCGGCAGACTATGTGGTGCGCGGCATCAGCGGGCCGATCACCTTCCATTTCGAGATCGGCCCGCTCGCCTTCATCGCCGTCGCCAGCGTGCTCGGCTTCTTCATGAGCCTCGGCAAGGCGGCGGTCTACAAGCACATCCCGGCCTACTATCCGCAGAGTGTCGGCGCGGTCGGCGGCGTTGTCGGCATGATCGGCGGGCTCGGCGGCTTCATCCTGCCGATCGCCTTCGGTGCGCTGAACGATCTCACCGGCGTCTGGTCGAGCTGCTTCATGCTGCTCTTCCTGATCGTCGTTTCCTGCCTGGCCTGGATGCACGTCAGCATCCGGCGCATGGAGCGTGCGGCGGCCGCCAGTGCTTCAAGCCTTTCCTACGCGGCAGAGTGACAGCGGAGCGGATCACGACATGACCGAGAAACTCGTCATCATCGGCAACGGCATGGCCCCCGGGCGCATGCTGGAGCATCTGCTGGAAAAGGCGCCCGGCCGCTACCAGGTCACCATCTTCAACGCCGAGCCCCGGGTGAACTACGATCGCATCATGCTGTCGCCGGTTCTGTCGGGCGAAAAGGCCTATGAGGAAATCATCATCCATGGCGACGGCTGGTACATCAAGAACGGCATCACCCTCTACAAGGGCCACCGAATCGTCACCATCGACCGCCCGGCGAGGACCGTCACTTCGGACCATGGCGTCACCGAGCCCTATGACAAGCTCGTCATCGCCACCGGCTCGGTGCCGTTCATCATTCCGGTGCCCGGGCACAACCTGCCGGGCGTGCTGACCTATCGCGACCTCGACGATGTCCGGGCGATGATGCTGGCCGCACAGTCGCGGGCCAAGGCGGTGGTTATCGGCGGCGGCCTGCTGGGGCTCGAGGCAGCAGCCGGCCTCAACGCACAGGGCATGGATGTCACAGTGCTGCATGTCATGCCGACGCTGATGGAGCGCCAGCTCGATCCTGCCGCCGGCTATCTCCTGCAGCGCGCGGTCGAAGAGCGTGGCATCAAGGTCATCACCAAGGCCAACACGCAAGCGATCACGGGCAACGGCAAGGTCGAACAGGTCGAGCTCGCCGACGGCACCATCATTCCGGCAACACTGGTGGTGATGGCTGTCGGCATCCGGCCGAATGCGGCGATCGCCAAGGAGGCGGGCATTGCCATCAATCGCGGCATCGTCGTCGATGCCGGGATGCGCAGCAACGACCCCGACATCTACGCCATCGGCGAATGCGCCGAGGTCAACGGCATGGTCTACGGGCTGGTGGCGCCGCTCTATGAGATGGCGCGCGTCGCAGCCTCCCAGCTTGCCGGCGACGAGACCGCCGCCTTCGTCCACATGGACACGCCGACCAAGCTCAAGGTCACCGGCATCGAGCTGTTCTCGCTCGGCGACTTCGCCGACGGCGACGACCGCCAGGAGATCGTGCTGCGCGATGCATCGGCCGGCGTCTACAAACGCCTGGTGCTGAAGGATGACCGCATCATCGGCACAGTGCTTTACGGTGAGACAGCCGATGGCGCCTGGTTCAACGATCTCAAGAAGAAGCAGACCGACATATCGGAGATGCGCGACACGTTGATCTTCGGCCAGTCCTACCAGGGGGGTGCCCCGCTGGACCCTATGGCGGCCGTTGCAGCCTTGCCGGATGATGCGGAAATCTGCGGCTGCAACGGCGTTTGTAAAAGCAAGATCACCACAGCGATTATGGCCAAGGGCCTGACCTCGCTCGACGATGTGCGCGCCCACACCAAGGCGTCGGCGTCCTGCGGCTCCTGCACCGGGCTGGTCGAGAAGCTGATGGTGCTGACCATCGGCGACAAATACAACCCGGCAGCCGTGCAGCCCATGTGCTCCTGCACCACGCTTGGCCACGACGAAGTGCGTCGGCTGATCAAGGCAAAGCACCTCAAGGCCATTCCGGCCGTCATGCAGGAGCTGGAGTGGCAGACCTCTTGCGGCTGCGCCAAGTGCCGGCCGGCGCTCAACTACTATCTCGTGTGTGACTGGCCAAGCGACTATGCCGACGACTACCAGTCGCGCTTCATCAACGAGCGCGTCCACGCCAACATCCAGAAGGACGGCACCTATTCGGTGGTGCCGCGCATGTGGGGCGGTGTGACCAATGCTGCGGAACTGCGCGCCATTGCCGATGTCGTCGACAAGTTCGAGATCCCGATGGTCAAGGTCACGGGCGGCCAGCGCATCGACATGCTGGGCATCCGCAAGGAGGACCTGCCGGCGGTATGGGCCGATCTCGGCCAGGCTGGCTTCGTGTCCGGTCATGCCTACGCTAAGGGCCTGCGCACGGTGAAAACCTGCGTCGGTTCCGACTGGTGCCGTTTCGGCACGCAGGATTCGACAGGGCTCGGCATCCGCATCGAAAAATTCATGTGGGGTTCGTGGACGCCGGCCAAGGTCAAGATGGCGGTGTCGGGCTGTCCGAGGAATTGCGCCGAGGCGACCTGCAAGGATGTCGGCGTCATCTGCGTCGACAGTGGCTACGAGATCCATTTTGCTGGTGCCGCCGGCCTCGATATCAAAGGCACCGAAGTGCTCGGCATGGTCAGGACCGAGGACGAGGCGCTGCAGCATATCGTGGCGCTGACGCAGATGTACCGCGAGCAGGGCCGCTATCCCGAGCGCATCTACAAATGGGCCAAGCGCATCGGCATCGCCGAGATCAAGCGCCAGATCATGGACGATGCGGACAGGCGCCAGGCCTATTACGAGCGCTTCGTCTTTTCCCAGAAATTCGCCCAGGTCGATCCGTGGTCGGAGCGCGTCTCCGGCAAGGACAAGCACGAATTCCGGCCGATGGCTTCGGTTGGATTTGCGCAGGCGGCGGAGTGACAATCATGGAGTGGATCGCTATCGGCACGCTCTCCGACATCCCGCGCCGCGGCGCGCGCTGTGTCGCGACGCCACAAGGCAAGATTGCCGTCTTTCGCACCGCAGACGACGCGGTCTTCGCCATCGACGACCATTGTCCACACAAGGGCGGGCCGCTGAGCCAAGGCATCGTGCATGGCGCGGCGGTAACCTGTCCCTTGCACAATTGGGTGATCTCGCTGGAGACAGGCAAGGCGGTCGGCGCCGACGAGGGCGCGGTGCGCACTATCCAGGTGAAGACCGAGGACGGACAGTTGTTCATCGCGCTGGCAGCGCTGGCGAGCCGCGCGGCCTGAACCCATGGAAATCGACGCAGCGCGCGAGGTGAGTACCACTTGCCCCTATTGCGGGGTGGGTTGCGGCGTGCTGGCGAAGGTCGCCACGGATGGACAAGTCACCGTCCGTGGCGACCCCGACCATCCCGCTAATTTCGGCAGGCTCTGTTCCAAGGGCTCCGCACTGGCCGAGACCATTGGCCTCGACGACAGGCTGCTCCATCCCGAAATCCACGGCCGGCGCGCGGGCTGGGATGAAGCACTCAACCTTGTCGCCTCGACTTTTTCGCAAACGATCGCTGAGCATGGTCCTGATGCGGTGGCCTTCTATGTCTCGGGCCAGTTACTGACCGAGGATTATTACCTCGCCAACAAGCTGATGAAAGGCTTCATCGGCTCGGCCAACATCGACACCAATTCACGCCTCTGCATGGCCTCCTCCGTCGCCGGCCACCGCCGCGCCTTCGGCGCCGACACCGTGCCCGGCACCTACGAGGATCTCGAACTCGCCGACCTGATCGTTCTGGTCGGCTCCAACCTCGCCTGGTGCCATCCCGTGCTCTACCAGCGCATTGCCGCGGCGCGGGAAAAGCGGCCTGACATGAAGATCGTGCTGGTCGATCCGCGCCGCACCATGACCTCCGATATCGCCGACATGCATCTGGCCATCGCGCCGGATGGTGACGTCGCGTTGTTCACCGGGCTGCTTGCTCATCTCGGCCAGCAAAATGCGCTGGACCGCGCCTACATCACCACGCACACGACCGGCTTCGGGCAGGCGCTTTTCGCGGCCTCGGCGCTCGATCTTGCGGCCGTCACCGCCGCCACGGGCCTGAGCGAGGAAGAGCTCGTCCGTTTCTACAGCCTGTTCGCCGCGACGCAGAAGACCGTCACTGTCTACAGCCAGGGCGTCAATCAGTCGACGTCGGGCACCGACAAGGTCAACGCCATCATCAACTGCCATCTTGCCACCGGCCGCATCGGCAAGCCGGGGACAGGACCGTTCTCGGTGACCGGCCAGCCCAATGCCATGGGCGGCCGCGAAGTTGGCGGCCTGGCCAATATGCTCGCTGCTCATATGGAGATCGAAAACCCCGAGCATCGTGAGCGGGTGCGGCGTTTCTGGAAGGCGCCCGCCGTCGCCCACAAACCCGGCCTGAAGGCGGTCGACATGTTCGAGGCGGTGGCCGACGGGCGCATCAAGGCACTGTGGATCATGGCCACCAACCCGGTCGATTCCATGCCGGATGCCGATGCCGTCGAAGCCGCGATCAAGGCATGCCCATTCGTCGTGGTTTCGGATGTGCTGGCAGAGACCGACACAGTGCGTCACGCCCATGTATCCCTGCCGGCCACCGCCTGGGGCGAAAAGGACGGTACGGTCACCAATTCCGAACGCCGCATCTCGCGCCAGCGCGCTTTTTTAGCCGCGCCCGGCGAGGCGCGGTCGGATTGGCGGATTATCGTCGAGGTGGCGAAACGGATGGGTTTTGACGAGGCGTTTTCGCATGAGACCCCGGCGGAAGTTTTTGTCGAACATGCCGCGCTGTCGGGGTTCGAAAATGATGGCGAGCGTGATTTCGATATCGGCGCTTATGCTGCGATCGATGTTGAGGACTACGACGCGCTAGCGCCATTTCAATGGCCAACGCCGCGCCAAAGCACCCGAACCAGCACACGTTTCTTCACCAGCGGCAATTTCTACACCCTCGACCGCAAAGCGCGCTTCATCGCTATTCGCGCCGCGACGGAAGTCCGCACCACCGCCGACTACCCGCTCATCCTCAACACTGGCCGCATCCGCGACCACTGGCACACCATGACGCGGACGGGTAAAAGCCCGCGCCTGTCACAGCACATCGCCGAGCCGTTTGTCGAAATCCATCCCGCGGATGCGCTGCACCACGGCTTCGGCGACGCCGATATCGTGCGGATTTCCAGCCCGCGCGGCGAAGTGCTGGTCCGTGCCCTGATCACGCCCCGCCAGCGCCAGGGCAGTGTGTTCGCGCCGATGCATTGGACCGACCAGTTCGCCGCTAGGGGCCGGCTCGACGCACTCATCGCGCCGCTCGTCGATCCGGTTTCAGGCCAGCCCGCGTTGAAACATGTCGCAGTTTGCATCGAGAAATTTGCCGCAAGGACCTTTGGCTTCGCGGTGATGCGGCAGAAGCCGGAACTGATTGACGCAAGCTACTGGGCGGTTGCCAGATGCCGGGGCGGATGGCGGGTCGAGCTGGCCTTTGCCGACGCCGCTGCCGACTGGACTGCCTTCGCCGGGTCACTCTTCGATGCCCCCTTGGCCGAAATGCTCGCCTATCACGACCGGGACGCCGGCCAGCACCGCATCGCCGCCTTCGACGGTGAGCGCCTCGTGGGCGCCTTTTTCGTCGCGCCCGCTCCGGTCGCGGTGTCGCGCAGCTGGGCTGTTGAACAATTGGAAGCGACCCACGCCAGCCAGCGCGACCGCTTCACGATCGTCGCCGGCCGCGCCGGTGTCGAACGGCCCGATGCCGGTGCCACCGTCTGCTCCTGTTTCAACATCGGAGCCAACCAGATCGTTGCAGCGGTGGCGGCCGGTTGCACCACCGTCGAAGCCATCGGCGGGGCGCTGAAGGCCGGCACCAATTGCGGCTCCTGCCGTGCAGAGATTCGTGTCATCCTCGGGGCAGCAAGATTTCAGGCAGCGGAGTGAGAGTTGCTGGGTGCTGCCAACTGTCGGTGGCGAGTGGTCGGTTGCGAAGCAAGTTAGGCAAATGCTGCTCCTGCGACATCGCGACCTCCAGAGTGGCCACCAAAATTGTCTGCTTTGGGCAATAGGCACAGTCGCCCTTACGACCGACATGCTGAAGGGTTTCGGGTGCCGTGAGGCGTACGAAAGCCTCTCATGCAGGAACCCGCGGGCCACAGTTGATGGCTATGGGGATTTTAGTTTGCGGCTGATGTCGGCGACGGCGTGACCGCCCCCGTTAGGCGACGCGGTGGACACGGATGGACCGCTCAGTGAAGCCTCCGCACAGCCTTGTAGCCTCTGCGCGCTGGGACAGCCGGGCATCGAGGCAACTACCGTCAGATACGCGCCATTGTCACGACACGGGCCGACGAAGTCTGTCGCTTGATCGCGCATCCTATGCGCGCTCCGCTATCAACGCTTCGCCGATATCCGCAAGCGAGGCATTCGACCTTTGATGTCCCTCCGGCTATGGCCGACTAGATAAGACCTTTGCAGTTGGTGATGACGCGTGGTTGTAACTGCGCACAACGTTGCGCACCGCTTCCACCATTAGCGCTTTTGGAGTCGCTTTCACCTTGCCCGCCGCAACCGCGGGATAGAGCGTGCCGAGATACTGGCTGATCAGCGTCTCGGGGATTGGGCGGCCGTCCAGCCGCTGAAGCAGGGCGTCGACCGCGGCCAATGCCTGCGGATGGGGCCAGTAATAGCGGATGCGGTCGCTGTAGGAGAAATGGCGCTGCAGGCGCTGTTCCTGCGCATCGCCATGATAGTATTTATCCCAGTTCCTGGGCTCGGCCAGCAACAGCCGTTCCATCTTGCCGCGCAGAGTTTCCTCCTCCGGCAGACGGTCCAGGAAGGCCGCGATCTGGTCGAGGCCATAGAGCGCCTCGCGCAGCGCAAAGGTCAGGCCGGGGCCAACCTTGAGGATCGCGAAGCCGTCGCGAACCAAAGCGGAAAGCGCCTCCTGCGGCTGATAATCGGTCGAATGTGCCTCGAAGACGAATTGCGGCATCTGCTTGAGGACGCCGCGCAAGGCGACAGCCTTGGCACCGTCGTAGACGACGACATTCTCGTTGCCGAATTCGACGCCCGGCTGCACCACCGCGCCGATGGCGCGCGAGAAGGCATCCTGTAGCCCGAGCGCGGCGAAGGCCCTGCGGTGAACCTCGATGGTTTCGAGCGCGGCTTCCGGCTTGGTAAGTTCCAGGTGATCGAGCGCCTCCATCGCCCCACCGGGGATCGGCACCTCGGTGCCGACGATGTAGACCGGCAGGTCGTAGCCGGCTTCGGCCGCCGCCCTTTCAGCGACCTTCGCCAGGCGCGCGGCGCGCTCGGCGGTCAGGGCGTCGGGCAGCGCCACCGGCTCACCCGCGCAACCCATCGACGTGTCGAGATGGATCTTCGTAAAGCCGGCGCGCACAAAGGCATCCATCATGACTTCGGCGCGCTGCATCGCTTCCCCGGACGGCAGGTGCTTCCATGGATTGGGGCCAAGGTGATCGCCTCCTAGAATCAGGCGCCCGGCGTCAAATCCCAGCCGAGCGGCAATGGCCTCGACGAAACGGCGGAAGTCGGCGGGCGTCATGCCGGTATAACCGCCTTCCTGGTTGACCTGATTGCAGGTGGCTTCGATCAGCACAGGTGAGCCGGTCGCGATTCCCTCCAGGAGAGCGGCCTCCACGACGAGCGGATGGGCGGAACAGATCGAGGTGATGCCGCTACGCTGTCCGCTCGCGTGGCGTGCGGGCAGGCCGCTCAGGATGTCGGTGCTCATGCCGGAACTCCATGCTCGTTCAGAAACGCTTCGATTTCGCCCATGGTGGACGTGCCTTCCATCGGCCCTTTGACACTTACCGCCCGCGCGCCGATGGCGTTGGCGACGATCAACGCCTTGCGCGGTTCCATGCCGCGCAGCCAGCACGTCACAAAGGCCGCGCCAAAACTATCGCCGGCGCCGGTCGGGTCGACTTCCTCCACCTTGAACGCCGGAGCGAAGGCTTCGCCAGACCTGTCGAAGTAGCTGGCGCCCTGCGCGCCACGCTTGACCACCACGGCCTTGATGCCGCGGTCGAGCAGGTCCGCGACCGCGGCCTTCTCGTCGGTCGATTTGGTAAAAAGGAAGATTTCCTGGCCGCTCGGCATGAACAGGTCGGTATTCTCCAGCGCATGGGCGAGTGCTTCACGCATGCCGGGCAGTTCGAGCATTTCCTTGCGGATGTTGGGGTCGAAGGAAACCGTGCCGCCCTTGGCCTTGATGCGCGAGGTGGCCTCGAAGATGGCGGTCACGATGCCGTCGAAGAACAGCGCCGAGCCCATGATATGCAGGTGGTCGGCGCCGTCGATGAGCCTTTCCGCCTCCGACGTGAGGCCGATGGCGCTGCAGGCGCTGTGGCGGATGTTGTAGATGAAGTCGCGATTACCGTCCGGCCGGTAGCGCACGAAGGCGCTGCCGGTGGCCGCGGTTGGATGGATGCCGATGGCCGAGACATCGACGCCGTCACGGCGCAAACGCTCGACGTTGAGCGTGCCGAAATCGTCCTTGCCGACGGCGCTGACAATGCCGCAGGGTTGGCCGAGCTTCGCCGCCTGATCGATGAAGATCGCCGGCGCGCCGGAGGCGAAGGGGCCGACGAGTTGAATCGGGGCGGTGAAGCCATGGCCCGACTCGACGGCCATGATCTCGACGAGGATTTCGCCTATCGTGATGATCTTCTTCATGTTTCACCCAATCACGTGCTGGCGGACTTGCTGCGCACATCGAGCCAGACGGCGACGAGAATGACAACGCCCTTGACGATGAGCTGGAAGAAGTAAGGGACCGACAACATGTTCATGCCGTTGTTGATGACCCCGATGATGAGAGCGCCGAGAATGGTGCCGATCATCGTGCCGATGCCGCCGGCAAGCGAGGTGCCACCCAGGACCACGGCGGCGATGGCGTCGAGCTCGTAGCCCATGCCGGCGTTGGTCTGAGCCGAGGACAGGCGCGAGGAGAGAAGCATGCCGCTGATCGCGGCCATGACGCCCGAGATCATGAAGACGATGATCTTGACGCGGTCGACGCGGATGCCGGAATAGATCGCCGCCTCTCTGTTGCCGCCGGTCAGGTAGATCTGCCGCCCGAAGATCGACTTGGACAGCACGACGTGGTTGATCACGAACAGGACGGCCATGATCCAGATGATGATCGGGATGCCCAGCCAGCTGTCGGCGCCGATCGAGAGCCATGCCTCGTTGTCGATCATTGCCGGCGCGCCATTGGTCGGCAGGCTGACCGCGCCGCGGTAGATGCCCATCGTGGCTACCGTCACGATGAAGGATGGTAGCATAAGCTTGGCCGACAACGCGCCGTTGAGCGCGCCCATCAGCGCGCCGGCAGCCAAGGTCAGGAGCACCGTCGGCAGGAAACCGAAGCCCATGCCGAAGGCTTGCGCGGCCACCATGCCGGCGACGGCGATGATGGAGCCGATGGACAGGTCGATGTCGCCCAGCAGGATGACATAGGTCATGCCGTAGGCTGCGACCGCAATGACGGCCACCTGCTGCACGATGTTCATGAAATTGTTGAAGGCCAGGAAGCGCGGGTTCAGCACCGAGAACACGACGCAGAGCACGGCCAGGGAGATGATGATGCCGCCATATTGGCGCACCATCGGCGACCTGAGAAACGAGCGGCGGACCTCGGCATCCGCGGCCTTCTTCTGAATGTCTTGGACGTTGCTCATGCGTGCATCCCCGCTGCGTAGTTCATGACGGTTTCCGGTGTGAGGCCATCGGCTTCGAGCACGGCGGCCAGTTGCTTGTTATGCATCACCACGACGCGGTCGCTGAGGCCCAGAACTTCAGGAAGCTCGGAGGAAACCATCAGGATCGCGGCGCCGTTGGCCGCAAGCTCGCGGATGATGCGGTAGATCTCGAATTTGGCGCCGACATCGACGCCGCGGGTCGGCTCGTCCAGGATCAGCACCCGCGGCTTGATCAGGAGCCATTTGGCCAGCACGATCTTCTGCTGGTTGCCACCGCTCAGCGAGCCGGCAATGGTGTCGATCGATGCGGTCTTGATGGCCAGGCGTCGCACCTCGCTCTTGGCGGCCTCGCGCTCGGCCGAACTGCGCATCAGGCCGAGAGGCCCCGCAAGCTGGCCGAGCGCCACCATGTTGATGTTGCGCTCCACGCTATGAGGCAGCACCAGGCCTTCTTCCTTGCGGTTCTCGGTCACGAAAGCGATGCCGTTGCGGATCGCCTCCGTCGGAGAGGCAAGCGCCAGCGGTTTGCCGTCAAGGACGATTTCGCCCTGCGGCTGGTACATGCCGAACAGAGCCTTCATGACATCGGAGCGGCCCGAGCCGACGAGGCCGAACAGACCGACGACTTCGCCGGGTTTGACGTCGATCGAGACATCCCGAAACTTGCCCGGAACGGTGAGGTTCCTGGTCGCCAGCATCGCAGGCGTTTCAGCAGCGGGACGCGGCGCCTGGCGCGGTGGGTAGATGTTGTTCATCTCGCGTCCGACCATCAGGGCGATCAGCCGGTCGATGCTGGTCTGGCTCTTCTCGGTGGTGGTCACATACTCACCGTCGCGCACGACGGTGATGTCGTCGGATAGCCGCATGATCTCTTCCATGCGGTGCGAGATGTAGATGACGGCCTTGCCGCGCGCCTTCAGCCGGTCGATGATCGTGAACAGGATCTCGGCCTCGCTGTCCGAAAGCGACGAGGTCGGCTCATCGAGGATGATCACGTCGGCGGGCAGGCTGAGGCCCTTGGCGATCTCCACAAGCTGGCGCTGGGCGATCGAAAGGTCGCCGAGCTTGGCTCGTACGTCGACCGGCAGGCCGAGGTCGCGGATGAGCTGTTGGGCGGCCGCATTCAACTCGCGGTCGCGGATGAAGCCGAAATGGCTCGGCTCGTGGCTGGCGAAAATATTCTCCGCTACCGACAAGTTGCGGCAAAGGCTGAGTTCCTGGAAGACGATGGAAATGCCGTGCGCGCGGGCGTCGCGGGGATTTTGCGGCACATAGGGTTTTCCGTTCAGGACGATGCTGCCTGACGTAGGCTTGAAGACACCGGCAAGGATCTTCATCAGGGTGGACTTGCCGGCACCGTTTTCACCGAGCAACGTGTGCACGCGCCCACGCCGCACGGTCAGGTTCATACGCTTGAGCGCCACGATCGGGCCGAATGATTTCGCGATATCGCGAATTTCGAGCACCGTGTCGGCGGCGCGCGACGCATCGGTATCGGCATTTGGGTTGATGACTGTCACGAGTTGCTCCTCCTCTGCCTTGCGGCTCGCCCGCCGGTGACATGGCGAGCGGAACCACTTTTCCTTTCTCCAGGCGCGATGGTGCCGGCAATTGGCTGACCGGACCATCGCTCGGAGAAGGTAACGGCGACAAACCTCCCAGCCGCCGCCGTCGAACTGGCTACTTGGTTTCACCATCCTTGGTGACGACGCCCGGAACGATCGGCTGCTTGGCCGGAACGGTCTCGCCCTTGATCACCTTGGCCGCGGTCTCGACCGCGACCTTGCCCATCTCGTCCGGATATTGGGCGATGACGCCTACCATCACCGGGTCGTTCTTCACAGCGTTGCGGGCCTCTTCCATGCCGTCAAAGCCGATCACCTTGACCTGGGCCTCGAGCTTGGCCGCCTTGACGGCAGCCGCCGCGGCGAGGGCCGCGTCGTCGCCGAAGCCGAAGATGCCGACGATGTCGGGATTGGCCTGCAGCATGTTCTGCGCGGCAGCCAGCGCTTCCGGACGGGTGATGCCAGGCTGGATCGCGACAATCTTGACGTCAGGGTGCTTCTCAAGGCCCTTCTTGAAGCCCTCGACGCGGTCCACCACTGACTGGACGGTCGGGTAGTCGATGATGGCGACATTGCCCTTGTCGCCAATGGACTTCGCCATGAGCTCGGCTGCCTTTTCGCCGCCGGCGAAATTGTCGGTGCCGACGAAGGAAGTCACTTCCGCGGCATTGGCCGGGATGTCCACGGTGATGACCTTGATGCCTGCCTTCTCGGCCTTGGTGATGGCCGCGCGCACGCCTTTGCTGTCCACCGGGGAGATGATGATGACGCTCACGCCCTTGGTGATGAAGTCCTCGACATCGGCAAGCTGCTTGCTGAGATCCTGATTGGCGATGGCGATTTCGAGCGGCACCTTCTCCGCATCGGCCTCCTTCTTCATCGCGTTGGCGAGTGAAATGTAGAATGGGTGCTGCTGGGTCAGAAGCGATGCGCCGATGCCTTCAGCGGAAGCGACGCCCGCCATCATGGCGAGGGCTGCTCCGGACAGAAGAATGCGGCCGAGCGTTTTACGAAACATGATTTCCTCCGAATGGAGCCGGTGCTGGCCGGCTCGTTGTTGATCTGAACATGAACGATGCGTTTCCCGCCTGCTTGCCGCCGCCAGGCAGCAACCTCCATGGCGAGAATTCAGCCCGGAACCCGAGCTGCAGCTTTAAATGTCATGTCTCCTTCTTCGTGTCAATTTATTTTTTTACACGCGATAAAAAATAAATTGATAGATGCACGAGGCATTACACGGCCTTTGCCGTTATCGATCGGCCATGAGCGGGAATGATCGCTCCCCGACCGCTTTTATGGGTTGTCTTTGTAAAAAAATAAATTTACGCATGAAAAATCCTGTTCGCCCTTTTGCGGGCGTGTCAAGCGCGGGAAGTCGAACATGAGCGAGCCGAAGATCAGGACCATGGAAGAGTTTGCGACCGCCAGTGGTCTGTCGCGGCCGACGGTCTCGAAATATTTCGATAATCCCGACAGCGTGAAACCTTCAACCCGGGCGCGGATCGAAAAGGCGCTGAAGGATTACGACTACCGGCCCAACATTTTCGCTGTCAGCATGAACCGGAAGCAGCCGAAGAATATTGGCGTCATCGTTCCCCACATTTCCGATCCGTTCTACGCGGAGGTCGTTCGTCAGATCGAAATGCGCTGCCTTGCCGAAGGGTACTGGGCGATGGTTCTGTCCTCGCACGGCGAGCGCAAGCTCGAAGCGCGCGCAATGCGCACGCTGATGTCGCTCAACATTGCCGGCGTGCTGATGGCGCCGCTGGGTTTCGAAACCGATACGACCCTGTTGGCCAGCCTCGTGAATTCAGTGCCGATCGTGTTCCTCGACAATCGCGTCAATGCCGATCAACCGTTCGTCGGAACCGACAACCGACAGAGCATCGGCGACATCACCGAGTATCTGTGCCGCACGGGAGAGCATCCCTGTTTCCTGGAAATGCCGGCGGTCAATCAGAACGCGCTGGAGCGCCGGGCGGCGTATATCGCAACCATGGAGCGGCTCAAGATTGAGCCCATCATGCTGCCGATCCGAGCCGGGGGCTGGGATTTCGAGGAACTAGGCTACCGGGAAGCCGGCCGTATCCTTGACAGTGGCGGCTTCCCCACCCGGACGGTTCTATGCGCCAACGACCGCCTCGCTTTCGGCGTCATCGCCGCTGCCTACGAGCGCAAGCGGCCGGTCGGACGTGAAGAGGACGGCGGATTGCGCGTCGCGGGTCATGACGACCATCCACTGAGCCGCTTCACATGCCCGCCGCTGACGACAGTGGCGCAGGACTATCGGGGCATCGCCGCCGCCGGGGTTGACATGCTTTTCGCGCGGATCGGGGATGACCCTCAAGCGCTTGATGGCGGATCGGAAGTCATACGACTCGAAGCCAAGTTGATCATGCGCGGTTCCGCATAGACCGATCGGGTGTCGCATACTCCACCAGTCTCGTACAAACCTTCTGCTCCATTCGTGTTGTCGGCATCTGTCGCTGAGAGACCGCGCGATCAAGGTCGGCATGTCGGCGTCGCCCACCTCGTACTAGCTGTGAGCCTTCAGGAGGTTGTCTGTTCGGCCCCGACCAAGAAAACTGAGGTTGTCGAAGCTTCAGTGATTCTCGGAGGACCGACTGAACATCCACAAGAATGCCCGTCCGACGCCGCTGCGTCGAGGAAATGGCCCGTGACGCTATTGGAGGCCGTCCTTCCAAAGCCGATGCGGCGCGGACATACGGGGTGACGGCGAAGGTGGTGGCGCGCTGGGTGGAGTGCTTCCGGATCGAGGGAAGCGCCTGCACGCTCGACCGTTCCTCGCGGCCCAAGACAAGCCCAGGGCGAACCGAAGCCGCGGTGGCGGATGCGATCATGGCGCTGCGCCGGCAGCGCGTGACCGGCAAGCACATCGCTATGCTTCATGCTCGATCAGCGTGGCCGCAGTTGAGACCCACGGCTGTGGTGGCTGGCATAGTTGGAGTGGTCAGTTCGGCCGGCCAAAAAATGACGGCTCCGATGGTTTTGGATGTTCCTCGGGGGGGAAACATCCGTGACGACCGCGAAAATCTCCATCCGAAGAGGCAAATTCCGCGGCCGCCAGCTAGCCGTTTGGGCTGAGGCTTGAATGCGTCAGGCCTGTTCTAGCCAGACCTTCTGCAGATCCATCTGGAAGGTCGGGTGAATGGAATAGTTCTTCACCTTCTTGCTCATGTGATTGTAGAGCTTCTGCCAATAGGGTTGGATGATGATCCCCGAGTCCTGAATCATGGTCTCGATGTCCTTCATCACCTCACGCCGCTTCTCGGGGGCGCTCACCGACAGGGCCTCCTTGAGCTTCTTGTCGAACTCCGGATTGGAGTAACCCGTCTCGTTCCACGCCTCGCCGGTACGGAAGGCCAGTGCCAGAACCTGGACGCCAAGCGGACGCATGTACCAAACGGTCACGGAGTAAGGATACTTCGTCCAATCGTTCCAGAAGGTCGACCCGGGCATTACCCTGCGCTTGACCTTAATGCCCGCGTCGCGAAGCTGGGCGGCGATCGCATCCCCAGTGCTCTTGTTCCAATCATCGTCGACGGTGATCAATTCGTGCTCGAAATCCGCCTGACCCGCCTCCGCTATGAGTTTTTTCGCGCCAGCCGCGTCGCGCGCTTTCTTGGGCAGAGGGTAGTATTCGGGGTGAATCGGGCTGACAAAATGGTTCTCGCCCACCGTGCCGCGCCCGGCATAGCCGAGTTGAAGCACAACGTTGTTGTCAACGGCCATCTGGAGCGCGTTGCGCACGCGCTTATCGTCATACGGCTTCTGCGTGACGTTGGTGCGGGCAACCAGTGTGGTCGCGGTCTGGATCTCCGTCTGGTGAAGTCCAAGCTTGTCTAAAATCTCGACATAGTCCGCTCCGGTTTCATTATTGAGGTCAACCTCACCGGACTCGAACGCACTCACCATTGCATTTGGATCGGTCCCGTAGTCGATGAACTCGACCCCGTCCAGCAGTGCTTCTCCGCCCCACCATTTTCCGCTCTCGCGCCGCTTCAGCACTGCCTTCTGGCCGACGTCGTAGGAGACGAGCTCGAATGCACCGGTTCCAATCGGCTTCGTGATCGGATTGGCGCCATCTGCGTCGAAATTCCTGTGCACGACCAAGGCCGGGTAGTCGGTGAGACCGGCAATGAGCGCGATATCCGGGTCGCTCGGCGAGAGCTTGACCGTATAGTCATCGACCTTGGTAACGGCGCCCTCGCGCACCTTGCCCGTATTCGGGTCAACCAGGCTGTTGACACGTGCCGCCATCGAATTGCCCTCAGCCTTCTTGTCGCACCAGCGGCTGAAATTGTGGACGACATCGTCGGCATTGAATGGGTCGCCGTTGTTCCAGGTCACCCCCTTGCGGACATGAAGCAGGTATTCGGTGGCGTCGCTGTTGACTTCCCAACTCTCCAGAAGCACCGGTTCGAAAGTGAATTCGCGGGTGTAGCGGACCAGCGGCTCCAGCCAGGTGCGACTGATATTGGCCATCTCGACCCAATCATAGGTACGCGGGTCCTTCTGCTGCTTTACCACCATGGCAACGCGGAGCGTTCCGCCCTTCTTGCCTTCTGCGGCGAACGCGGGCACCGGCGCGGCCAGGCCGACCATGCCGTAAGCGACCGCGGTCGATGCGCCGAACGCACTGGCTATCGCAAGGAATTCGCGCCGGTCCATGTGGCCATCACGAACGTCCTTCGCCATGGGCGTGATCGCCTTTGGCACGCGGGTTCCTCCGCTTTTGAAAAACTTCATTTCGAGTGCTCCCTGTTGTTGATTTCTTGTCTCTCACGCATTTGCGCAACCAACCGTGGGATCCCTGGGCATCGGCGAGCGGCCTCCGATTCGGGACGGTTGCGTCTCCTCAACTTCCGCGAATGGCCAGTTGAAGATGGTCAGTGTCTGGCAGTCTAGATGGATTGGCCGAGCACCCTCCCCTCGTAGATTGCCGCCACGGCGAGCCGCGGCGCCAATGCGTCGCCGATGACCTTCGGTCTCAGCGCGGGTACCTGCTCTTCAAGTTCATCCAGCACCCACGTATCTGAGACGTTGGTGGTTGCAAGGACCAGGGTATCGGCCTTTATGACCGTTTCGGTCCCATCGAGATGGCTCCTGACAGTCGCTCCGTCCCCGTGCCATTGCTTGACCACAGCGTCAGTTATCCAGCAGCCGCCTGCATTTTTCAGGCGTGCGCGAGCGACGCCGTCGCTTTCCGTCCGCTGCAGGTAACGTCCGAGCACAGGCCAGGACGTGACGACGGTGACGCGATGGCCACGCGCCACGATTTCGAGAGCGGTGCCGAGACCTCGCCAGTCACCTGTGTCGTCGATGAGCAGCACATGATCGCCCAAGCGTGCTGTCCTCGTCATCACGTCCTCGACGGACCAGACATTGGGCAAGTCAACACCCGGAAGGCGGTCTTGCCCAGGCAGGCCACGCTGGAACCCCGTGCCCGAAGGCTGGGAGCCCGTTGCGATGACGATTTCCTCGAAGTCGCGACCGGTAATCTCGTGGGCATCAAGCGGGGTATTGAAGAGCAGGCTTACGCCCAGCCTGGTCAACTGTCGTTCGTACCAGTCAATCAGTTCCAGGATTTGAGACCGGCGCGCTTGCAGGCCAGCGAGCCTGAACTGCCCGCCGAGTTGCGGGCCTGCCTCGGCGAGCGTCACGCTATGACCGCGCTCGGCGGCGACGCGAGCCGCTTCGAGACCGGCCGGGCCGCCTCCCACCACCAGCACGCGCTTAGGTGTCTCGACCCTTGCGAAGCTGTCGCCACCCCATTCGAATTCGCGGCCAGCTGAAGGATTGACGAGGCACGAGATCCAGTAGTCCCTCGAGCGTCTGCCCCAGCACATCTGGTTGCATGAGATGCAGCCGCGAATGTCAGTGTCGCGGCCACTCGCCACTTTGTTCACCCAGTGCGGATCCGCGATCTGGCCGCGCACAACGCTGATCATGTCGGCCTGACGCGACGAGATAACCTCGTTGGCGTTCTCCGGCGTGCGGATGTGACTTTCCGCCTGGACGCGAGTGTGTTTGCAGACCTCTTTCAACGCCTGGGCGTTGGGGGCGCCCAGTTTGTCGGCAAACAAGAAGGTCGGCATGACGGCGGAGTGGTCGAAGTAGCTGCCCGTGCCGCAACTGATGTAATCGATCAGGGCGCGCGTATCATGATAGGCGGCGATCTCCTGGAGCAGTTCCGTATTCATCCCGACATCGACCGAGGCATCGATGCTCGAGGCGAGACCGATGATGAACTCGTCACCAACCGCCGCACGAATGCGCGAGGTAATCTCGGTCGAGAAACGCATCCTGTTTTCGAAGGAGCCGCCCCACCGGTCTTCGCGCCGGTTCGACCATGGCAACCAGAATTGTTCGATGAGCGAATTATAGGGGCCGAACAATTCCACGCCGTCGAAGCCGCACTCCCTGGCTCGGACAGCGGCGCGAACGAAGCTCTCAATTATCTCCTCGATCTCAGCTTCCCGCATCCGATGGCTGCCGTCTCCATCGTGGTAGGACGGCAGGCCCGATGGTGACCAGTTCGCCGAGTAGGAATTGTCGTAATCCCCATGCTGGCCGACGTGGTAAAGCTGGTGGACCATAACCGCGCCTTCGGCCTTGCATGCATCGGTGATCGCCCTGAAGCCGGGGACCACCGCATCGTCGTCGTGGCGAAAATTGCCCCGAGTCAACCGAGCCGTGCGGTGGACCGGCATCGGCTCGACCACGATCATGGCCGCGCCTCCCCTGGCCCGCTCCAGGTAGTAGCCCAGGTGCCGCGCTCCAGGCAGACCGTCGTCGGCCATGTTGGCGGTATGGGCACCAAAATTGATCCGGTTGCGCAGCGTCTTGTGGCGCAGCTGGAGCGGCTCGAGAATTTTCGGGAATGCCGACTTCAGCGTCATCTTTGGTTTCCGCGCCGTGAGCGCTCACCTGATTGGGATGACCGAACATTAGCGGTTCGCGAAATTCACGAATTGTGATTTCGATACGTTTTTCATAAGAATTGGACGGATCCGCAAGGAGGGGCTAGCTTTGACGACCGCGCTGAAGGCACCTGATCGCGTAGGACTTCCCTACCTGAAGATCGGCATCATCCTATGCCCGAGCTTCACGCTGACCCCGATGGCGAGCTTCGTGGATGCCATTCGACTGGCTGCCGACCGGGAGGATCAGAGCCGCCAGGTTTATTTTTCGTGGGACTTCATTTCAGCAGGGCAGCATCCGGTGCGTGCGAGCTGCGGCCTGCAGATGGTTCCGAACGGAAATCTGGATGATCCAGGCAGATATGACTGCGTTGCCGTATGCGGCGGCCTCGTGCGAGACATGGGGGGAATCCCGCAAAGGACGTATGACTATCTGCAGGCTGCGGACCAACGTGGCATCCCCATCATTGGTTTGTGCACAGGCAGCTTCGTTCTGGCACAGGCGGGCCTTCTCAACAATCGGGAATGCGCTTTGCACTTCGATACCCTGGGCGAATTCGTGGCCAGGTTTCAGAATGTCAGCCCCGTCACCAACCAGAACTATGTTATTGATGGCAACATCCTCACCTGTCCGGGGAGCATCGTGGCCATTGAGGTCGCGGCCTTCCTCATTGCGCACTACAGCAATGTCGGCAGAGCTCAAAAGGCCCTCAACTATCTCCTCTTCAAACCCGAGGAGCCTCGCATCGCCCTCAGAACGAAACCTTACGAGGAGGCGCTCGGGGCGGCGTCGCTGCTGACTGTGGAGGCCGTGAAGGTGATGGAGACGCGTATCGACGCGCCGTGCTCGATCGACGAGCTCGCGCGTTCTCTGAACACCTCTAAGACACGCCTGAATCGGGCTTTCCTGGCAGATCTGCAAACCGCACCAGCCATATTCTGGCGGCGGATACGTCTTCTCGCCGCGCGTGAGCTGCTGGCGAGCCGACGGCGCAGCGTCACCGAAATTGCATATGAGACTGGCTTCAGCGATACGGCGCATTTCTGCAGCTGTTTCAAGAAGCACTTTTCGATGACACCCCAGCAATTCAGGCGGATAGGGAAATAAGATGATGCGGATGCAAACGTCGGCGCATCGGAACAGACCTCGCTCTCCGGCCATATTGTGTACGAGGAAAATACAATCCGTTGACTCACGCAGGAGCCCATGCGACTCTGTGCGAGCATGATCGACTGGCAGAGATGATTCCGAAGGTGCGCGATGAAGGGAAGCAAGGGCAGTCTCTACGACGATCTGAAGCGCCGCATCCTGACGATGGAACTCGATCCGGACGAGGACCTGGATGAGGTGGCGCTGAGCGAGCGCTATGGCTTGTCGCGCACCCCGGTGAGGGAAATCTTTCGTCGGCTGGAAGGCGAAGGCTACATCGAAATTCGCGCGAACCGGGGCGCCCGGGTCGTCCCTATGAACCATTCGACCCTTCGACAATTCTTCTTGGTAGCCCCTATGGTCTACGCCGCTATCGGCCGGCTGGCGGTGCAGAATTTCAAGCCTTCACAGATGTCGGACTTGAAGGACACGCAGGAGCGTTTCCGCGACGCGAGCAAGTCAGGCGACCCACTTTCCATGGTGGTCGAGAACAACAGGTTTCATGAGATCATCGGCGAGATGTCCGGCAACGTCTATCTGCAGCCCAGCCTCGGCCGCCTGCTGATCGATCATGCCCGTATCGGCCATACCTTCTTCCGCCCGCGCAATGATGACATGCGCAAGCGCCTCAGAATTGCAGTCGAACACCACGATTGTTTCATCTCGGCCATCAGCGGTCATGACGAGGATGCCGTCGTCGACTTGGTGTTCGAACACTGGGAATTGTCACGCGAGAACATGGAGATGTTCATCGCGCCACAGGGCATGAAGGCAGATGCCTTGGTCGGCGATAACTGACGGCATCGCCGCGATTTTCAGATCGGCCCTTTGCCGCTTCATAGCTCGTCTGGCCTGTCGGTCGGGGTATGGCAGGCCTTGCTCGCGAAGGTTGCCTCAGCATCCACAAGGCACGTCTGCCGGTCCCTAAAGGCGCACCTCGCGCTTCAGTTCTGATCTGACACGCCGGCTCGGTCGCGAGCGGTTCTCTCCTCGCGGGCTGGTCGGCTTTGCCAGCGGCAGGACCGCTGTCGCATTTCTCCGGACGGCGCTCCGGTTCACACCTTCTGTCGCGTGTGTTTTATCCGTATAAAATTTGTGTACTCAAATAATACAATCCGTTGACTCCGGCTCTCCGCTGTGCAATCCTGCGCGGCATCAAATGCGATCGACCGGTTTCGGGCGCTGGGGATTCTCACCGGAGAGTTCGCAGACAGTTCCCCCTTGGCTGAATGACGCTTTGGTCGGAAATGGCCACTCCACGATGGAGATTTGTCTTGAAATTCGAGGGCATCTACACGCCGGCGGTCACTCCGCTCGGCCCGGACGGTCAAATCGATCACGCCGCTTTCGCGGACGTTCTGGAGTCACTCATCGAAGCCAAGGTGCACGGCATCATCGTCGGCGGATCGACCGGTGAATATTATGCCCAAACCGCGCAGGAGCGCTTCGATCTCGGCGCTTACGCCAAGCAAGTGATCGGCACCCGCCTTCCGCTGATCATCGGCACGGGCGCCATCAGGACCGAGGACTCGGTCGAATACGCCAAGTCGGCGAAGGAGATCGGCGCCGACGCGATCCTTGTATCCTCACCGCCATACGCCCTGCCGACGGAGCGCGAGAATGCGGTGCATGCGCTCACCGTCGACCGCGCGGCCAACCTTCCGATCATGCTCTACAACTATCCTGCTCGTATGGGCGTGATGATGGGCGAGGAGTATTTCTCCCGCGTTGGGAAGTCCCGGAACGTCGTCGCCATCAAGGAAAGCTCCGGCGACATGGGCAACCTCCACCGGCTAGCCCGCAAGTTTCCGCACATCGCGCTTTCCTGCGGCTGGGACGATCAGGCGCTGGAATTCTTCGCCTGGGGCGCCAGGAGCTGGGTCTGCGCCGGCTCGAACTTCCTGCCGCGCGAGCATGTCGCGCTCTACGAGGCCTGCGTGCTCGAAAAGAACTTCGACAAGGGCCGCGCCATCATGAGCGCGATGCTGCCGCTGATGGACTTCCTCGAATGCGGAAAGTTCGTCCAGTCGATCAAGCACGGATGCGAGCTGATCGGCCTGAAGACAGGCGGCGTGCGCGCGCCGCTGCGGCCTTTGAATTCTGAAGAAAAGCGATCCCTGCAGACTGTCGTCGCCACGCTGAAGCGCACGGTCGCCCAGATCACGTCGGGAGCCAACCATGCATGAGCCTTTGACCGCCGCCGAATACAAGGCACTCGCCGCGGAGCTGCAATTCCCGACCAACGCCTTCATCGACGGGGCGTTTCGTCCGGCGAATTCCGGCAAGACCTTCAAGACGACCAATCCGGCAACGGGCGAGGTTCTCGCCGAGATCGCCGCGTGCGATGCCAGTGACGTCGACTTTGCCGTGGCAAAAGCCAGGGAGGCTTTCGACGATGGGCGCTGGCAGCACCTCGCGCCAGGCGAGCGCAAGGCAGCGCTGCTGAAGTTCGCCAAGCTGCTCGAACGCAACCGCCACGAGCTGGCGGTCATGGAAAGCCTCGACAGCGGCAAGCCGATCCGCGAATGCCAGACGGTCGATGTTCCCGATACCATTCATACCATCCGCTGGCACGCCGAGCTGATCGACAAGCTCTACGACAACACCGCGCCCGTCGGCTCTAAGGCGCTGACCATGGTGGTGCGCGAGCCGGTCGGCGTCGTCGGCTGTGTCCTGCCCTGGAATTTTCCGCTCTTGATGCTGGCCTGGAAGATCGGCCCGGCGCTGGCCGCCGGCTGCTCGGTGATCGTCAAGCCGGCGCAGGAGACGACGCTGACCACGCTGCGTGTCGCCGAGCTCGCCCATGAGGCCGGCGTCCCGCCCGGCGTCTTCAATGTCGTCCCCGGCGGCGGCAAGGACGTGGGCGAACCGATCGGTATGCATATGGGCGTCGACATGGTGGCCTTCACCGGATCGACGCCGACAGGCCGCCGTTTCCTGCGCTACGCCGCCGACTCCAACCTCAAGCGCGTCGTGCTGGAATGCGGCGGCAAAAACCCTGCAGTGGTTCTCGAGGATGCCGAGGACCTCGACCTTGTCGCCGAGCAGGTGGTCAACGGCGCGTTCTGGAACATGGGCGAGAACTGCTCGGCGACGTCGCGGCTCATCGTCCACGCCAAGGTCAAGGACGAGCTGCTGCAGCGCATCGGCGCCTACATGCGGGAATGGAAGATGGGCGATCCGCTCGACCCGGAAAATCGCATCGGTGCGCTGGTCAGCAAGAACCATTTCGAGAAGGTGAAGTCCTTCCTCGCCGCCGTGAAGGCCGAGAAGCTCTCGATCGCCCATGGCGGTGCCACGCACAAGGGCGCGTACATGGAGCCGACCGTCGTCGACGGGGTGACACCTGCGAGCCGCCTCTTCCAGGAGGAAATATTCGGGCCGATCCTTTCGGTCACGACCTTCAATTCGCTGGCCGAGGCGATCGCGCTTGCCAACGATACGAATTACGGGCTCACCGCATCCGTCTACACAGCAAGCTTGCGCAAGGCGATCAAGCTTTCGCGCGAAATTCGGGCCGGCGTGGTCACGGTCAACTGCTTCGGTGAAGGCGACGCAACCACGCCGTTCGGCGGCTACAAGGAATCCGGCTTCGGCGGGCGCGACAAGTCGGTCTTCGCGCATGACAATTACTGTGAGCTGAAGACGGTCTGGATCGATCTCTCCGACCGTTCCGTCGACGAGACCATCCGGTGAGCGATCTCGTCGTCAAGCGGCTTCCGGCTGAATCCGGAACCTCGGGCTGGGAGGCGATCAGCAGGCGCTGCTTCCCTGTCCGCACGCTTGACGGCGATATCAAGGCGGACTGGCTGATCATCGGTGGCGGCTTCGCCGGCCTTTCCGCCGCGCGGCGGCTGGCTCAACTGCGGCCCGGCGACAGGATCGTGCTCATGGAAGCCGGAGAGATCGCCAAAGGCCCCGCCGGCCGGAATTCCGGCTATATGATCGACACCCCGCACAATTTGTCGTCGGGCGAATATTCCGTCGCCGGCGAGGCCGAAACAAAGGCGGAGATCGCCGAGAACCGTTTCGCGATCGCCTTCGCCGCCGAGGCGGCGGCGGAATACGGCATGTCCGCGCGCACCTTCGATCCGTCGGGCAAGATCAATGCGGCGGCGACCGAGCGCGGCATGACGCTCAATGCCAATTACGGCCGCTCGCTCAAGGCGATCGGCGAAGAGCATCGCTTGCTGAGTTCGGACGAGATGGGGGAGATCACCGGATCGTCCTACTACCTCGGCGGCCTCTACACGCCCGGCGCCGTGATGATCCAGCCCGCCGACTACATCCGCGGGCTCGCCGCCGGACTGGCCTCGAAAGTCGACATGTTCGAGCATTCGCCGGTGCTCAAGCTCACCCGGGCTGCGGGGGCCTGGAAGGCGGTGTCGCGCACCGGAAGCGTCACCGCGCCGAAAGTGATCCTCGGCGTCAACGGCCATATCGATGATTTCGGTTACTTCCGCGGCCGCCTGATGCACATCTTCACCTATGCGTCGATGACTGCCCCTTTCACCGCGAAGTCGACGGGAAAGGACCGGTGGGCGTTGCTTCCCGCCGACCCGATGGGCGCCACCGTCAGGAAGATAAGCAGCGACGGCCTCTCGCGGATCGTGATCCGCACCCGGTTCACCTATGACTGGCCCGTCCGGGTCAGCGAAAAACGCCTGGACGGGATCGCGTCCGAGCAACGGGCATCGCTCAATGCCAGGTTCCCGGACCTCAAGGACGTGCCGTTCGAATATGTCTGGGCCGGGAGGCTTTGCCTCAGCCGCAATCACGTGCCCGCCTTCGGCGAGATCGAAGAAGGCCTCTATTCGGCGTGCTGCGAGAACGGCCTTGGCACCGTCAAAAGCACGCTCGCTGGCGTCATGGCCGCGGACCTCGCGACCGGCACCCGCTCGGGCATGCTCGACAGATATTCGGATCAGCCTCAGCCCGCACGGCTTCCCCCCGAGCCGCTTACGTGGCTGGGCGTGAACACGGTGATCCGACTGCAGGAATTGCGTGCTGGCCGCGAGGGATGAGCTCTGGCCGCGCAATGTGAAGGCTGAGCAGGCGCAAAGTCTTCAAAATGGGAATGGAAACGAAAACTAAGGAGTGAGGAACATGAAGACGTTGTGGAAAGCGCTCTGCGCTGCCGCGATGGTCGGGATGACCATGTTTTCGGCCCAGGCCGAGGAAAAGACCATCACTATGGGGACGATGTCGTGGGAGGATCTCACTCCCATCACTGGCATCACCAAGAAGGTGCTGGAAGACGCAGGCTACACTGTCAAGGTGGTCGACTTCTCCGAATGGGGCATCGCCTACGCCGCGCTGACCAAGGGCGACATTCAACTGCTCGCCTCGCAGACCGACTATGTCGCCCAGGATTATTGGGACAAGAACAAGAAGCGTCTCGAGAAGGTCTCCCCGGTGTCGCACGGCCTGTACCAGGCCATTGCGGTGCCGAACTACGTGACAATCGATTCGACGGATCAGCTGAACGACAACGCCGACAAGTTCGGCGGCAAGATCGTGGGCATCGAACCTGGCTCGGGCCTGATGCGCGACGCTGCCAAGGCGGTGAAGGACTACGGCCTGAAGCTGCAGCTGGTCGAAGGCAGCACGGCCGCCATGACGGCCGCCCTGAAATCGGCCATCGATCGCAAGGAATGGATCGCCGTCACGATCTGGGAGCCGTCCTGGATGATGCAAAAATTTCCGGTGAAGTTCCTGAAGGACCCCAAGGGTGTCTTCCCGCCGCCGCAGAGCTATTACTGGATCGCCAGGAAGGGTTTCTCGGCTGACCATCCGCATGCTCGCGAGGTCATCGCCTCAGTCTATGTGCCGCTCGCCGATATCACCGCGATCAACGGAGCGGTCAGCGACGGCAAGAAGATGGATGAAGCCGTCAAGGCCTGGACTGAAGCTCATGCCGATCTCCTGAAGCGCTGGGAAAACATCAAGAGCGAGTGACGCTGGCATGGCGGGCCGCCGAACCGGCTGCCCGCCTTCAAAACACGATGGCCATTTGTGGCCGATGGGGAATGCAATGAACACTGCCTTGAATGCCCCCAACGAAGTTCTCGTCGACTGCAAATCCGTGTGGAAGGTTTTCGGGAGCCGCGCGCCAGCCGCCGTCAAAGCCATCTTGGAGCGCGGGCTTTCCAAGAAGCAGGTGCTGCAGGAATTCAACTGCGTGGTCGGCGTCGCCGATGCCACGTTCCAGGTCGGCCGCGGCGAGATCTTCTGCGTCATGGGCCTCTCGGGAAGCGGCAAGTCGACGCTGATCCGACTGCTCAATCGCCTGATCGAGCCGAGCCTCGGCAATATCACCGTCAAGGGAAAGGAGATTGCGAAGCTCAATGCCGCCGAGCTGCGCGACATGCGTGCCCGGAATATCGGCATGGTCTTTCAGAGCGTGGCGCTCCTGCCGCACCGCACGGTCCTCGAAAATGCCGGCTTCGGCCTCGAGGTGCGAGGCATTGCCAAGGAAGAGCGAAACAAAATCGCCCGCGCGGCGCTGGAAAAGGTTGGGCTTGCCGATTGGACCTCGCGCTATCCCTCGGAACTGTCCGGCGGCATGCAGCAGCGCGTAGGCCTCGCCCGGGCGCTGGCGGCCGACCCGGAAATCATCCTCATGGACGAGCCGTTCAGCGCGCTCGACCCGCTCATCCGCCGCCAATTGCAGGACGAGTTCCGCGAGTTGACCAAGTCGCTGGGCAAGTCCGCGGTATTCATCACGCACGATCTCGAGGAAGCCATCCGCATCGGCGACCGCATCGCCATCATGAAGGACGGCGTCATCGTCCAGATCGGGACGGCCGAGGACATCGTGACCAAACCCGCGGACGACTACGTCTCCGATTTCGTCGCGGGCATTTCCAGGATTCATCTGGTCAAGGCGCACTCGGTGATGGTGCCCGTGAGCGAGTTCAAAAGCGCGCAGCCGCAATGCGACGTGAACGCGCTTCCCCGGACTTCACCCGAAGCCGACATCGGTGAGCTCATCGATCTGACCACGCAGTCCGATCGCGATGCGGTAGCTGTGGTCGAGGACGGGACTGTCGTCGGCATCGTCACTATCCGCGGCTTATTGCGTGGTGTCGCCGGCAAGCCCACCGGAGAGCTGGTCGCTGCATAGCTCGGGAGGAGCATCATGGACATCTCGACCATAACCGACACGTTCGACAGTTGGACGGACACGGCTCTCGGCTGGATCAGCGACAATGGCGACTGGCTGTTCGAAACGCTGAGGGCAGTGCTTGAAGGAACCTATAACGGAGTCCTCTGGCTGCTGCAGCTCGCACCGTTTTATGTGATCGCGATCGTCGCGGCGCTGGTCGCGTGGCGGTTGATCAACAGTTTCGCCGGCGTGCTCGCCGGTCTTGCCCTCGTCTTGTGCGCGGTGATGGGTCTCTGGGCCGAAACGATGAGCACGCTCGCCCTGGTGATCACCGCCACCATGCTGGCGCTGCTGTTCGGCATTCCGATCGGCATCGTGGCAGGATTCGTGCGTGCATTCGATCGCTTCCTCGAGCCGATACTCGACCTGATCCAGACCCTGCCGCCTTATATCTACCTTCTGCCGGCGATCGCGCTGCTGGGCTACGGGCCGGCGACCGCGCTCGTCGCCACCTTCATCGTCGCCATGCCGCCGGCCATCCGGCTCACCGCGCTCGGCATCCGCATGACGCCACGCGAATTCGTGGAGTTGGGACACGCGACCGGCCTGACCCCGTGGCAGATGTTCGTGAAGATCAGGCTTCCTTTCGCCATTCCAAGCGTGATGGCGGGCATCAACCAGAGCCTGATGATGGCATTCGGCATGGTCGTCATCGCCGGCATCGTCGGTTCGGGCGGTCTCGGCGAGACAATCTATTCGGCCGTGCGCACGCTCGACATCGCCACCTCGATCAATGCCGCGATCGCCATCGTCATCCTGACCATGGTGCTCGACAGGCTCACGCAGAGCGCAGCCCGCCGAGCCAAGGGAGTCACAAGATGAATTTCGCTCTGCCCAGCTTTTCGCCGGGGGCTTACCTCGCCCCCGCCGTGGATTGGCTGAACACCAATTTCCATCCGTTCTTCGATGCCGTGGCCAGATTGATCGAGGCTGTCTTGAGCGGAATCGAGGCCGCCCTGCTCTATCCGCCTGCCTATGTGACGATCGTCGTGGCCGTGGCGCTTGCTTTCTTTCTCGTTGGCATCCGGGTTGCGATCGTCACTGCCATCGCACTTGCCTTCTGCCTGCTAGCCGGCTTCTGGGCCGCGTCGATGCAGACGCTGGCGCTGGTGACGGTGGCGGTGATCATCTCAGTCTCGGCCGCCTTCCCACTCGGCATCATGGCCTCGCGCTACAAGAAGTTCGAGGCCGCGATCCGGCCGGTGCTCGACATCATGCAGACCGTGCCGCCATGGGTCTATCTCATCCCGGCGGTCATGATCTTCAGCCTCGGCCGCGTTCCGGCGATCATCGCCACGATCGTCTACGGCATTCCGCCGATGCTGCGCCTGACGACGCTCGCCTTCAACCAGGTTCCGAAAGACCTGCTGGAACTTGGGCAGGCCACGGGCGCTTCGCCGCGATCCATTCTCTTCAAGATCGAAATCCCATCCGCGACTCCGACCCTCATTGTCGGCCTCAACCAATGCATCCTCCTCTCGTTGGCGATGGTGGTGCTGGCCGGACTGGTCGGCGCGGGTGGCCTCGGCGCGGAAGTGACCCGTGGTTTGACCCGCATGGAGATGGGCCTCGGCCTGCGGGCCGGTCTATCGATCGTCGCAATCGCCATCTTCCTTGACAGGTTTTCGAGGGGCGCTCTGCAGCGCAGCCGCGCACCCGGCGCGGCAAAGACCGCCTGAGGGGAGGAAATGTAAGATCATGCGCCGCAGCTTCTTCTGCATAGATGCCCACACATGCGGCAATCCGGTTCGGCTCGTCGTCGGCGGCGGTCCCTTGCTGCCACACGCCCCGATCGCCGAGCGCCGCGAGCTGTTCATGCGCGAGCATGACTGGATCCGCCAGGCTCTCATGTTCGAGCCGCGCGGGCACGACATCATGTCGGGCGCCATCATCTATCCCGCATACCGCGAGGACTGCGATCTCGCCGTCATCTTCATCGAAGTCAGCGGCTGCCTGCCGATGTGCGGCGCCGGTACGATCGGCCTAGTGACCGCGGCTCTGGAAGAGGGGCTCGTTACGCCGCGTGTCCCGGGCAGGCTCTCGATCGAGACACCGGCGGGAAGAGTGGATATCCAGTATGAGAAGCCAGGCGAGTTCGTAGAGTCCGTGCGGATGTTCAACGTCGCGAGCTATCTCCATGCGGCCGATGTCAGCGTCGATGTTCCAGGGCTCGGCCCGCTCGTCGTCGACATTGCTTACGGCGGCAATTTCTACGCGGTTATCGAGCCGCAGGAATTTTGGCAGGGGTTGGACGGCATGTCGGCGAGCGACATCATCGACCTCAGTCGGCGTCTGCGCGACGCCTTGGCACCCGTCTGCAATCCGGTCCATCCCGAGGACGAGAGGATCAGCGGCGTGCATCACGCCATCTGGTGCGACAGGCCTTCGGGCAGCGATGCCGATGGCCGTGGCGCGGTGTTCTATGGCGACAAGGCGATCGACCGTTCGCCGGGCGGTACGGGAACGTCGGCGCGCATGGCGCAACTGCATGGCAAGGGGCGCCTGAAAGTTGGCCAGGCCTTCCGCCAGGAAAGCCTGATTGGCACGGTGTTCGAGGGCCGTGTTGAGGCAGAGATTGATGTTGGACCTTTCAAAGGGATTCGGCCGAGCGTCGGCGGCTGGGCACGGATCATCGGCCACAACACCATATTCGTGGATGATCGTGATCCCCTGGCCCACGGTTTCCAGCTCAAATAGATTGGGACCGACGCATGATGCAGTGGCGGACGCAAAGCTGGGGGGTACCATCCGATGTTATCCGACGCGTAATGCAATGGTGCGCACATTTCGACTGTCAAATCGTTGTGAACCATCCGGGAACGACCGCAGTCGGTAGATCGATCGGCGCTGGCCCGAAAGCACTCTTTCGAGAAGCCAGGGCGCTGTCGGCCAAGTAAGAAAAGATCAGGCGCAAAATGAAACCAGCGGATGAAATTCCCGGAATCGACCGACTGAAGATCGGCTTTATCCTGGCCCGTTCGTTCACTCTTTCCGCATTCGCGCTCTTCGTCGACACCCTTAGACTGGCCAGCGACGAGTCGGATAAATCCGGCAGGGTGCGGGCCGATTGGCAGGTGCTGGCCAGCACGAGAAATCTGGTTACGTCAAGTTGCGGAGTTCAGGTCGCGCCGACATCCGACTTCGTTGACCCCAGTCAATTCAACTACATCGTCGTGGTCGGCGGTCTTCTGAACTGCGAATACCCGGTTGACATCCCCACGATCGGCTACCTCAAGAATGCCGCAGCCAAGAGGGTTCCACTGATTGGTATTTGCACGGGAACATTCATTCTGGCTGAAGCTGGCCTCATGAAACACCATCGGACCTGTGTAAGCTGGCTTCACTTCCAGGCTTTCCGCCAGCGTTTCCCGGATCACGAGGTCAGGGCGGATCGGCTCTTCAACCTTGACCGCAGCAGGGGTTCTTGTGCCGGTGGGAGCAGCGCGGCTGATATGGCGGCGTCAATCGTCAGGCGGCATATCAGCCGGGACGCCGAGAGAAATGCGCTTGAAGTATTGCAGATCGAAAAGGCACGCTCGGCCATCGACATCCAGCCCCGCCGACCCCCTTTCATTGACTGCCAGGACCCTAGGCTCAAGGCGGCACTCATTATCATGGAAAACCACGTAGAAAACACGATTTCCATTGCCAAAGTGGCCGGGTTGATCGGCTTGTCCCGAAGGCAACTCGAGCGTCTCTTCAGAGACAAGACGGCCCTATCTCCGGCAAACGCCTATAAGAGGGTCCGTCTGGAACGAGCAAAGCAGCTTCTCATGCAGACGAGAGCTCCGATGATCGAGATTGCGATCGAGGTCGGCTTTGAAAATGCTTCGCACTTCGCGAGACTCTTTCACAAGACGTTCGGCCAGCCTCCCAGCAAGTACAGGTCAGCGGGTTCGAGCTGAGGCGAGGCCCAGCGGATGGGCGGTCGCTGATCACAGATCAGGCGACCCGGCGAAAGAATCCGGGCAGATGTCTCAAACTGGTGGTGTGATTGTCGCAAGCATCGCAGCCACAAACGGACATTTACGATCTAGCTCGCATCCGCCAGCAGACGGGTATCCATGCCGCCGCGAAACGTGGTGCGCTGTTGGCACGGTAATACCCGGCACGAACCGCGCATTTGCGAGCACAAACAGGGTCTCACAGAGAGGATAGCTCCCGCATGTCGACTATTGCTGAGATGAAGGAACAACTTGACCGCGAGAGGAACATCACTCGCTCAGGCCCCCCAAAGGCCCCGTCGAATCCCTTCTTCGGAGTGGGTCCTATTACGGACGCGACCATCGACGAGGTTGCGGGAAGGCTGCGTCGGGTCGAGTTCGATGCCTGGTTGGAGGCCAACTACCGCAAGCTCGACGACAAGGGCAACGACCTTGGTCCGTTCACGACGGCTGAGATTGGCCGCAGCATGCATCGAGGCTATCCGGCAGACAAGATTCTAACCGACATGATGCGCTCCATCCATCAATACTTCGAATTTCCGAAGCAGAATCCGATGGCCGTGGGACTAGGTGGAGGGCACAGCGGCTTTACGGTCGCGGTCTTGCATCTCATGAACCCGAACGACGCCAAGCAGCGCGTCTATGTCGACACTACGAAGCCGGAAGCCGCCGAGTCCGACGGCGCTGGATTCTTCAGGCAGTCCTGGGCGACGCAGGTTCTCGAACTCCAGAAGTTTGCGAAGAACGGCAGCGCCGACAGAATTCAGTTCGCGACCGTCGAAGGGTCGATCCCTGCTGCGGCCGAGCTCGAGGCTCTCGGGACGACTCTCTTCGTCGGCGTCGGGCACGAGACCACGGGCGCGAACTCCTATAGCCGATCCGAGGTTGAGGAACTTCTGAAGTGGCTCGATGGCGATCCTGAAAACCGCCACGCCGTGTTCGACGCAACGTCCATGCTCGGGGCGATGCCTTGGGGCGAAGATCTCGTGCGGGAAGTCCTCGCGAAGTGCTGCGTGTTCATGCCGTTCCAGAAAGCGATCGGCGGCATCTCAGGGTACTTCGTCATTTCATTCACCCCCCAGGCATTGAAGCTCATCGAGGACAACCTGAACGACCCTGCATGGGCTATCCCCCGCCAGCTGAAGCTGGCACCGCCCGTCGACGCGAAGCTCCCGATCAGCGGAAAGAGGTCGTGGGCGATCGGCCCCTTCTACGACGCGGGCCAGCACCGCATGCTCGGCGGAGTGATCAACACATACAGCGCGCTCGCATTCGCTGAAACCACGTTCGGCCTTCTTCAAACTGCCAAGCGTGTCGGATCGGCAAGCGACATGAACCGCCGCTCGGTGGAAAACCGCCGGGTAATCTCGGATTGGATCGACAACAGCTCCCTCCTGAGCTTCACCGTCAAAGAGCCCGAAAAGCGCGGGGCGGCCGTCGTTCTTCTGAAAGTCAACGACCCCGATATCGCCGACAAGCAGATCCACGCCCGGATCATTGCACGCTCGAAGCAGCTTCTTGGCTACGAGGGAATTACGCACGTGAATGGCGAACACGAGAAGGGCCTGGACGCTGCCCGATATGTGAACGCATTCCCTGGCATGCCTGGCGACTACCGGGCATGGATCGGGGGCATCCGCGATGCCGAGGATGTCCGCCTTCTTCTCGACAACCTCGCCTATGCCTACCGCAGGGCTAAGATCGCCGTCCTCGAAGAGGAACTCGCGGCGCAAGGCGAGCGGTTCGACCGCGCCGCCTCCGCCGACGGCTTGGCCAGGAAAGATGATCCGAAGCGCGCCTACACGGTCCTGATCGCCGATTTGCTCGGCCTGCGAATGGGGAAGGACGGCTCGCCCGACTGCAGTGAGATCGCGGCCTACATCCGTGAGAAGGGAGGCGAATTCCACTTTGGTCCGCTCCAGGATCGAAGCGCACTGGAAGGAGGGAGTATCCACTTCTTCTATCAGCCGGGGCTAAGCACGGAAGCCGAGCTTCTGGGATGTACGGCCCAGGGAGAGTACGATGCCCTGATCACGGCGGCCACTTTCATTCCCAAGCAGTCGGTGTTTCCGCTTGGCGGCGTGAGGATTGGCGCCGGAACGGGAAACATGGGCTCTGCCTCGTGGGGCGGCCCTGACGGTGTCGGCGGTGTCGCGCCGCTGATGAACACCCCGGGCATCAACAGCCGCGCCACGGCCCAGATGGTCATGAAGGCCCTTATCAAGGTCGTTCCCAATCTTCCGGTCGATGAACTGCATGGCAGGACGGTGGCCGGGAATTTCGACACGGGGCGTGACCTGAAGGACTTCCCGACAGCAAAACTCGAAGGGCAGAAACTCGCCGTCCTGGGATACGGCAACATCGGCAGGGAGGTGGCCAAGCTGGCGAAGGCGTTTGGCATGCGCGTTTGCGTATACGCCCGTGAAGCTCATAGAGACTGGATCGAAGCGGAGGGTTTCGAATACGCCGACAGCCCGGTGAAGGCAGCGATCGACGCCAACGTCCTCTCGGTGCATGTCGGCCTTGGCCGCCTCGATGCGTCAACTGGCAAGTTCAGCAATGCCGGTCTGGTCAACCATGAAGTGCTCTCCGGGCTCGCCGACGGGGCGGTGCTCATCAACTACGATCGCGGCGAGCTCGTGGATATCGATGCCCTCGATGCGGCGTTGCTGGCGGGCAAGGTGAGCTATGCTTCGATAGATGCGGACATCTTCAGCAATGCGGACAACGGCACATTGCGGGGGCCTCTCGTACCCTATCTGCCGCTGAGCGAGCGGTTTCCTGGCAAGCTCGAGCTTCTTCCGCACGTCGCGGCCGACACCGATCATCCAACGCGTGTTGCCGGAGCCAAGCAGGCGGTTGACCAGATCTACGACGCCATCCAGTTCAAGGCCGTGCGAAACTTGAAGGGCACATTGCCCGAAGGGTACGTTGACCTTGGCCCAACCGTCCCGGTAGGCATCGGCCAATCGACCTCAGCCAACCTTCGCGCCCTCGCGGATCAAGCCGACGAGTTGAAAGCGCTCCGTCAGCTCTCTGAGAGGATTGCGGCTGTAGTTGGCGGGATCGATGCGACATCGGATCCGGAGCGGCGCGCGGCCTTGATCATCAGATATCGCAGCGACTTCGCGCTCGATCTCCTTAAGTACCGTCGAATCCTTGACGAAGCCGGGCTCTTCGCCCCGGCTGCAAAGGCCTCGGCAGAATAGGTGGTTTGCTGAGCTGTGCGATAACCGGAAATCCGGTTATCGCACAGCTTATGATTAATGGTCTTGGCCCTGCCCTTCCGCGGGCATGCGCGCCAACTTTATATACCCCTTTCGAAGCACGCTCTGGTCGGCGACGCACCCTACGGCCAGAGCAAACAGTCAGGCACCTGCGGCAAGTGTTGCGAGCGCCCGCTGTCGGTCCAAATATCCGACCTGACTGCCGCCGACATTCAGGACAGGCAATGGCCCCTCTGCTGCGACGAGTTCACGCGCTATCTCGAAGATCGTCGCATCGGCCCTGACACCCGCGGTGGCATTGCCTCCATCGGCGGGTGCCATCAGAGAGGACACGCGAACCACCCGCGCAGGCGACACCTTGGCGACGAAACGGCGGACATAGTCGGTCGCTGGCCGGATCACCAGTTCTTCCGGGGTGCCGATCTGGACGATCCTCCCGCCCTCCATGATCGCGATCCGGTCCGCCAGGAGAATCGCTTCGTCGAGATCGTGGGTGACGAAGACCACCGTGCGTGTCTGGGTCTGCTGAAGCCGCTGCACCTCGCCCTGGAGGTCCGCTCGGATCAGCGGATCGAGCGCTGAAAACGGCTCGTCCAGGAACCAGAATTCCGGATTGGTGGTCAGCGATCGGGCAATGCCGACGCGCTGCTGCTGGCCGCCTGAAAGTTCCGAGGGAAAACGATCCCCCCGGCCCTTGAGCCCGACAGTTTCGATCAGTTCGGCCGCGCGGGTTTCGGCATTGACCCGCGGCATTCCCTGGACCTCCAGCGGAAACGCGACATTGCCGAGCACGGTCCGGTTGGGCAGCAGCGCGAAATGCTGGAACACCATTCCCATGCGGCGACGGCGAAGCTCCACCAGCGACTTCTCGTCAAGCCCCAGGATATTCTCGCCATCATAGCGGATTTCGCCCTCGGTGGACTCGATCAGCCGGGTGAGACAACGAAGAAGGGTGGATTTTCCCGATCCCGATAGCCCCATGATGACGAATACCTCGCCGCGGACAATGCGGAAAGATGCATCCTGCACCGCGCCGATCACGTCGGCCGCCGCCAGCGCGTCTGGGGTGCGTTCGGCCGCAGGGAGCCGACCAAAGGTCTTGGCGCCGGAGCCGAACACCTTCCAAACCCCCTTTGCTTCCAGCGCAACAGGCGCTTGGCGGGCAGTGCCGTTAGCCGAAAGGCGACGGACTTCAGACATGCATCCCTCCCTCGTGTCTGGCGGCGCGAGCCGCACCGGATTTCAGCAGTGCATCGGCGACGAGAGCGATGCATGCGACGCAGAGGCCCGCAACAATTCCCGGCCCCGTCTCTCCCCGGGCGAGCGATGTGTAGACTTCCTGTCCAAGCTCACGGGTCCCGACTGGCTCTGTGGATGTCCTGTCAATGTACAGAATTTGGGTACGCGCCTTCGCGCTCATGGCCGTCGGCGGGCGGCCGCGGCGCTTTTGCGACTGCTCCTCCGGCTTTCATTCCGGGTCGTAGATCCCGATCACCCTGCCGCGATCTGCGCCTGTAGCTCGGCAAGTGCTGCCGTTGGATCGCGGCACGCCAGCCAGCTCGCCTCGCTTGTCCGTGAAGGGAATGGGGCCGGGCACCCGCATGGTGCGGCTTTCGCCCGGCGCCAGAGTGAGTTCGGGCTGCTGGCAATCGAGTTCCCTTCGGGCAGGCACGTCAGTCCCGGCGGCAGGCTGCTGGATGACGGCTGGTTCTTTGCCTGGGTCTGCGTGCCGACCGCCAAGGTTGTATGACCCGCAAGGGGCCGGTCACGGGGTTGGGGCTGGTGTTGGTGACCTTGACCTCGAACTCGCAAGTTCCGGCCTTCGGTGAGCATTGGGTCGGCACGCCCGAAGCCTGGACGGCGAGGCCGCCCGCATTGCTGGCCGTCGGCGGCGGCAGCGCAACCGGCGCCACGGCCTGCGCCTTCTGCTGATTGCCAACCGGCTTCGCCGCAGCGCCCGCAATGGACGCGCAATTCCTCAACTCCTTCGCCTTGGGCGCCGTGTGCGGCGCGAAGACAACGCGCATGTCGAGCTTGCCGTTGGCCGGCACGGGGCCTGGATGTGTGCACGTAAAAGGACACAGCTGCGGAGGGCGCGCCCGTTGTCGGAATTGGAACATTCGACGCCCCAGCCTGTTGGGAAAGGCGCGCTTCAGGGATGAGGCCGCATCGAGCGCGGATCGACAGCCGCCAATAAGCCCCGGCAGCGGGCCGACGAATAGCGCTCGATGAGCGTGTCACGTCTCGCCGCCATGGCCGGTATGCAAACCGCCATGGCCGGAATGTAAGGAGATGCCCCGATGTTGGAGAGTAACCTTTGGCTGGTCGTCGTAGCTGGTGGCCCCGTTTTGCTGGCAATCCTGCTCGCTTTTGTGTTGCTCATGCGGCGGCGGCGGGGACCCGCCGAGCGTCAGGCGAGCAAGCAGGCCACGGAACGCCTGTACGACGAAGACAGCAGGCCTTGATGGTTCTGAGGCAGCCGGGACAGGGTAACGGGCCCGATGTCGATCCCAATTTTGTCTGGAACATCCCCGATGGATCAAGGTTGGGTCGATGTCGCAATCGAGCGATCAACGTAGGAGCTACCCCAATGATCAAACTTCTCTCAGCATCGGTATTTGCCATCATCCTTGCGACTTCGGCCATGGCGCAATCCAACGGCACCGGGAGTGGCACCGGGACAAACACTGGGTCCGGCGGCACCACTGCGGGCACTGGAACCGGCACCGGCAGCGGCACCGGCACCGGCACTACCGATACCAATGCCACCAATTCGACGACGAATTCCAACGGAATGACCGACCGTTGCAAGGACACCGGCGCCAGCGACACCGACAACAACACCGCCAGCGGCAATACCACGTCGGACATGCAGAATTGCAATAAGTAGCCCGTGTGCCAATGCCGGCCAAGGCAGGAACTGATACGCGCGAGCAAGGCCCGCCGGGATCAGGCGGGCCTCAATTGGACCCTGTTCCATCTCTTGATGAGGTGTCGAGGCATGAGGTGTCGCGGCGAGCCGGAAGCGTGCCGGACGACCGGATCGACTTCGCGTCGGTCCCTCACATAAGTTCCAGGTTGCCGACCACCCTTCGTGGCCCTGGCGTCCTTGGAATGTTCGGCGATCGAAGGACCTGCTCCGGGTCTTCTCTGTCGCTGGAATGGGAGTCGGTTGCCGTCGAACGGACCGCCGCGGGCCGGATCGGGCAGCGGCCCAGGCAGGAAATAAGGACAGAGCGCGTCAAATGACGCGCTCGTGAAATCCGGAGCGGGAAGGTCGTACCGAAGGACGGGAGCAAGGACGTTTGACCGTCAGGAATTCCCATCCATTTAGCCAGCCTCCTGCTTTCCCGCGGACTGCTGGTCGAAGAGTGTCATGATCGCTGCGATCAGCACTGCCGGCACGACAGGTTTTTGCAGCACCTGAACCCCTGCAAATCGGGCCGGCATCTCGGAGGGGGAATAACCGGTCACAAATGCGAACGGTATGACTTTCTCACGCAGTGTGTCTGCCAGCCCATAGCTTACCTCGCCGCTCAGTTGAACGTCCAAAAGCGCGGCATCGAGTTCTTCTCCTTCCATGTAATCGATCGCAGCCTTGACCGAAGCGGCCGGTCCCACGACTAGGTGTCCGGCGGCTCTAATCATCGCCGCATGGTCCTCGGCGATCAGCCACTCGTCCTCGACAATAAGAATGCGCAATTGGGTCGTCGCGTTCAGGCCTTTTGGTCGAGCGGAAACGAGATCCTCACCTCCAAACCCTGCGGATGGAAAAATGTTTCAGCCGTGCCGCCCAATCGATAGCCTATCTCGCCCCTAACCAGGGAGAGGCCGAAGCCCCCTTCCTTCGGCTCCGTGACGGGCGGCCCTCCGATCTCGCGCCAGATGAGCTGAAGTGTCTGCTCATGCACCGACCATTCGACCTCAACCCCACCGCCTTCCTTGTTCAGCGCGCCGTATTTCGTCGCATTGGTGGCGAGTTCGTGCATTACCATGCCGATCGATAAAGCCTGCTGGGGCCTCAATTTAAGCGCCGGGCCATGGAGCGAGAAGCGTTCCGGATCGAAGGCCGCTGCTTCCTGAGCGAGCAGTTCGCCGAGCGAAACCTCCGTCCAGTTCTCCCGCGAGAGCACGCCATAGGCGCGTGCCATCGCGTTGAGTCGGCCGAGCAGGGCTGTTGCGAAACCTTCCTTGGTGGTGGAACTCTCGACCGTGCGGTTTGCGATGCTGGTAATGACCGCCAGCATGTTCTTCACGCGGTGGTTGAGTTCGGAGATCAGCACCTTCTGATGCTCCTCTGCCTCGGCCAGCGTCGTGACGTCGACGAGGGTCACCACGACGCCCTGGATGCGGCCGTCTTTGTCACGATAGGGAACGAGCCGGACCATGTGAAAGCGGCCCTGCGTGTCGCGCGCAAGGTGATGAACGATCGGCTCGCCCGTCTGGAACACGCGCCGGATCTGGTTGTGCATTTCCGGATAATCCAACTGGCTGGACAGATCGGTAAGCGGACGCCCGACGTCGGAGGCGCGCAGGTTGAAATAGGCAGACGCCGCGGGCGTGAAGGTACGGATCACCAGATCGCGGTCGAGAAACACGGTTGCGATCTCCGTGCTCTCGAACAGGTTCTTCAGGTCGCTGTTTGCGTGGTCGAGCTCCTCGATCTTGTTCGTGAGCTCAGCATTTATGGTGTTCAGCTCCTCGTTGAGGGACTGCATCTCCTCCTTCGAGGCCTCCAGCTCCTCGTTGGTCGACTGGGCTTCTTCGTTGACCGAGACCAGTTCCTCGTTGGAGGACTTCACCTCCTCCAAGGCCGTTTCGTACTCTTCAATCGTCGATTGCAGCCGTTCGCGGGTGTCGCGCAGGTCGCGCTCGATATGCGCGATTTCGTCTGGGCTCTGACTCCCGAGCTGGGCTTCGGCCTTGTCGCGAGACGGACCGACCGGCTGGAACAGGACAAGGTAAAACGTCTCGCCCGAGCCCTGTTCGGACAGTGGCTCGACGATGATGTTGACCAACTGCACCCGCTCGTCCTCGCCATCCATGGCGATGTGTTCGCGCATGACGATTTGACGGCCTGCGGCGGCCTCGCGCAAGGCCGCCCGCAGATCGAGCCGGAGCCCCCGCCGCGCCATGCTCAGCAATTGGCGGCTGGGTATGCCTTGAGCGGCTTCGAGATATTTTCCGGTCCGCGCGGAATAGTAGGCCACGTCACCTTCGGCGTTGACGACCACATGCGGCGGCGCATAGCGGTCCAAGACCTGCGCTTCAACGGACTGGCGGAACGCGCCATTGCCGATCTCGCTGCCCTTCCCCATCCTTCCGTCCGAGAAGAGGTGAGCGCCTTTGACGTTCTCGCCTACCAGCAGCGGAAGGCGCGATTTCGGCACGACGTCCTTGCGGGCCCTGAAAATGCGCTGCTTCTTGTCGACGGTGGAGAAGAGGTCGGAGTGTTGGCCTACGCTCTCCGACGTACCAAGAAAAAGATAGCCGCCGGGTTTCAAGGCGTAATGGAAGATGGGGAGAACCCGATTCTGAACGTCGGGCCCGAAATAGATCAGAAGATTGCGGCATGAAACCAGATCCATGCGCGAAAACGGCGGATCCTTGACGACGCTGTGCGGCGAAAAGATGCAGAGTTCACGCACTTCGCTGGTCAGCACGAAGCTGCCTCCTTCATGGACGAAGAAGCGGTCTCTTCTTTGTTCCGAGACGCCCTCGAGCAGGTTGGCCGGATAGCGTGCCGCGCGCGCAACGGTGAGCGCCGGTTCATCGATGTCGGTCGCGAACAATTGAATTTTGGGCACCATCGAGAGTTTGTCCATATGCTCGCGCAGCAGGATGCCGAGCGAATAGACCTCCTCGCCGGTGGCGCAACCCGGAACCCAGACCCTGACCGTGTCGGAAGCGGTTTTGCCCTCGAACAAGGTCGGAATGACCTTCTGCTCCAGCGAATCGAAGGCTTCCGCGTCGCGAAAGAAATTGGTGACGTTGATGAGCAGGTCGCGAAACAGCGACGTGACCTCGCGCGGATCCTTTCGCAGCAGGTCAATGTAGCCATTCATGGACTTCATCTGGTTGATCTGCATGCGCCGCTTGACCCGACGAATGAAGGTCTTGGTCTTGTATCCGGAGAAATCGTGGCCGGAGCGGTCGCGCAGTATGCCGTAGATTTCCTCGCGGGCGCGGTCGGTGTGCTCCGCCGGGACCTTGCCGTCGCCTTCGCTCAACAGATCGAGCACGCCGAAGCCGCGTGTAAAATCGACGAGCTTCTCACCCATCTCTTCCGCCGGAACGGCAATATCGACGACGCCGCTGGAAATGGCGCTTTGCGGCATGTCGGGGTTGCGGGGGCCAGAGCCGTCGCCGGCCTGAGCCAGCACGAAGCCGCCGTGCTCCTTGATCATCTTGGCGCCCAGGGTTCCATCGCCGTCGCCACCTGACAGAATAACGCCGACCGCGTATTCGCCCTGGTCCTCGGCCAGAGCGCTGAAGAAGACGTCGATGGGCTTGCGCTCCCGATTGCTCACATTGGTTTGATGGAGCTTCAACGTGCCGTCCTTGATCGACAGGACGGCGTTCTGCGGCATGACATAGACGTGATCCGGCTCCGCTCCTACCCCGTCTTTCGCGACCGCCACCGGCATGCTGGTGTATCGCCCCAGCACCTCGTGGAGCAGGCTTTCCCTTTCGGGACTGAGATGGGTGATGATTATGAAAGCCATGCCGGAACCCTCGGGCAGGCCTCGGAAGAAGCTTTCCATGGCGGGGACGCCACCAGCGGACGCGCCAATGCCGACAATGGGGTGTCTCGGTTTTTGCGACATGAAAGCCGTCTTTCTCTGAGCAGCCCAAAGGTAGATAAGGCGGCAGCGACAGCAGGCTACCCTATGCGTTTTTTCTCGCGCCTGCCAGAAATTTAGGCGCAAGATTTTTCATAAGCCGTAGCTCACCTTAGCCATGTCGGGCGACAGCATTGCGTGCGACTGGTCCCGCGGTGGTCCATACGATTGAAGTCCGGCCACAGCTTTCCCCATGCGGGCCACAGGGTTCGAGGGAGGCCGGGTTGAGCCGAAGCGTTGCAACAGAATTGGAACCTCGCATGGTGCGCGGCGTTGAATCGACCGAGGGTATCAACGCTCAGGCAGCAAGCTACCGTCCTTACAGTGCCGTCATCCGGTGACACGCCTGCTGGATGTCCCGGCGAGGCCTGTTGAGACCTAAACGGGAGGGCCGAGGTGCAGTTTCTTATCGGCGCGAAGGTTCTCATCGTCGAGGACGAATTCGTCGTCGCCGACGACCTCGCGCGTTACTTCTCCGGGCTCGGGGCCACCATCCTGGGGCCAGCCCAAAGCGTTGTGCAGGCCCGGCCTTATGCCGAGCAGGCGGATGCCGCCGTACTGGACATAGACTTGAATGGAACCCCCGTCTTTCCCATCGCCGACCGCCTGGTCGAACGTGGCGTTCCCTTCGTCTTCTTCAGTGCCCACGACCGCAACGTCATCCCTTCCCGCCTTGAGCACGCCGCCAATCTTTTGAAGTCAGCCGATCGCAGAAAGATCATCGCGGCGCTTTTCCCCGCAGGGACCCGACAGGATCAAATCGACGAACCTGCCGATGTCCTGTCGCTGCTGCCCAAACTTCGATTGGCAGCGCGCCTGATGCTTGGCGATGCCAGTGCCGCGGACCGGCTGGTGGAAACGACACTGGAACTCGCCATCCGCGAAGTCGGGGATCGTCCTGCTGATATCTCGACGGAACGATGGTTGAATTACCTGCTGCAAATATCCGCCGATAAAGCCGCCGACCTGCTCAATTAGCCCATGCCTGTCACCTGTGCCGTTGCAGCCTCAATCATGCGGCGCATGAAAACGTCAATTCACCATCAGCCGTCTCAGCCAAGCGACAATCCTGTTCCCGCCAACAATCCTGCGGACCCGGCCTGCAACCCAGTTTGCCTGCATCATTGTACCTACATGGCAGCTGCAGACGATGTCGTGCAATTCCCAATCCGACAGTTCGAAGAAACGCTTGGCTTCTCCGTACGTGTCGGATTTCAAGCCGGATGCACGCAGCAGCGGGTCCTCGAAGGCAACGGTAAGCGGCGATCCAGCCGCCCGCGCCTCTTCCCGCACCGCCGGGTGCAGATGTTCGGTCCCAGAGAGCGCGGCGAGGCAACGGGACGGATGCTGGTCGAGCACTTCCGCCCAACGCTCCATTCGCTGCGCTCTGGTCGTCAGCGGGACCGGGGCAAGCGGTGTGATGTCGGCTATTGATTCCAGTTGTTCGAGTGTCTGGTGTTTCATGACTGGCTCCTGTCGTCGTTTGTCGGCGCACGCTCACCAAGAGTTGTCGCGGCGAAAGGCGGCCCCAAGCCGCCCTGAAACCGCAGCGAGAATATCGGTGGCACCTGGCCGTCGGCTGTGGCCCACAGATGTCAACAGACATCGGGACGCGGTGTCTGAGGCGGGACAAAACTGTCGACACCGATCGATGTTCCACCGGCAGGAAGATTTTGTGCCGGGCTCCTGACCGGCCCTCGCTCAGTTTCTTGTTTCAGGTCGGAAAAGAGCCCCACGGCCGCGCTCCCCACCGACGCGGGGACAGCCGTGGCCAAATTGGTTCCGTCACATAGACGATCCGCGTGTCTCTTCCAGTTGCTTGGAACATTCGAGCCAGCTGCTTGTTCGGCCAAGCACTTCAGGTTGGCCAACACTCCAAATCGAGAGGACAGAATGCGAAACGCGAAACTCGCCGTCGTCACAGGCGCCTCGAGCGGCATCGGCAAGGAACTTGCGAAACTGTGCGCGAAAGACGGCTATGATCTCGTCATTGTCGCCGATGAACCGGCGATCGAGGAGGTCGGCGAGGCGCTTCGATCTCGAGGTGTCGCCGTCGACGCGGTGGAAGCGGACCTTGCCACCGAGGACGGCATTGACCAGCTGATCTCGAGGATCGGCGACCGTGACATTGACCTGCTGTTCCTCAACGCGGGACGCGGGCTGGGCCGAGGCTTCGTGGATCAGGATTGGGCCAAGGTGCGCCGCGTCATCGACACCAACGTCACCGGCACGGTCCACCTCGCGCACCGACTTACCCCCCGGATGGTGAGGCGGGGCCGCGGCCGGATCCTGTTCACCGGGTCAATCGCGGGCTTCATGCCCGGCACCTTCCAGGCCATCTACAACGGCACCAAGGCATTCATCGATTCGTTCGCGATCGCGCTTCGTCACGAGCTGAAGCACAGCGGCGTCACGGTCACGCTGCTGATGCCAGGCGCCACACAGACCCGTTTTTTTGAACGCGCCGACATGATGGATACGAAAATCGGAACCGATGAGAAAGACAATCCCGCCGACGTGGCCAGGGACGGCTACGACGCCCTGATGGCCGGCGAAGAACAGGTCATTAGCGGCTGGACCAACAGGATGCAGGTCGCCGGCTCCCGCTTCATGCCGGCAGGGATATTGGCCGAGCGGCATCGCCGCGTGGCCGAACCCGGCTCAGCCAGCAGAAGCTGAGCCCGGCGACACGCCAATGACATTTCTGGAAAGCTGTCATTTCTGAAAAGCGCAGGTTCGGATGAAGGAGCATCCCATGAAAGCGCTGACATGGCATGGCAAGGGCGACATACGTTGCAATCAGGTCGCCGATCCGGCCATCGAGGACGATCGCGACAGCGGCTGCTAAGGTCTGGACGCGGCTCCATCTTGCCGGCGAGGCCCGGCCATTCCTGCTGCTGCGCCTTGAACGGCGGCTGGGGATATTGCTTGGTCGGATCCTGTTTCGAAACCGGGCCTGCCGGAGCCGAAGCCGCGGCGGCGCTCGCCTGCTGTGCCTGGACCGGATTTGTGATCGCCGCGAGCACGCCGCCGGCCATGCCGCCAACCACGCGGCGCCGGGATGCACCGGCTGTCCTGGATTTCTCTGTCATGTCTCACTCCTGACGTGTTGCCGGGACCCGGGCTTCCGAAACTGTCGGGGCGGCCTTGGGCTCAGCCCTTGGAACCGCGCTCGACGAACTTGTTGAAGCGGCTGGTTCCACCGCTGCCCGCTCTGTCCTGGTGCAGGAAGGCGAGGTCATTCTCGTCGAAGATCCGGAAGAACTCGTCCCACTCCACGGGCTCAAGCGTCTCCTCGGGCTCGCCGAAGTCGATCCTCAGGATGCCGCCCTTGCCTCCGGTCCGCACCACGGCCGGATGGCCGTCGCGCTCCTCCACCCATTTGCGGATCTCATCGTGATTGGTGGTCGTCTTGGCCTCGGACATGCCGGTTCCCTTTCTCGGTGCAGGTTGATTGGCGGCCTAACAGCGCAAATGCGGCATTGTTCCCGGTGCCGGAAGGGAAGACGGCGCCCATTTTGGCCCTCAACGGGAAGGAACTTTGTTGAAGTCAGGGAACAAACCTTTTGCCCGGCAGTTCGGGGCGCCAACGCCTACTCTGCAAGGGAGCTATCGTGAAACGTGTATTGGTTACGGGGGGCTGCGGCTTCATTGGCCGCCACGTCGCCCAGGAACTCGTCGAACATGGCTATACGGTGCGTGTTCTGGATGTCCTTCTGGAACAGGTGCATGGCGCCGAGGCGATCAGCCTGCCCGCCGGCAGCGAATTGATAAAGGGTGACGTCCGCGACCCGGACGCGGTGGCCGAGGCTGTCTCCGATGTCGATGCCGTCATCCACCTGGCGGCGGAGGTCGGCGTCGGGCAATCCATGTACGAGATCGCGCGCTATGTCGGCACCAACGATCTCGGCACCGCAACCCTGCTCGAGGCATTGATCAAGCGGCCGGTCGAACGCATCGTCGTGGCGTCTTCGATGAGCATCTATGGCGAGGGCCTTTACGAAACGCCGGACGGACGGCGCATCGACAATGCACGTCGCAGGCCGGACGAGATCAAGAGCGGCCAGTGGGATCCCTTGTCGGCCGAAGGCGAAAGGCTTTCACCGATCCCCACCGACGAGGAAAAACAGGCCGATCTCGCGTCGATATACGCATTGACCAAATATGCGCAGGAACGCGCCGTGCTTATCTTCGGCCAAGCCTACGGCATGGACGCGGTGGCGCTGCGCCTGTTCAACGTCTTCGGCGCCGGGCAGGCGCTGTCCAATCCATATACCGGGGTGCTCGCCAATTTCGCCTCGCGGCTTGCCAACGGCAAGCGACCGATGATTTTCGAGGACGGCCGGCAGAAGCGCGACTTTGTCCATGTGCTCGATGTCGCCCGAGCCTTCCGGCTGGCGTTGGAACAGCGCCAGGCGGCCGGGCACGCGATCAACATCGGCAGCGGCCACGCCTACCCGATCAGCGAGGTCGCGCGCCTGCTTGCCGAGGCGATGGGACAGTCAGGACGCTCGCCCGAGATTCTCGGCAAGGCGCGCTCCGGCGATATCCGCAACTGCTTCGCCGACATTTCCAAGGCACGTGAGCTGCTCGGCTTCGAGCCCCGGCACCGGTTGGAAAACGCACTCGACGAGTTCGTTATCTGGGTTCGCAACACCGGCGCAGTCGACCGCGGCGCCGACATGAAGCGGGAGCTGGAAGAGCGGGGGCTGGTATCATGACGCAGCATCCGCGCATGGCGCCGGTGGCCATAGTCGGCGGCAGCGGCTTCATCGGTTCGAACCTTGCCGACAGCCTTTTGTCGGATGGCGAGCCGGTGCTGGTTGTCGACAATCTAAGCCGGCCGGGCGTCGAACAGAACCTCGAATGGCTTGCGGGAAAACATGGTAGCCGCCTCACGGTTAAGACGGTGGACGTGCGCGACGCCGGCGCCATGCTTGCGGCTCTGGCCCCGGCCAAGGCGATCTTCCATCTGGCCGCACAGACAGCGGTCACCACGAGTCTTGTTCAACCTGGAGAAGACCTCGACATCAATCTGCGGGGCTCGTTCCATGTGCTCGAAGCGGCCCGCCGCACTGGCGCCCCAGTCATCTTCGCCAGCACCAACAAGGTCTATGGCGGCCTGCCGCAGATTGCAGTGAGGGAAGTGGACGATCGCTACGAGCCTTGCGACGAGACGATCGCCACCAGCGGTGTCGACGAGACGATCGGCCTTGATTTCTGCACGCCCTACGGCTGCTCCAAGGGTGCCGCGGACCAGTATGTGCTTGACTACGCCAACTCCTACGGCCTGCCGACCGCCGTGCTGCGCATGAGCTGCATCTACGGTCCGCGCCAGTTCGGCACCGAGGACCAGGGCTGGGTTGCCCATTTCCTGCTGAGCGCGCTCCGCGGCCGGCCGATCACCATTTACGGCAATGGCAGGCAGGTGCGCGACATCTTGCACGTTGCCGATGCCGTGGCCGCCTATCGCGGCGTGCTGGCCAGGATCGGCGAGTTCAAGGGCCAGGCGTTCAACCTGGGCGGCGGGCCACGAAACGCCGTAAGCCTGCGCACGCTTCTGGCAGAGATCGCCGGCATGACCGGCCACGAGGTCACACTTCGCTACGACCAGGAGCGCACCGGCGACCAACCGTTCTTCGTCGCCGACACCCGCAAGATAGAAGCCGCGCTGGGCTGGAAGGCCCATGTGTCGTGGCGCGATGGCATTCGCGACCTTGCCGATTGGCTGCGTCAGCATCGTCTCACGCCGCAAGCGGAAGTCACGAGGTACGTCGCATGAAAGTCGCCTTGGTCAATCCGCACTGGACATACGCGCACAGCATCTATTTCGGCTGCCGGCAGCCGCATCTGCCTTTGGAACTCGGCTACTCCAAAGCGCTGCTGGAGGCAGATGGTCACGAGGTCCTGATGCTCGACGGGCAGTTGCAGAACCTCGACAACGCGCTGCTGGCGGAGCGGGTCGCCGCCTTCGCTCCTGACATGTCGGTGGTGACGACGGCGCCCACCTACCTGTTCTGGCGATGCGCTCCGCCCGAACTTCGCGTGCCAGCGGAGTTCCTGGCTCACGTCGCGGGACGCGGCGGCCGAACGGTGGCGGTCGGACCGCACGGCTCGGCCACGCCGGCGCCGACCCTGCGCAAGCTCGGCGTCGACCTGGTCGTTCGGGGCGAGTGTGAGGAAGTGGTGGCCGAGCTTGCCCGGGAGGGCGACTGGGGCACGGTGTCCTACACTGCCCGGCTTGAGGACGGCGCGTTGGCGACCAACGGAGGCGTACATGCCAGCCGTTTCACCGACCATCCGGCCCTGCGCTGGCCGACCGATTGGATCGCCGCCCACACGCACCACCATCACCGTTTCGACTCCCCACTGCACGGTGCTGGAGCAGAGGTCGAAGCGTCGCGAGGCTGTCCCTACAATTGCAGCTTCTGCGCCAAGATCGATTTCCGCGACGCCTACCGCCGCAGGAACCATGAGGCCGTCATTGCCGAAATCGACGGCCTGATCGCACAAGGCGTCCGCTACATCTACTTCATCGACGAGATATTCCTGCCGCAGAAGGCCCTGCTGGAGGCGTTGGTCGGCCGCGATGTCCAGTTCGGCGTTCAGACCCGCATCGACTTGTGGAAGCCGGAACTGCTGGAACTCCTGGGCGCCGCCGGCTGCGTGTCGATCGAAGCAGGCCTCGAAAGCCTCACCGTCGAAGGCCGCGAGATGCTGGCAAAGCGCTGCCGGCTGGGTACCGAGGAATTGGCCGCGCTGCTGGTCAATGCCCGCCGCCACGTTCCGTTCGTCCAGGCCAACCTGATCGGCGTGGTCGAGGATGATCCCGCGCTGGTGGACCACTGGCGCGGGCACCTCATCGACAACGGCGTCTGGGCCAACGAACCGGTGCCGCTCTACCCCTACCCGAGTTCGCCCAGCTATCGCGCGCTGTGGGGCGAGCCCGACGACCTCGCCTGGGAGCGGGCCCATGAACATTACCTCGCCTCTTTCGCCTCGTTCAGCGACATCCAGGACAAGCGGCCGCGCCCGCTGGCCGAGTTGGAAGCCTCATGCTGCAGTCATTGATCAACCGTCCAAGGCGTATCCTGATGACCACCGATGCCGTCGGCGGCGTGTGGCAATATTCACTCGATCTTTCACGCGAGCTCGCTGCCGCGGGCAACAGCGTCGTGCTTGCCGGCCTGGGGCCACCGCCTTCTGCCGAACAGGCGGAAGAGGCACGATCCTTCGCTGCCCTGGAATGGCTCAAGACCCCGCCGGACTGGATGACGCACGATCAATGCGACCTTGATCAGCTTCCCGAGGAATTGCGGGAGCTTGCGAGGGTCTACGCCATTGATCTCATTCACCTGAACGCCCCGGCACAGGCGGCCGGGCTCGACCTGCCCTGCCCGGTGGTCGCCGTATCGCACTCCTGTGTCGTCACATGGCTGCACGCGGTGCGCGGCGAGGCGGTCGCGAACGATTGGGCCTGGCAAAGGGATCGCAACAGAGCGGGCCTGGATCGGGCCGATGCGGTCGTGGCCCCGAGCCGGAGCCACGCCGATATGCTCGAGATCTGCTATGGCCCGATCCCCCGCCTGAGCGTCGTCTACAACAGTGCGGCACCAGGCCCGGCGACCGAGCATCGCGAGACATTCGTCTTTGCAGCAGCCCGTTGGTGGGACGAGGGAAAAAATGCCGCGGTGCTGGATGGCGCGGCCGCGATCGCGGAATGGCCCTTCTTTGCCGCCGGTCCGCTCGACGGGCCTGAAGGACAGCACGCGCGTCTCCAGCATTGCGTGTCGCTCGGGGCGATCCCTCACGAAGAGGTCAGGCGGCTGATGGCACGCGCCGGACTCTTCGTGTCGACGTCTCGCTATGAACCTTTCGGGCTTGCGGCCCTGGAAGCGGCGATGGCGGGCACGCCCCTGGTCCTGGCGGATATCGGCACCTATCGCGAGATCTGGAACGGCGCGGCGCTGTTCTTCGACGCGCGTGATCAGCATGCCCTTGCCGGCTGCATCGCCCGCCTTGTCCACGACGACGTCCTGCGGAGACAACTCGGCCAGCGCGCGGCCCGGCGGGCGCGCAAATTCTCGCCGCGCTCGCAAGCGACGGCCATGCGGGAAATCCACGAGCAGGCGGCGATGGCCGCCACGGAACGGTAGCCATGCACTTCCTGTTCTACACCCATTCCGCCGTCTCGGACTGGAACCACGGCAATGCGCATTTCCAGCGCGGCATCATGCGCGAACTCATCGCGCGCGGACATCATGTGATCGCGCTAGAGCCGGCGGACGGCTGGAGCCGCTCCAACCTGCTGGCGGAGAAAGGGGCCTTCGCGGTGGAGCGCTTCAGGAACGATTTCCCGGAGCTGATGCCGGTAACCTATGATGCGTCGTTCGATCATGAGGCCTGGATCACCGGTGCGGATGTCGTGATCGTCCACGAATGGACGGCGCCGGACCTCATCGCGCGCGTTGGACGCGCGCGGGCCAATGGAGGCGATTTCACACTCCTGTTCCACGATACGCACCACCGGGCTGTGTCTGCGACCGAAGCCATCTCGGCCCTCACGCTGGAGCATTATGACGGCGTGCTCGCCTTTGGCGAAGCCTTGCGAGAGAGCTATCTTCGGGCCGGCTGGGGCAAGCGTGCCTTCACCTGGCACGAGGCGGCGGATGTGCGCTTATTCAAACCATGCCGGCGCATGAAGCCCATCGCGGATCTGGTTTGGGTCGGAAATTGGGGGGATGACGAGCGCAGCGCCGAAATCCACGAATTCCTGATCGATCCGGCACGCGAGCTTATCTTGTCGGGAACGGTGCACGGCGTGCGCTACCCGCCTGCCGCGCTCAACGCGCTCGCCGATGCGGGCCTGCACTACGAGGGCTGGGTCGCCAATGCCGATGTGCCGAAAATATTCGCGCAGCATCGCGTCACCGTGCACATTCCCCGCCGGCCTTATCGGCAGGGTCTGCCGGGTATCCCCACGATCCGCATGTTCGAGGCGCTGGCCTGCGGCATTCCCCTTGTGTCGGCGCCCTGGTCCGACGCCGAAGGCCTGTTCCGTCCCGGACAGGATTTCCTTTTCGCGCGGGACGGTGACGAGATGCGCCGCCACCTCAGCGACGTGCTGCATGATGGAGAGCTTGCGCTGACGCTTGCCGCATCCGGGCTCGAAACCATCCTGGCGCGACACACATGCCGGCACCGAGCCGACGAACTGTTCGACATACTGGCCGCATGTGGCAACCGTCATGTAGCCACTCGAATGCCCGCAAAGGAGGCCGCCGCATGAAAATCGCCTTTTACGGATCAAGCCTGTTGTCGTCGTACTGGAATGGGGCGGCGACTTACTATCGCGGGCTGCTCAAGGCGTTGTCGCGCCGCGGCTACGACATCACCTTCTACGAACCCGACGTCTACGACCGGCAGAAGAACCGCGACATCGAGGCCCCCGACTGGTGCACCGTCGTGGTCTACGAGCCGACGCCGCATGCGCTGATGCAGGTTGCGGCTTGTGCGGCGCAGGCCGACATCGTCGTCAAGGCAAGTGGCGTCGGCTTCGAGGATGACGCATTGCTGAGCGCGGTGCTCGAGCATGCCCGCGCCGACGCGATCACCGTATTCTGGGACGTCGACGCCCCTGCAACGATCAGCCAGTTGCGCGCCGACGCCGACCATCCGCTGCACGATGCCTTGCGCAGGATCGACCTCGTGCTGACCTATGGCGGCGGTGACCCCGTGGTGTGGGAATATCGCGCCCTCGGCGCGGTCGAATGCGTGCCGATCTACAACGCGCTCGATCCCGAGACACACCATCCGGTCGCCGGCGACCGGCGTTTTGCTTGCGATCTTGCCTTTCTCGGCAACCGCCTGCCCGACCGTGAGGCGCGCGTCGACGCCTTTTTCGTCGAACCGGCCCGAGCGCTGAACGGCAAGCGTTTCCTGCTCGGCGGATCCGGGTGGGGAGACAAACCTCTGCCTGGCAACGTCTCCTGGCTCGGCCATGTCGGGACCCGGGATCATAATGCCTTCAACGTCACGCCGAAGGCGGTGCTGAACATCAGCCGCGACAGCATGGCCACGAACGGTTTTTCGCCAGCGACCCGGATTTTCGAAGCGGCAGGGGCAGGTGCCTGCATCGTCACCGATGCCTGGCTCGGTGTCGAGATGTTCCTGACCCCCGGTGAGGAAATACTGGTCGCGAGAGACGGTACCGACGTCGCGGAGATCGTGCGGACGCTGACATCCGCCCGGGCAAATGCGATCGGCGAGGCAGCACTGCGACGTGTTCTTGGCGAGCACACCTACACTCTGAGGGGGGCCCTGGTCGATACCGTCTTCAAGGAGCACGTCGGACGCCCTACCGTGGAGGCGGCGGAATGACGAAGCAACTCGACATCGTCTTCCTTGGCCTTTCGCTGTCCTCGTCCTGGGGGAACGGTCATGCAACGACTTTCCGCGGGCTGCTGAGAGGCCTTCATGAACTGGGCCATCGCATCACGTTCCTCGAACGCGACGTGCCCTGGTACGCGCGCCATCGTGATCTGCGGGAGCCCGATTTCTGCACCTTGCTCTACTACGAAACGCTCGATGAACTGCGTCGTGCCCACGAGCGGCGCCTGCGGCGAGCCCATATTGTGGTGGTCGGATCCTTTGTGCCCGAGGGGAAGGCAGTGATCGACACTGTGGCGTCGCTCTGCGGCGGGCAACTGTGTTTCTACGACATCGACACGCCGGTGACGCTGGCGCAGATCGCCGAAGACGACTGCGATTATCTGGCAAGGCGACAGATCCCGTATTTCGACGTCTATTTCTCCTTCACAGGCGGGCCGACGCTCGACCGGTTGCAGTCCGAATTCGGCGCGCAAAGAGCCGAGCCGCTCTACTGTTCCGTCGATCCGGAGCGGCACCACCGGACGGACAATGCCATCCAATGGGATCTCGGATATCTCGGCACCTACAGTTCGGACCGGCAGCCGACCCTGGAAGCACTGCTGCTGGAGCCAGCGCGCCGGCTGCCGCGGCGGCGCTTCGTGGTCGCCGGCTCGCAATACCCGTCTAATATCGCCTGGCCCGGCAATGTCGAGCGTATAGAACATTTGCCTCCGGCCGAGCATGCCGCCTTCTACAGCCGCCAGCGCTGCACGCTGAATGTCACCCGCGCATCGATGATCGCGGCCGGATGGTCGCCGAGCGTGCGGCTGTTCGAGGCCGCCGCCTGCGGCACGCCGATCATCAGCGACCGGTGGCCGGGCCTCGACAGCTTTTTTCCTGAATCGACCATTCAAACCGCCGACAAACCCGACGACGTGATCGCGATCCTGAGCGGACAGAACGATCGTGCAAGGCTCGACATGGCGGACCGGGCTCGCAAGCTTGTTCTGACGAGACACACCGGCATCGCCCGGGCCCGTGAATTCATATCCCGGCTGGCACCACCGGCTCGGATGCGTTCAGGCCTCGGCCTGGACGTTGGAAGTGCGGCATGACTGGCAGACAGGAGAAGATACAGATGCGGCAATCAAGAAAGGCGCAACGGACGCAGACGGTGCTTGTCGCCGGCGGCGCGGGTTTCCTCGGTTCGCACCTTTGCGAAACATTGCTCCGGGATGGTCACCGAGTGATCTGTGTCGACAATTTCCTTACCGGGCGAATGGACAATATCAGGCCACTTGTCGGCCGGCCGCGCTTCCGGCTGATCGAACAGGACATCTGCACCCCGCTGGAACTCGGCGAACCGGTCGACCGCATCTTCAACATGGCTTGCGCGGCGTCCCCGCCACGCTATCAGGCAGACCCGGTTCATACGACGCGCACATGCGTCATCGGCACATTCAATCTGCTTGAACTCGCGGCGGACAACGGCGCCCGGTTCCTGCAGGCTTCAACCAGCGAGGTCTATGGCGATCCCGAACAGCACCCGCAAAAGGAGGACTATGTCGGCCATGTCAACTGCACGGGGCCGCGGGCCTGCTATGATGAAGGCAAACGGACGGCCGAGACCCTTTGTTTCGATTACCTGCGTGCCGACAAAGCCGATATCCGCGTTGCGCGCATCTTCAACACCTACGGGCCGAGGATGGATCCGGCCGACGGCCGCATCGTCTCCAACCTGGTCATGCAAGCCATCGAGAAACGGCCGCTGACGATATTCGGCGACGGACGTCAAACCAGGTCGTTCTGCTATGTCACCGACCTTGTCGACGGGCTGCTGCGCCTGATGGACATCGATCCAAATCCACGCCAGCCGGTCAATCTGGGCAACCCTGGGGAATTCACCATCTTGCAATTGGCAAGCCTGGTACGCGAGATCACAGGCACGCGGTCGGCCGTGACGTTCCTGCCCTTGCCGCAAGACGATCCGCGCCGGCGCCGGCCCGATATAACGCGTGCGAAAACGCTGCTCGGCTGGGCGCCCAAGGTGCCTCTCAGACAGGGCCTGCTGCAGACGATCGGTTACTTCGCCGACCTCGACACGGATCGGATGGATGCCTCCCTGACCCCGATTGCCGCCACTGGCGGTTCAAGGGCAGGCAAGGCGCAGAACCTGCCGGTTTGAAGACTGCCGGGCTGGCGCAATGACATGGTTCGCGGTGTTCAATTCTGCCGTGGCCGGGAACATCCACGGGCTCTCGGGGTTGGGCTGTAGCAATTCCGGGAAAAGTGCGAAGCGGTTTTCCGTCCGGAATTGCGCGAAACAACAAGCTAGAGCCGGTCCACGGTTCGATCATACGCTGAACCGCTCTGGGGAGCCCGGATGGAGAAGGACCCGTGCAACCGAAACGATCCGCCAGAGACATCGATCAGATCGCCGCCAGGGAAACGGCCGCCTATCTGCGCCGGGCCTCCATCACCTATCTCGAATGTTGCATCAGCTTGATGATGACGCATCTGCAGCGCGAGGAGGTTGCCTCGATTCTGGAACGAGAAGCCGACATGCTGCGCAATCTGGATTGAGCTCGCGGCTTCAGGCCCTTGCCAGTTCGACGAAGCGCAGCAGCCCCGCCTGGTAACGCCGGACGGTATCGGCCAGCCGGGTGCGGTCCCGCTCGTCGGAGGATTGGGTCGCCATGGTCCACAAGCCGAGCTGAAAAGCCAGGTAGCAGGGCTCCATGTAGGCAACCAGGTCAAGGTCGATGCGAGACCGTGTTCCGGTTTCCATGCAACTGACGAGCTTCGAAACCTCCGGGTTGGACAGGCCATGTTCGACGCGGGCTCCGGCGACGTCCCATTCTATCGCCTGGCAGCCTACAAGGTCATGCGAGCGGCAATGATCGACAGCATCGGTCTTGATGAGCGTGCCATCGGGGCGGGCCAGGAATTCCCAGCGATGCAGCCGTCCGTCGATCTCGACCTTCCGTCGGGTTTGTGGCGGCTGCCGCGTTGCGAGCCAATCGCGCAATCGTATCCCATGGCTCTCTCCCAGCGCCTGAGTGCAATTGTAGACAGCCATGCCTGCGAGTTCTGCCAAGGAAGCGCCGGCTTGCGTGGTTTGCAAATTGGCGTCGCGCCAGGCGAGGTACCGCCCCAGATGCTCGATGAGCCTGTCCCTGGATATATGAGCCTCACCAGCAGTTTCCGGGTCGACCCAGCGCTCGATCAGAAAACCGTGGCGGAGCCCCACGACCGGTGGACCGAAGCCAGCCTCTTGGAGCGACTTTGCGGACTGCAGCTTGCTTCGGCCGGTTTCGCCAATTCCGGCGAACTTGGCCAGCCATCGCTCCGCGCCTGCCGAAGCCATGAACTTGCGCCGCTCGAAACCGCCGAAAACCGGAGGCCAGTACTCAGGCTGCGTTCGGAGGCACTCGCGCCAGGCTCCGCCGGAGATCTCGCGCAGCCGGATGTCTGGCCTGCCCAAAAGCTCGGCGACCCAGTCTTGCAGCGACGGCGCCGTCGAACAGTCGAAAGCGTGCTCGAAATCCGCAACATGGCGGCGGCACCGGAGCCAGAGCGCACGTATGTCGGGCGACGCCTGGGCACCCGGCTCGCCACGGTGGCTGGGAAACAAATGGATGCGCTCGATGTCGATGCCAAGGTGAAGCAGCCACGCCACCACCGCATGGAACGAACTGCCGGAAAGGCCAGGCCCCTCGTCAACGATGGCAAATCGGGCGGCCGGATCGTGGCGCCAGCCGCCAATCAATTCGGGATCGGCAGCGATGCCGCGGCGGAAAGGATGCCCAATGGGCCGCACGCTGACTGGCGGCGGGGCGCCGATGGCGGCCGCGACCATCGCGGCGAGCCCTAGACCGATGCTGCGAACGCCGATGACGCAGGTGTTCGCGGCAAGCCCGGAACGTCGGGCGGCGACAAGATAGGTTTCGGGGTAGAGCGCGTAAAAGGCATAGCCTTCGGCGGCCCCGGTGACGACTTCGCCCTGGCAATCCAGGTCCCGAAGCATAAAGAGAATATCATCGTTCAGCGCTCCGCTGGCGACAAAGCCGAATTGCCAGGACCGCGCAACTTCCTGCGCCAGCCCGAAAAGGATTTTTGCGCCTTGCCGTTGACGCAGTGAATTGCTGTCGAACCCAGAGGCCCGGAACTCGATGTCGGCAAGGCCCTGGGCCAGCTCCGAAACGCTTATGAATAGGCCCACCAGGGCGGCATGCCGCTCGATGCCGGCCGGCATCGAGCCGATGTCCGCCGCTGCCTCGCAGGCGGCTTCTCTGAGCCGCGACGCGCTGTGCACCTGCTTGTGGTCGCCAAAGACGATCATCGTTCCTGCCGGACTATCCCGCCGCCAACGCCGACCCAGCCCTGTTTGATCCGTGCCGGGCGCCGCAATTTTTCACGATTTGAAGGAACATTCGTGGCCGCTCCCGGTTCGGCAGCGAGGAACTTACCTCCAACCAACAGAGGCGTCGGTTTCGTGGCATCGAAGAAAGTTCGTATCGGCATCGTCGGTGTCGGCAATTGCGCATCCTCCCTGGTGCAAGGGCTGACCTATTATCGCGACGCAAAAAGCAACCAGCCGATACCCGGACTGATGCATGCCGACCTCGGCGGCTATCATGTCGATGACGTCGAGGTCGTCTGCGCGTTCGACGTCGCAACGACCAAGGTGGGGCGCGATGTCGCCGAAGCGATTTACAACGCGCCCAACAACACCTTCCGCTTCGCCGATGTGGCGCCGACCGGCGTTCGTGTCGAGCGTGGTCCCACGCTCGACGGCATCGGCAAATATCTGCGAGACGAAATCGAGGAGTCGAAGGAGCCGGTCGCCGACGTCTGTGGGGCGCTTCGCGACAGTGGTTGCGACGTGCTGGTATCGTATCTGCCGGTCGGTTCCGAAGAGGCGACGCGTTTTTACGCCGAATGCGCGTTGGATGCCGGCTGCGCATTCGTCAACTGCATCCCCGTCTTCATTGCTTCGCGTCCTGAATGGCGGCGGCGGTTCGAGCAGCGTGGCCTTCCCCTGGTCGGGGACGATATCAAGAGCCAGGTCGGCGCGACCATCGTGCACCGGTTGCTGGCCAATCTTTTCCGTGAGCGCGGGGTGCGCATCGACCGCACCTACCAGCTCAATTTCGGCGGCAACACAGACTTCCTCAACATGCTGGAACGCGAGCGGCTGGAATCGAAGAAGATCTCCAAGACCCAGTCCGTCACCAGCCAACTCGACGTTCCGCTCGAGGCGGGCAACATCCATGTCGGCCCAAGCGACCACGTGCCCTGGCTGACCGACCGCAAATGGGCCTATATTCGTGTCGAAGGAACGACCTTCGGCGGCGTGCCGCTGAACGCTGAACTCAAGCTCGAAGTGTGGGACTCGCCCAACTCCGCCGGCGTGGTGATCGATGCGGTGCGTTGCGCCAAACTCGCGCTCGACCGCGGCATTGCAGGCGCCCTGACCGGGCCTTGCAGCTATTTCATGAAATCGCCGCCGGAGCAGTTCACGGACGCCGAGGCACGCCTGCGCACCCTCGCCTTCATCTCCGGCAAGGACGAGCCGATGCTCGACGCCGCCGAATGACAACGACGTTTTTTCTGATCCGGCATGCGGCGCACGACAATGTCGGCGGCTATCTGGCGGGCCGAATGGAAGGGATCTGCCTTGGCGAAGCCGGCAAGGCACAGGCTCAGCATCTCGCCGGTCGCATGGCCCGCGAACCCCTAGCCGCCATCTGCAGCAGTCCGCGCGAGCGCACGCTGGAGACCGCAAAACCGATCGCACTTGCCTGCGGCGTCAACGACATCGCGATCTGCCAGGAATTGGACGAGATCGACTTCGGCGTCTGGTCGGGCAAGACCTTTGACGAGCTGAATGCGGACGCCAGCTGGCGTCTGTGGAATGATCAACGCCAACAGGCGCGTACGCCGAGCGGTGAAACGATGCTGGATGTCCAGCAGCGCATCGTCGGCCTGATGGACGCTCTGCGCCAAAACACCCAGGGCCAGTGTGTTGCGCTTGTCAGCCACGCCGACGTCATCAAGGCGGCGGTATGCAAGGTGCTCGGCCTCCAGCTCGGCGACTGCTTCCGCTTCGACATCGAGCCGGCGTCGATCACCACGATCGTGCATGGCGACTGGGGCTCGAAACTCATTCGCCTCAATGAAAGCGCCTGACAGGAGTTATGAAATGCGGATGGTCATTTTCGGCCTCACCGTTACCTCTTCATGGGGAAACGGCCATGCCACCCTCTGGCGCGGGCTTATACGGGCGCTGGCGCGGCTGGGCTGGTCTGTCAGCTTCTTCGAACATGATACGCCTTACTATGCCGGAACCCGGGATCTCGACCATCTCGATGGCGGTCACCTCGTTCTGTATCCCGACTGGGACAATATCCGCCGTGTCGCCGAGGCCACAATCCAGCAGGCCGATGTGGTCATCGTCACCTCCTATTGCCCCGACGCGGTCGAAGCCTCGCGGCTTGCGCAGCAAGCCTGCCGTGGACTGAAGGTGTTCTATGATCTCGACACGCCCGTCACGTTGACAAGGATCGAGCAAGGCGAATGGCCGCCCTATTTCGGTCCGGAAGGCCTGCGCGATTTCGATCTGGTGCTGAGCTATACGGGCGGGCCGGCGCTCGATGCGCTGAAGACGGTGCTTGGCGCGGGTTTCGTCGCTCCGCTTTACGGCCATGTCGATCCGAAACGCCACCGGCCGGCTCAGGCAAGAGCCGATTTTGCCGGCGACCTGTCCTATCTCGGCACTTATGCCGCGGACCGTCAGGCCGGCGTCGAGAAGCTCCTGGTCCAGCCTGCGGCCCGGCTCCCCGACCGCCGCTTCATCATCGGCGGCGCGCAGTACCCCCAGGAATTCCCGTGGAGCGACAACATCTTCTTTGTCAGGCACCTGCCTCCAGCCGATCATCCGGCCTTCTTCTGCTCATCGCGGCTGACGCTGAATGTCACCCGCGAGGCGATGGCGAAAAAGGGCTGGTGCCCCTCGGGCCGGTTGTTCGAGGCGGCAGCCTGTGGCGCCGCAATCATCAGCGACAGATGGCCGGGCCTGGACAGCTTCTTCGAGCCGGGCAGCGAGATCCTGCTCGCCGACACCACTGACGACGTGGTCGCCGCCTTGAGCCTGTCGGACCGGGAGCTTGACGCCCTGCGCACCCGCGCCCGCGAGCGTGTGCTTGACGAACACACATCCGCGCGGCGCGCCGCGGATCTGGATCAGATGCTGAACGACGCATTGCATGCGCCGGCGCGCGACCAGATGAAGGAAGCCGTCTGATGCTGGGCATAGTGCCGGCCGCCGGACGCGGCAGCCGTATTCAACCGCTCGGCTTCTCGAAAGAGTTGCTACCGGTCGGCAGCAGGTTGGACGGACAGACCGAACGGCCTTGCGCGGTGAGCGAATATCTCGTGCGGCGCATGGTGCGCAATGGCGTCGACAGGATCTGCTTCGTCATCGGGTCGGGCAAATCGGACATCCTGGAATATTACGCGGCGGGCTACGACACCGCGACCGCCATCTTCGTGGCCCAGCCCTCCCCGGTCGGTCTTTGCGACGCGATCTTCCGCGCGGAGCCGCTGGTCTCGCCGGAGGAAACGGTTCTCGTCGGTCTCCCTGACACCATCTGGTTTCCCGAGGACGGTTTCTGCCGGCTTGCCGACGACCGGCTGTCCTTCCTGCTGTTCCCCGTGGATCGTCCCGAACTCTTCGACGCCGTGGTTGTCGACGAGGGCGACCGGGTGAGGGAAATTCAGGTCAAGCAGCGCGACGCCGCGACCAATTGGATCTGGGGCGCGTTCAAGATGCCGGGCCGTATCTTCCACCAGCTTGCCGCGCTGTGGCGCGAGCGGGACCGTTACGACGAATATCTGGGCACGCTGATCAATGCCTATCTGGCTTCTGGAGGTGAGGCTTATGGTGTCAAGGCAGGCACCGCCTACGTCGATGTCGGCACCTTCAACGGCTATCGCACAGCACTGCGCCTGCTCGAAAACAACGATGTCCCCGAAGACTTGGGCTCGCACCTGTTGACGGCCCAAGGCCGCTCGCACGTACCGTCCTTTCCAGGCGAAGGAGGTTAGGATGCTGCATTCCAATGCCGATATACGTCGTCGCATCGATGCGCTCGGGCCGTGGTTCCACAATATGGAATTGGCCGGCGTCGAGACCGCGCCCGACCATTTCCTCGGCAATTACCCGCTGATCAAATGGCGCAAGTTCGCGGACGCGATCCCGGCCGATCTGACGGGCAAGTCCGTGCTCGATATCGGCTGCAATGCCGGCTTCTATTCGATCGAAATGAAAAGGCGTGGCGCCGACCGTGTGCTCGGCATCGATTTCGACGAGGCCTATCTGGCACAGGCCCGTTTTGCCGCCGAGGTCGCGGATTGCGAGATCGAATTCCGGCAATTGTCGGTCTATGACGTCGGCGGTCTGGGCGAAAGCTTCGACATCGTGCTGTTCATGGGGGTGCTCTACCATCTGCGCCATCCGCTGCTGGCGCTCGATCTGATCCGCGAGCACGTCGTGGCCGATCTGTTGATCTTCCAGTCGATGCAGCGCGGCAGCACCGATTTGCCCGAGCTCGAACAGAACTACCACTTCTGGAGCCATGAGCTGTTCGACCAGCCGGAATTCCCGAAACTTCACTTCATCGAGCACCGCTACGCCGACGATCCGACAAATTGGTGGATTCCGAACCGCGCCTGCGCCGAGGCCATGCTGCGCAGCGCCGGTTTCGAGATCGTCCGGCATCCTGAAACGGAGGTTTATTTTTGCCGCGTGGCCGGCGAGCCGGCCGGCGGCGGTGCCGTCTATCCGGTGAAAGGGAGACAAGATGATTGAAGCCGCCATGATCTGGAACGAGCCCAACAACAAGTCCCATTGGGATCCCGAGCTTGATCCCGACTGGAGCCGCTTCGCCACCATGGCGATCCTGGCCGCGGATGCGATAAAGCGGGAAAATCCGGCAGTGACCAAGGTCCTCGGCGGTATCTCGCCGATCGATGCGGGGTTCATGACCCGGATGAAGGAATTCGGCGTCCTCGATCACCTCGACGCTGTCGCCGTGCACGGTTTCCCGCTGGACTGGAACCTTTGGCAAATCCAGGAGTGGCCGCAAAAGCTCGGCGAGATTTCCGCGGTCATCGACCTCCCGATCTGGGTCAGCGAAGTCGGTATCTCGACCTTTGGCGCGGAAGAGGTCCAGGTCTGGGGCTTGCGCCGTACGGCGGAACTGCTGATCGGCAATACGCCGCGCATCCAATGGTACAGCCTCTACGACCTCCCCCGCGCCTGGGAAGCCACCACGCGCCACCGCGAAGCGGAAGGATCTTCCTATTACCGCCATTTCTACATGGGCCTGCTTCGCGAAGACGGCACGCCGAAGCCGGCACTCGAGGAATTCCTTCGCTACGCTCCGCAGATCGGATTGGTCCAGTGGTTCCACTACCAAGACCATCGGCTGGACGATGCCGTTGCCTGGATGAAACGGCTCGGCGTCACCCATATGCGTACAGGCCTATCCTGGGCCGACAGTTTCAGGCCGAACGCGCTCGACTGGTTCGACCGCCAGATGCAGGCGCTTGAGGATTTCAATGTTACGGTCACGTTCTGCTTCACGCCCGAGCATCGTGGCCTGCAACCCCACCACACCAGCCCGCCTTTGGTGCCGGAGGAATTCGCTGAATTTTGCGCCGCTATGATCCAGCGCTATGCGCCCGGGATCAGCGCCGGCGCGGTTCCGGCGCGTCGGGCCTCGGCCGCATGAGGGCTTCGTGCTGTGACCCTCACGGTCCTCAATGTAGCCTATCCCCTGGCCCCGGTCGGGCCTGACGCCGTCGGCGGCGCGGAACAAGTGCTGTCCATGCTGGACCGTGCGCTGGTGCGGATGGGCCATCGTTCCCTTGTCGTCGCTTGCCAGGGCTCCAACACGGCCGGCACCCTGATCGAGACCCCTGCCGAAACGGGCGTACTCGATGAAGCAGCCAAGAGGCGGGCTCAGGATGCGCATCGTGCGGCAATCGCTGAAGCCCGCGCACGCTGGCCGGTCGATGTGGTTCATCTGCATGGCATCGACTTCGATGCTTACCTGCCGGACACTGGCCCGACGCTGGTAACACTGCACCTGCCGCTCCAATGGTACCCGCCGGCGGTGCTACGACCGGTGCGTGAGGACCTCTGGCTCCACGCGGTATCGGCGGCGCAGCAGGAAACAGCTCCGACCGGCTCCATTCTGGTGCCGCCGATTCCGAACGGCGTCGACGTCGACGCTTTGAGCGAAACCCGATCGCGGCGCAATTTCGCGCTGGTGCTCAGTCGAATATGCCCCGAGAAAGGCATTCACCTCGCACTCGAAGCGGCCAAACAGGCGGAAGTGCCGCTGGCCGTCGGCGGCAGGCTCTATCCCTACCAGACGCATATCCAATACTTCGACGATGAAGTCGCGCCGCGTCTCGACAGGCACAGGCGCTTCCTCGGACCGCTCGGCTTTTTCGCCAAACGGCGTTTTCTCAATGCGGCCCGCTGCCTGGTCGTCCCCAGCCTCGCCGCCGAAACAAGCTCGCTTGTCGCGATGGAGGCGCTCGCTTGCGGCACGCCGGTCGTTGCCTTTCCGAATGGCGCGCTGCCCGACGTCGTCGAGCATGGCAAGACCGGCTTTCTGGTCGACGACGTCGACGAGATGGCGCGAGCCATCATGGCCTCGGCCGGTCTCGACAACGAAACATGCCGGACCGAGGCGCGCCGCCGCTTCTCCCTCGAGCATATGCTCTCGTCTTACATGGATGCATATGAAGGTCTGGCGCGGCTTGGCGCTCGCCAGCCAGCGCTGGAGACCGACCAGTGAGCGGTCTCCACGCCGAGATCATCCGCGACGAAGGAGCATTGGAGGCGCTGGGACCGGGCTGGCGGCGGCTCTGGCTGCAAAGCCCCGCCGCGACCCCCTTCCAGTCTCCCGCCTGGCTCCTGCCATGGTGGCGGACATTCGCGCCAGGTGAATTGACGGCGATCGCCGTATGGAACGGATACGATCTTGTCGGCCTGGCACCGCTCTATCTGCAGGCGCACGCTTCCGGGCCGCGCTTGTTGCCGATCGGCATTTCACTCAGCGACTATCTCGACATTTTGTGCGCACCGGAACAACAGTCAGCCGTCAACGGGGCCATCGCCGAGGCTGTACTCTCGCTCGAATGGTCGCAATGGATCCTGCCTGATCTCGCGACGGAGGCAGCCGCGCTGGCCCTAACACTGCCGGCCGTGCGGGAGAATTGCCATTCGGGCCATGCCGCATGCCCGGTGCTCCCGCTTGCTGGCGATGCGTCGCTGACGGGTTGCGTCCCTGCCCGGCGCAGGCGTCAGTTGCGCCGCGCCCACCAAGCCGCACGCCGCAGAGACCGTGTCGACATCCGGCGCGCCGAGGCCGATCCCGAAACATTCCTCGGCCAGCTGATCCGGTTGCATGGCGCGCGTTGGGATGGGCAAGGCGGTGGCGTGCTGGCTGACGCCGCCACGCGGGAATTTCACCGGAATGCCCTCCCCCGCCTTGCGGCGGAGGGCTTGGCCCGATGCTGGCTGATCGAGATCGGCGGCTCGGTTGTCGGCGCCTATTACGGGTTCCATCATGGCCGCCGCGCCTATGCCTATCTCGGCGGCTTCGATCCAGCCTATGCCGGCGAGAGCCCGGGAGCGATCCTGATCGGTCACGCCATTGGCGAGGCTGTCCGTGAAGGCGCGCGGGAATTCGATTTCCTGCGTGGCCAGGAAAGCTACAAATATGGCTGGGGCGCGCTCGACCGCTGGACCAGACAAAGGGTGTGGACGCGGAGCACGCCGGCATGACGGCGCCGCGTCCCGGATCGGTCGATGAGGCGGCAGCGGCAATGCGCACGCTCGAGATTTCCATGATCGACGGCGTTTCCCCCGAAGTCGCCCTCGCCAGGCTGGCGGTTCATGTGGACACAGGAATTGACGCGGCGGATTTGGCGGATATCGCCTTGACCATGCGCTCAAACGACAGTGCCGAACGATATTGGTTTAAGTCCGTTGCTGCGCTGCTTTTGCGCAAGCTGGATAATTTCGAGGACCTTCGCGCAGCGGCCGCGGCGGTTTGCCATGACATTGGCGAGGGTGAAATGTCGGCGGCGACCGTGCAGCGGCTGGCGAGCGGCTTTGACGGCGCGGCCGCCATTTCACCTGCCGCGAGTGTACAATTGTCCTCGCTCGGCGACGAGGAAATCCTGGCGGCAACCACGGCCGAAATTGTCGGCTGGCTGGAAGGTCACGGCTTTACCGGATCCGGCAAGGACATACTGGATATCGGGTGCGGCATTGGTCGGTTCGAAAGGGCCCTTCACGCCATGGTCGGCCGTTTGGTTGGCATCGACATTTCCTCGACCATGCTGGCGATCGCAGGTCGGCAATGCGCTTCGTTTGCCAATGTGGAACTGCGGCAGACATCGGGCTTGGACCTCACCGACTTCGCCGACAAGAGTTTCGACGGCATATTGGCTGTCGACAGTTTTCCCTATCTGGTGCTAGCCGGGCTTGCCGAGCGGCACTTGAGCGAGATGGCGCGGGTGCTCAGGCCCGGCGGCATGGCAGCGGTTTTGAACTACTCCTACCGGGGGGCGGTCGCCCTTGACCGCTACGACATCCATCGGTTCGCAAACGCGTCCGGCATGCGGATCATCGTCGACGCGGAGATGCCATTCAGCCGCTGGGACGGAACTGCATTTCTTCTTCGAGCCGGAGGAACATAGTGCCTCAACCCGTGTTCGAGAGGAATCGCAGCGATGTCCAGTTCAGCCATGGATGTGGAATCGGCATGCCCTGCAACGCCGGCTCGATGGCAACCGATCGAGGGACCGTCGGTGGACGACCACGCTGAGCTGAATCGTCGCCTTACCGTGACGGCTCGAAGGGAAAATTTCGGATTGCCGAACAATGTTGTGCAGAGCCGGAGGCCGGCCGGATTGCAGGCCGGGATTGCCTTGCAAACGCCGGCCGCCTGTGCACACTGTTTTACAGGAATATCATTTGTTAAGAGAATGCGATGTCTCGCATGAGCCAGCGCAACCTTGGCCCCCAGGCAAGTCTAGGCATGGACCAGGAGATTGCGTCACTGCTGTCAGCCATCGAACAGGAGAAAGTTCCTGATCGCCTGACCGCGCTTGCGATGGAGCTGCAGAATGCGCTGGTCGAAAAGCGCCTACGCGAGACGACGATCAAGTTGAGCTGATTATCGGTGGCGTTCGGCGCCGGTATCGTAATGGTCTTCGGACAAATAACTGCGCCTTTCGACCAGTGATTGCGACGAGGTCTCGCCAAGCGCTTCCAGCACGCCCGCGCGTGCGCGATTCAGGCGGCTTTTCACGGTTCCCACCGCGCACCCGCATATCTCTGCCGTTTCCTCGTAGCTGACCCCCAGCACCCCGATCAGCATCAGCACTTCGCGCTGATGCGCGGGAAGCGCCTGGATCGCGCCGTGTACTTCCTTGCTCTGCATCGACCAGTCCTGGGACGCTTCGGAAATCGGGCGGCTGGAGGCGCAGTCAAGCAGCCCGGGCGCCTCCCTGGCTGCCGCTCTGACGCGGGTATAGTGGGTGTTGCGCATGATGGTGAAAAGCCAGGATTTCATCCGCGTTCCCGGCTCGAATTTGTCCAGATTGGCAAGACCCTTGGTCAGGGTCTCCTGCACCAGATCGTCGGCGTCCCCGGGGGCGCGGCAAAAAGTGCGCGCGAAAGCCCTCAGCGCCGGGATCAGATCGACGATGGAAATGCTATCCGCCTGGTTCGCGCGGTCCTGGAGTAACAATGGTCGGCCCTCGGCAAAAGATGTTGAACGGAGATTAGGAAGAATGCAGGAGAATGAGGATCGTTCCTGTCTGGACGTAAACTCGTTCCAGTATCCCTGCCGCCAACTTCGACCAATCGTGCCCCGGGTCAACTGGGCCGCCGAAGCCGGGTTCGTTTCGAATGGTCCACGTGACCCCGCGTGGCCATTTGTTCCTTGTCGGAACATTGCTTTCGCACCGTCGTTAGATCCGCGGCGGCTGTGGCAACATAGCTGGAAGTGGCAGCTCGCGCGACAGCCGGAATTCTTCAGCATGGTCGCTTTGCGGGTTCCCACGTTGGTGAAGCGGACACCGAGTTCGGATGCGCACGGTTCTATCGGGTTCTTCCTGGTGCGGGCTCCTGTCAGGACCGCTGAGTTGGGCTGTCTCGACGCAAGTGAACTACGTTCTGGTGCCTTGGCAATGCGCCCATCAAGTGCCAGTCGTGCTGCCCTTGGCTTTGACGCTTGCGCTGCTTTCGCTCGTCGGAGGTGCGCTATCATGGCGGGCAAGGCGGCTACACGGCGCCTCCGGGCGCAAGCAAAACACTGAACGCTTCATTGCCGATCTCGGCATGGGGACGGCTTTGTTGTTTGCGCTGGTCATCTTCATGCAAGCCAGCGCCGCACTCATCGTCGATGGCTGCCTGCGATGAGCTTCGATGCATTCTTCTCCAGTTCGATTTGCTACGGCGCGGGCGCGCCGGCAGCGGGATGGACCTTGGCGCTGCCGATTACCATGCCGCTGATGGCGGTGGCCATTGCCTATGCGACCGGCGCGACGCGGCTGTGCCGCCGCAGTGGCCACGGCAGGCCTATACGGGCACGGCAGGCACTGTGGTTCGCCATGGGCTGGATTGTCTTGGCGGCGGCTTTGGTCAGTCCGATCCATGCGCTTAGCCAACGGCTTTTTGCTGCGCACATGATCGAACATGAACTGCTGATGGCCGTGGCGGCGCCCTTGCTGGTTGCAGCCTGTCCTGCCGCGGCCTTGCTGTGGGCATTGCCCGCCGGGTTTCGGCGCAATCTTGGAACGATCGGGCATGGGAAACTGCTGCGGATGACCTGGGCCTTCGTCGCCCGTCCGCTCAACGCGACCGTCATCCACGGCATCGCGATATGGGTCTGGCACATCCCGGCCCTGTTCGAGATGGCACTTCAGCAGGGCGTGCTGCACTACGCGCAGCACGCAAGCTTCTTCGGCACTGGCCTGCTCTTCTGGTGGACCCTGCTGCCACGTCCAGGCCGCCAGCAGAATTATGGCAGCGCCGTGATGCATCTGTTCGTCACCTCGCTGCACACCGGTCTGCTCGGCGTTCTGCTGCTTTTGTCGCCGAAGCTCTGGTATCCGCAAAACGCTGTCGGCGCGGCGTTGTGGAACCTGAGCCCTATCGAAGACCAGCAGCTCGCGGGATTGGTGATGTGGATTCCGGCTGGCCTTGTCTATGGCGGAGCAGCGCTTCTCATGGCCGGCCTTTGGATTCGATCAAGCGAAACCAGAGCAGGCGCCGATGCGCTTCGGCCAAGTTAGGTCGGCCCGCGTGATAGCTTCATGTCCCGCTCTCGGGCTCCGCCTTCATGCCACCAAGTTCTTCCTTCGTGCAAAGGAGCTTGGGCTTCATCGGATCCGAAATATCCAACTTGTCCCACGGAATTCGATAGAGCCCCTCGCGGCGGCGAAGTCCAAAAAGGTCGAGAACGGCGGTACCTACGGAGGAAGCGGACAGGCGTTCAAAAGCGGCGAAAATGCCGATGTGGAATTCGGTGACGACGAAGTCGTCGCCTTGCGATTCCGCGACGATCTCCTCTATGTGGCCTATGCTTTCGCCATTTTGGGACAGGACCCTCCGGCCAGCCAGATGGTCGACGTTCACGATCGCCATCTTCAGGCTCCCGGAATTCGGCCGATGACATGATCGCGCAACCAATCCTGCCAGTCGAAGATTGCCGTCTCGCGCACGTCGATGTCGAATTCGATGTCGACGCCGATATCGCGCACCTTGCTCCAGGGGATCCGATGCGGCCGGGCGTGCCGTTCGCCACCGAGTTTTGCCGCAAGGCGCGCCATCCAGCGCCCTGGCAGCCTTCCAAGGCGGCGCGCCAGCGTAACCGATCCAACTTCTATGGCAATGATCCGGGGCGGCTTGCCTGGCCTCAGTTCGGCGACCAAGCCGTCCAGCTTGCCGATCTTGACCTGCTCACGATCGACAACCTGTTTGTCCAGCATATCGCGCAGCAGCTTCATCAGGTGCCTCCGAATATCTGCAGGGGGATGGTCACCACAGCAAGCACAAAGCCCAGCGTGATGATGAAGATCACCGCGATATTCGAGATGATCCCGTTGCGATGCTCGCCGACGTAATGCTTGTCGTTCAGCAGGAAGAGAAAAGGCACCACGGTCAGCGGCAGGCTGGCAGCGGTAATCGCCATGGAAAAGACCGTCAGCCTGAGCGGATCGAGGCCAAGCGCGATCGGGATCGCGGCAAGGAAAATCGACACCGAATAGACGCTGGCGAAGCCCGGATTGTCACGCGGCTTGCTGTCCTCGCCCCATGTCCAGCCAAAGCCCTGCGCGATCAGGTAAGCCTGTTGCAGCGCAATTTCGAGCACGGCGCCGAAGCAGGCGATGCCGAGTGAAGCGACAAACAGCACGAAACCCCAGAACCCGAAGATAGGGATGAGCATCAGCGGCAGCTGATTGTAGTCGTCCACCTGACTTATGCCATGCGCGCCGAGCACGAGCGCGGCCACGATCAGAACGCCGACGGAAATTGTCCCGCCAAAGCTCATACCCAGGCCGGCAATGGCGCGATTGGTGCCGAGATAGCTCTTGTCCCACCGGTCCTCGATCGCCCCCGAAGAGTAAAACATGAAGAGATAAGGTGATATCGAGGCGCCAAGAATGCTGACGGCCATGAACCAGTAGTTTGCCGTATCGTGACTGGGCAGGCTCGGCGCGGCGCCGTCAGCAACCTGTTTCCAGTCCGGCTTGAGCATCACCGCCGCGACGACGAAACAGAGCGTGACAAGGCCGAGCGTCGAGACGCCCTTCTCGATCAGGCCGAACGTGCCTTTCCACAACAACAGCCACGCTACGAAAGCGACAGGCAGCGCCCACCATTGGAAGCTGATGCCCGTGGCAAGTTCGCCGGCAATGGCAACGCCACCGATCTCCGCCGACAGCACCATGAAATTGACCAGCACCGTGGTCAGGAGCGGCCACAGGAAGGCATTGAAGCCGAACCGCTCGCGGATGCCGTCCGCTATCGTGTGGCGGCTCACGGCAGCGAAGCGGCCGGCCATCTCGACCAGGAAGATGATGCAGACGGTGCCAAGAACGACCGACCAGATCAGCTGGAATCCGAACAATGCGCCGGCCTGAGCGGCCGTCGCCATCGAGCCGATCTCCAGAAAGCCCCCAACACTGGTAACGACCCCAAGCGAAATCTCGAGCAGCTTTTTCATGACTTCGGCTGGTCGTATCTGGCAGCGGCGACAGTCAGATCCGCCATCGCGCCGTTAAGATCCTGCCGCGCCTTGTCCGCCTGCGGCCGGCTGCCGGCCTTCACGGCGGCTTCGGCATCTTTCACCGCCGTTGACAGCCGTGTCATCGCCGCCGAAACTTCACTGCTCCTTCCGGGTTCGGGCGAGGCGTCCGACCGCAACTGCCGATCGGCCTCGGTGACGGTTTCGGCAAGCGATTGCAATGTGGCCGCCGTATAGCGTGCAGGGGCGGCTCCTGCCATCCAGGCGTCGGTTGCCAGGGCTGCCGTCTGCGCGGCTGATGCGACCGTCCTGGATTGCTGTTGGACGGGGTCGGAGGACGTACAAGCAGCCAGGGCCACTGCGGTCATCACCAGGCAGGCGCGGCAAAAAAGCCGCTCAACGCAATTCTTGAAAAGCTTCAAACTCCACTGCCTCACTGCCGAACGCCATCCTCCCTCGCCGCGCACAATGCCGGTCGGGTTTCGGCGTCATCTTTCGCCCCTCGACAAGTTGATGAAGCTAAAAAACGGGCTAAGGCGGAAAGTTCCGTACGGGCCAAAGATTGCCTCGCTAACTCGCCTGCGACGCGCAGATGGCAGACCGGATCTGCGGGCCTCAGGTCGCCGGTTCCCTGCAGGTCCACACTATGTTGCCCGCTCTTCTTCGTCTGGGGCCGTGCCCGAACCGCCTATCTCTTCGGAGGTCTCCAAGGCTTCGACGACCGGCGCCAGGGGGCTCTCTTCAGGTGGAATCCTTGCCCCTTCAGGATCATTCTCGCTCGCCTGATCGAGCGCGCGCTGGATGGCATCTTCGATATGACCGATTTCCTCCTCGCGGATTTCGCGTCCGTATCCGGCGGCATCGGCATCTTGTTCGAACTGTTGCGCCAGCACCGCTATACTGACCTGCGTGTCGGCAGGTAGGTTACCGACATTCTCCTGTAACCAACTTCGAAAGAACTCTACGGTTGCGCTCATATCTGGTCTCCTCGACCGGACAACTTGCACAAAGGACCGGTGTTCCATTCCGCACGCAATCTGGAACTCAAAATCGCAGACCACGTTCGTGATGATGGCTGTTCACCCCGTCCGAGAAATTCTGACCACAACCGGCACGCTGACGGCGAAGCCCTGGGCCTTTCTGATTCTTGTTGGTTACACCGTCGCGTGGATTGTCTTCGAGCATGAAACACTCGACTGGCATGGCGTCGCCACCCTCGTGACCTGGGCCATGACGCTTCTCATCCAGCGGGCGGAGCACCGCGATACCCAAGCCTTGCAGGCCAAGCTGGACGAGTTGATCCGCGCGACCGGTAATGCGCGCAACGATCTCACCCAAATCGACAAGAAAGAGCCGGAGGAAATCGAGCGAAAACGCTCGGTCGACGGGCGCAACGACGAGCATCAGCGGTCCGCTAGCTGATCGGACCTCTTCGTGAATCAGGGAGAAGCAGGCTTCGCCGGCAGGGTCCCTTGAGCCGGCTGGGTTCCCTGCTGATCCCCTCCCGTGGAGGTCTGAGGCGTCGGGTCCTTGTCGACTTTGGGGTTTTGATCGACTGGCTGGGTGTTGGGATCGCTCTTGGATTGCACCGGATCGCTGTTGCTGCACGCTGTGAGCAGAACCGTCGCGACAACAGCCATGACCGCTTGTCTCATCGTGATCTCCTCTTCGCAACAGCAACGTGAGGCGTCGCAACCCGTTCCATTGGCATGAAGCTTCTGTTCCTCAGCTGAGAACGAACCGCCTGCACGGCAGCGGGCGCCACCGTGACGAGGTCGACCGGATTTCGGTTCACTTGCGGTCGTAAGGCCGTTGCTGCCGATGCCGCGGCACCGCTGTCTCGTTCGTGGCCATTGCATGCTGGCCGAGGCTCAGGAACATAGCTCGCCGCCCGTGGTTAGGCCGGAGCCATCTGCTTCAGGTTTTCGACCATGCTGCATATCAAGTTGGGTCGACCCCATTTTGCGCCGCAGGATTGGTGCATCCGGACGGCATTGTTCCTTGCGAAGTCCATGGCTTTCCTCTTGGTGCTGCTGCTGGCAGGCGTCCCGCCGCTTTGGGCCTCCGAGATCGATCGGGGCGAATATCTTGCGCGCGCCGCCGATTGCATCGGCTGCCACACCTCGGAACCAAGCCGGCCGCTGGCTGGCGGCTACCGGGTGCCGACGCCGTTCGGGGAGGTCTATTCGACGAATATCACGCCCGACCGCGACACCGGCATCGGGCTCTATACGGATGACGAGTTCGTCAGCGCGGTGCGGGAGGGCAAGCGGCGGGACGGCGCCGATCTCTATCCGGCCATGCCTTACGACAGCTTTGCGCAGATGAGCCGCGAGGACATTCTGGCCATTAAGGCCTACCTTTTCGCGCAGCCACCGATGCATCAACCCCGTCCCGATAACATCCTGCCCTTTCCTTTCAGCCAGCGTGCCATCGTGAAGTTCTGGAAGATCGCGAACTGGCGCGGCGGCGGGTTCGCTCCGGACCCGTCCCGCGACGACGAATGGAACAGGGGCGCCTACCTCGTCGAAGTGCTTGGCCATTGCGGCGCATGCCATACGCCGCGCAACATGACGCTGGGGATGGACAGGCAAAAGAACCTCGCCGGCGGCTCGGCGGGCATCTGGCAGGCCTACAACATCACGTCCGACCCGACAGCCGGCGTCGGCGGCTGGAGCGACGCCGAACTCGGGCGCTTTCTCAAGACCGGCGCTCTGCCCGGCAAGTCCTACGCCGGAGGGCCGATGGCCGAAACGGTGACCAACAGCCTGAGCCATCTGCCTGACGGCGACATCCGTGCAATCGTCGCCTATCTGCGCAGCGTACCGGCCCAAGCCGGCGAGGAGAAGCAGCCGCGGTCCTCACAGCAAGGCATCGCCGCCAGTGCCGGGCCGGACGGCCAAAACGTGCCGCACGGCAACATCACCTCCGACGGAGCCGGACTCTATGCCTCGCTCTGCGCCGATTGCCATCGACCTGATGGGCGCGGATCACCCGACGGCGGCTTCCCCTCGCTCGTCCACAACACGACGACGGGGGCGCCGACATCGCAAAACGTCGTGATGACGATCCTCTATGGCGTCCAGGCCGGAGGCGTCGCGGGCCGCCCTTCTATGGCCGCGTTCGCCGATTGGCTCGACGACGCCCAGGTGGCAAGCCTTGCCAACTATGTTTTCGTCCATTTCGGCAACCCCGAGGTCAACGTCGCGGCGTCCGATGTGCGCCAGATGCGGGCAGGCGCGCAAACCCCGGAAACACTGATGCTGATCTGCGTGGAGGCGCTCGTCGCCGCCTGCGCCGCGCTCCTGTTGCTTTGTGTGTGGCTGCTTGCCCGACGCTACCTGGGACGGCTCCTTCCAGGTCACGTCCGCGCGTAGAGATAGGCAGCGATGTCGCGTGCCTCCTGCGGCGACAGGTTGGTGTTGGGCATGGCCGTTTTCGGGTCCACGTCCCGTGCACGGCTGATCCAGCGTATCATCACATCGGAGGAGGTTCGCGCCGTGCCGCCAATATAGAACCGCCGGGAGACGCCGGCCAGCGACGGGCCGACCGTCCCTCTGGCTCCGGGCACGCCGGGAATTTCATGGCATCCGCCGCAACCGTTGCGGATCATTGCCGGGATGGCCCGGGCAGCCTCGCCGCCGGTCTGCTGGTTGATCTGCGCCTCGCTCAGGAACTCCGCGCGCCATGCCTGCGCGAGATAGGCACCGGTCACGAAAACGGCACCCACGAGAAAGGCGGCGCTCCATGTCACGATTTTGTCTCGCGGCAACGAAGCAACGTCCAAGGCGCTCGATGGAATGGCTTCGCGTGGACGCACGCGCAGCAGAAAAACGAGGCCTCCGGCAAACAGCAGAAGCCCGGCCAGACCACGCAACGCAGTGTGGTGGCGCGAGAAACGCTGCCGGTGCCTGATGGCCTGCATCTCACATCCTCGGGAACCAGTAGATTATGAAATAGAGCACGACCCAGGAAGCGACCACGAAATCCCAGTAGAAGGCATTGTCGGCCACATCGCTGAAACGTCGGCCCGTGTTGCCCTTGTCCGTAAACATGAGGACCGCAAGCACGACCGTATCGCCGACATCCGTAAGCAGGTGGGTCGTATGCAATCCGATGATGAACCAGATTATCGAGCCGTAGGCGTTCTGGTCCCAGCGGATCTCTAGTGCCGCGAACTCCCAGATGCGCAGCAGCAAAGGCAAGAAACCAACGGCTGACATCACGATCATGCCGACGCGCACCTTCGCCAGATCCTGCCTCTTTGCCAATTGCTCGACCATGTGATTGGGAACGACGCTGATGAGGAGAACGACCAGTATGGCCGTGCCCGGGAACAGGTCCGGTGGCGGCGCGGCGATCGGCCACTGCGGACTGACCGACGCCAAATAGAGATAGGCGCCGATCGCGAGGGCAAAACCGGTCGCCTCGAGCGCGATGAAGGCCAGCGTTCCCCACCACATGGGAGTGCTCGCGCCGAAATCATAGGTCGGCAGCCGGCTGATATCGGCAACGGCGCGGTGCTTCATTCCTCGTCCTCCGGAATAGCCTTGGGCCAGAACCAGCCGATGAAGGTCACCGCCACCGGCAAGGAGCCCCAAACCACGGCCCAAGGCGTATAGATCGAGGCCAGAAAAGCCACGCCGACCGCAATGGCGGCGAGAAACGGCCAGATGGAATTGTCGGCCGAGGGTTGGCGGATTTGCGGCACCGCATCGGCGACGGTACCGGCTATCACCTCGCGTGCGTCGATGCGCAGCCCCTCCGCGACAGGAAGTACCTCGGCATCCTTCCAGAGCGGCTCGCGATGGTCGACCACCGGAATGCGCGGGAAATTGTACGACGGCGGCGGCGAGGCGGTTGCCCATTCCAGCGTGCTCGCGCCCCAGGGGTTGTCCCCGGCGAGGCGCCCGCGCCTGAGACTAAGGACGACGTTGTGGAAGAGAACTCCGAACCCGGCAGTCAGGACGAGGCTGCACAGGCTGACGAAGAGGTTCGTGCCTCCCCAGCCGCTTTCGAGCGGATAGGTGTAGACCCGTCGCGGCATTCCTTGCAGGCCCAGAATGTGCATCGGAAAGAAGGTGGCATTGAAGCCGATGAAGACCAGCCAGAAGTTCCATTTCCCGAGCCGCTCGCAAAGCATGCGCCCGGTGATCTTGGGAAACCAATAGTAGACCGCGCCGAGCAGCGGAAACACCGCCCCGCCCACCAGCACGTAGTGCAGATGGGCGACGACGAAATAGGTGTCATGCACCTGCAGATCGAGCGGCACCGACGCGACCATGACGCCGGTCAAGCCGCCGATGACGAAGGTCACAATAAAGCCGAGCACGAACAGGAGCGGCGTTGCCAGGATCGGCCGTCCGCCCCAAATCGTGGCGATCCAGCAGAAGATCTGGATCCCGCTCGGGATGGCAATCATCATGGAGGAAGCGGTGAAGAAGCTTTCGCCAAGCTGCGGCAGGCCGGTGGCGAACATGTGATGCACCCACAGGCCGAAAGACAGCAGCCCGATGCCTATAAGCGACAGCACGATCCCCAGGTAGCCGAATACCGGCCTGCGGACGAAGGCAGGCAGGATAGCCGAAACGAAGCCCGTCGCCGGGATAAAGATGATGTAGACTTCCGGATGGCCGAAGAACCAGAAGAGGTGCTGCCACAAAAGCACGTCGCCTCCGCTTGCCGGATTGAAGAACTGCGTCCCGACGAGCCGGTCGAGAATGAGCATCGTGCTCGACACCATCACCGCCGGCATCGCAAAGAGAATGATGAATGCCATCACCAAAGCCGACCAGACATAGATCGGCATGCGGTCCAGCGTCATGCCCGGCGCTCTTTGCTTGAAGACGGTGGCAATGACCTCCACGGCCACCGCAAGCGCCGAAACCTCCGTGTAGGTGACCATCTGTGCCCAGAAATCCGGGCGCTTGCCGGTGCCGTATTCGGGACCTGCCAACGGTACGTAGGAAAACCACCCAGCATCGGCACCGGTGTTGAAAGCAAACGCCACCCAGATCATCAATCCGCCCGACACATAGACCCAATAGCTGAAGGCATTGAGGCGCGGAAACGCGACGTTGCGCGAGCCGATCATCAACGGCACCAGGTAGATGGCGAAGCCTTCCATCATCGGCACGGCGAAGAGAAACATCATCGTCGTGCCGTGCATGGTGAAAAGCTGATTGTACAGATCCGGGCCGACGCGGCCCGCTTCGGGCGAAGCAAGCTGCAAGCGCATCACGAGCGCGGAAATCCCGGCCAGGATAAGGAACAGGAAGGCCGTGACGACGTAGCGTTGGGCGATGCGCTTGTGGTCTACGGTCGCCAGCCAACCGTAGAGGCCATCGGGTGTCTTCCAGGTCTCGGACAGAGATGCATGAAGCGTGGCGTCGTCGAGGCCCGTGTCGCGTATGCCCTTGAGCTCCTCCGCGTTGAGCTCGACCTCGGCTGCGCTCATTGCAGCCCCTCCAGATAGGCGACCACCGCATTGAGGTCATTGGCACTGAGATCGATGCTCGGCATTTTGGCGCCGGGCTTGATCGACTGCGGGTCGGCGATCCACGCCGCGAGGGCGCCTCGGGTCAGCGGCAAGGTGTCGGCGGCAAGAGAGCCGCGGCTTGCAAGATGCGTCAAATCCGGCCCGACGACGCCGACCGCCGGTGTGCCACGGATCCTGTGACAGAGCGCACATCCGGTTCCGAGGAAAGCTGCCTGCCCGCGACGGGCTTCCTCTTCCTTCGGCGGCACGGCATCGAGCCGCTGCCGCGCAACCCAGGCGTCGAAGGCAGAGCGGCCTTCGGCCACGACCGTCATTGCCATATGCGTATGCTGATAGCCGCAGAATTCCGCGCATTGGCCACGGTAAGTCCCCGCCTTTTCCACCAGCAGCGTGATCGCGCCCGGCCGGCCCGGGATGAGATCGCGTTTCCCCGCGAGGCTCGGGACCCAGAAGCTGTGGATGACATCGGCGGAGTCGAGTTCGACCCGGATCGGCAGGTCCACGGGCAGATGGATTTCGTTGGCGGTGACAATGTCGGATTGACCATCGAGGTGATACCGCGCCTCCCACCACCATTGATGACCGGTGAGATGGATGGTGAGCGCCTCTCCGTTGAGAGCGGCGTTGGATTTTCCGGTCAGGAAGCTGGCGAAGGTCAGTCCGATGAGGACAGCAATGGTTACTGCAACGGCTGTGGCAACGACACGGAAAAAGTTCTGCTCACGTCTCCGATCGGTCGCAAGCGGCTCTCCTGTTTGCCGACCCCGCCGACGGTGAAGGACAGCCATCGTCAGAGCCATCACGACAAGGACCCACACCACCACGGAGACGGCCGTAAAAAGCCAGATCAGCCCGAGGATGGCTCGCGCGCCGCCGCCTTGAGGATGCAATGCCGACTGCCACTGGCTGCACCCTGAAAGCAGGACTGCCAACGCCCCTATCCCCCCTGCGCAGCGCAGTTTGCCCATGTCCGACACCGCCGTTCCGCGATGGTGATGTGTCACTCTCGATCACTACCCGCGTGACGGGGTCTCTCGAAACGCATCCGCTTCGACAGGACTTCGGAGGCCATCTGGAGATAGCGGATAGAAGACATCGTCAGTCAGCCTGAGGAAACACTGCTCGGTGATGCCAGCTGCAACGACGGGCCCGAAAATAAGTTCCGGTCGCGTGGTTTGGGCAGGACGCCTCGTTTCTCACAAACGTGCTTATCACGCCGCGGTGGCAAGGAATTGGCTGCAGGCATCCTCCCGAACGGGGCGCAATGTGGAGGAATGCCGGCTTGGTTTCCTGAGCACTTCACCAATCCGTGAACTGTTGGCGCGGCAACGGAGGTCCGGACGCGGGAACCTAGCTGACCAAGGCAGGTTGATGTTCGTCATCAAACAGCCGAGCACCCACATGAAACCGTCCGTCACCGACCACGTCAAAATCAAACGATATAATCACCCAACCGGCGGTTGGGGATCGCTGAAGTCGCTCATACGCAAGGCACATGGCGAAGGTCTTCTCGTGTCGGGCATCTGGAGCACGCTGATGCGGCAGAACAAGTCCGACGGTTACATGTGTGTGTCCTGCTCCTGGGCCAAGCCAGCGGAGCCACGGCCTTTCGAGTTCTGCGAGAACGGCGCCAAGGCCACGCTCTGGGACCAGACCAAACGTCGCTGCGGGCCGGAATTCTTCGCCGCTCACCGGGTGAATGAGCTGCTCGACTGGCCCGATCATGACCTCGAAAAGCAGGGCCGGCTGGTCGAGCCAATGCGCTACAACGAGGCTACCGACAAATACGAGCCAGTGTCATGGGACGCGGCTTTCCGTGAAATCGGCAAGGAATTGAGAAAGCTCGATCCGCGATCCGTCGTCTTCTACACCTCCGGGCGGGCGTCGCTCGAAGCGTCGTTCATGTATCAGCTCTTCGCCCGCATTTACGGTTCGAGCAACCTGCCGGATTCCTCGAACATGTGTCACGAGTCGACGTCCGTGGGACTGCCGGAGTCCATCGGCTCGCCCGTCGGCACCGTGCAGTTGGAAGATTTCGCACATTGTGACCTCATGTTCTTCTTCGGGCACAACACCGGGGTCACCGCGCCGCGACTGCTGCATCCGATCGAAGAGGCGCGTCAGCGCGGTATTCCCGTGATTACCTTCAATCCCCTCCCCGAGCGCGGCCTCGAGCGATTCAAGAACCCGCAAAGCCCCGTCGAAATGCTGTCGCCCGGACCGGGCACCAAGATGTCGAGCGAGTTCTTCCAGGTGCGCGGCGGTGGCGATATCGCGGCCATGACCGGAATCGCGAAATCCCTTCTCGCGCTGGATGATGCCGCCGTGCAAAACGGCGGCCGGCGCGTTCTCGATACGGGCTTCATTGCGGAACACACGTCCGGCTTCGAAGAATTCGAAGCCTATCTGCGGCGCACGCCATGGGACAAGATCGTTGCACGTTCGGGCATCGCGCGCGCGGATCTGGAACGTGTCGCCAGGATCTACAGCGAGGCTTCCGCGGTGATCGGCAATTACGGCATGGGCCTGACACAGCATCGGCACGGCACCGAAAACGTCCACATGCTGTGCAATCTGTTGCTGATGCGCGGCAATGTCGGCAAACCGGGCGCCGGCGTTTCGCCGCTACGTGGTCATTCCAATGTGCAGGGTCAGCGCACGGTGGGCATTTCCGAAAAACCCGAGTTGGTGCCGCTCGACAAGTTCGCCGCGTTCTACCAATTCGAGCCACCCCGAGAAAAGGGCCGCGATACGGTGGAGACGTGCGAAGGCGTCATCGACGGATCCGTGAAGGCCTTCGTCGGCCTCGGCGGTAATTTCGTGCGCGCGGTTCCGGAGACGGGTCTCATCGAGGAGGCGTGGCGGCGTCTGCGACTGCACGTACAGATCGCAACGAAGCTCAACCGCAGCCATCTCATCCCCGGCACGGTCACCTATCTGCTTCCGTGCTTGTCACGGATCGAGCGGGACAGCCAGGCGGGCGGCGAGCAACATGTCTCGATGGAGGACTCGACGGCCTGCATTCACGGTTCGTTCGGCTACCGGCCGCCGGCGGGTCCCGATCTGCTTTCCGAGCCAAGGATCGTCGCCGAACTCGCCAAGGCTACGGTGGGCGGCAAAAGCGCTGTCCCGTGGGACGAATGGGTCGGCGACTACAGCCTTATCAGGAACGAGATCGAGCGTTGCTACCCGGACCACTTCAAGGACTTCAACAAACGTTTTTTGGCACCGGGAGGGTTCCACCGCGACATCAAGGCGTCGAAGCGGGTATGGCAGACGCCCAACAAGAAAGCCAACTTCAAGGCGCCGACCATGTTGGAGACCGATCCGGACATCGACGTCTCTCAGTCTGATGTGCTGACGCTCATTACGATCCGTTCAAACGATCAGTTCAACACCACGATTTATGGTTATCGCGACAGATTGCGCGGCATCAATGGAACGCGCATGGTTCTGCTGATGAACAAACGCGATATGCAACGGCTTGGGGTTTCCGACGGGGACGAGATCGATCTGCAATCGGCAGCCGAGGATGGGGTCGAGCGACGTGTCCGGGGCCTGAGGGTCACGCCTTACGCGATCCCTCCCGGAAATTGCGCAGGCTACTACCCGGAGCTCAATCCCTTGATTCCCTTGTGGCATCGGGCGGAGAAGGCGCATGTGCCCGCGGCCAAATCGGTGCCGGTAAGGTTGGTTCCTGTCTCCGGTCAGGCATCGAAGTAACGAGCCTCGCGAGCTCTTCCGCTCGTCAAACCGGTCCCGGGCACGCACCCACGCTCGAGCCGGCTGTGCAGCATTGCCGTCGGCGGGCGGAGCGAGCCAAGGCTCAGACCAGGCGCACAGTCGAACGTTACCATGAGGGTTCCTCGCGAAACGGGTTCAGTCACAGGGATGCTTTCGGGCAGAGATCGACCGAAACTCGCGCCAGTGCTGGTGGCCGCGGCATTCGCGGCGCTGGCTGGATATAATCATGCCCGCGCCAATCGGGCGCTTGCCAGCCGAGCCCACGGACATGTGGTGGAGATCGATGGTGCACGCCTGCATTTTTTGGAAGCCGGCACTGGCGTGCCGTTGCTTCTGCTGCATGGCAACGGGTCGATAGCGGAGGATTTCACGTCGAGCGGCATCTTCGAGCAGGCGGCAAGGACCTACCGGGTGCTGGCATTCGATCGTCCGGGGTTTGGCAGAAGCTCACGATCGCGGGGCCGGCGCTGGTCGGCTTGCGATCAGGCCGACCTCATACATGCCGCCGCCGCCAAGCTTGGCATCGAGGAATATCTGGTGATCGGGCATTCCTGGGGAGCATGGATCGCAATCGAACTGGCGCGCAGGCATTCCGCATCGGTCGCCGGTATCATTCTGGTGTCCGGCTACTACTACCCGCAGCCACGGCTGGATCTTGCACTGGCTGCACTCCCGGCCCTACCGTTGGTCGGCACCGCGTTTCGGCACACCCTGCTGCCATTGCTTGTGAGATCGGCCTGGCCTTGGGCGATGAAGGAGATCTTCCTCCCGGCGGTGGTCGCCAGCGAGTTTGCCGCACTCGCCAAAGAAGTCGCCAGCCGCCCTTCACAGCTACGCGCAGTCTGTTCGGAGACGGCTTTCATGTTGGCCGCGGCCCTGTTTGCGAAAGCCGCCTACGAGGACATTGCCGTTCCCACCGGGATCGTGGCGGGCGCGGCTGACCGGCTGTTCGATGCGGAACGAAATGCGCGACAACTGCACGCGGAGATCGGCGGCTCTCTCCTCGATATCGTTCCGGGCGCCGGCCACATGGTTCATCAAAGTGCGCCGCAGTCAGTCCTCGCCATGGTCGACAGGATTGCGCAAATGCATTCCTGGTCGCGACCAGGTCCCTCCTGCGAGGCTTGAGTAGGCGACGAGATCAGGCAGTTCGGCGGGTATTGCCGATCGGACCTGGGCCGACAGCATCGGGCGCGGTGCCGTCCAGATGGTCCGAACCTTGGGAACTGATGGGAACCGTCGATGGAACCTAAGCTAGCGCCGGACGTATCAAGCGGGGGGCGAGCAACGTCGCCGGGGGTGGCACCATGACCGCTCGACACTTTGCCGACATGCAGCCGATCCTTCATCAGAACATACAGGCCTTGGTCGACCACAGGCAGCAACAGGAGGAGCATCGCGGAATCCAGATGCGGATTGCTGGCGCCATTTCGCGTTTCGCGGGAAGCATGACCTTTGTGTATTTGCATCTTGCGGCGCTGGTTGGCTGGATCCTCGCGAACGTGGGAGCAATCCCAGGCATCCCGGCCTGGGACCCGACTTTCGTGATCCTGGCCATGGTCGCGTCAGTCGAGGCGATTTTCCTGTCCACTTTCGTGCTGATCAATCAGAACAGGATGACTGAACAGAGCGAACGCCGAGCCGAACTGGATTTGCAGATCAGCCTTCTAAACGAGCATGAAACCACGCGGCTGATTGAAATGGTGGCTGCTTTGACGGCGCGCTTGAACGTCGCGACGCCGGCCGACGAGGAGCTGCCGCAACTGGCCGAGAACGTCGATCCGCGAAAGGTAATGACCCAAATCCAGGAAGCCTCTCGAGATCGGCGGAAACCTTGAACAAATGTTTCGCATCCAAATGGCAATTCGAGCTTGTCCGTCGGCCGAACTCTGCGGTTAGCTGTTCGAGCCTTGCTCCGCTGAAACGAGCGGCAACAACAGCCGCGCATCGGAGCCGTCTGAGAAGTCCGCGTGTCCCGCCCCCTTCATCAGTCCTGCCAGATGTCCGGCTGTCTTGACACCTGAAAAGCTCGAACACATATCGTTCTGCGGTGCGAGCCAGCCCGGCCTGCACCAACCCGAAAAACTCAAAACTCGTTCAACTTGGAGGATCTGATGAACGATCGGATGTTCGATAGCCCCGTATTCGTGAAGGGCGGGGAAAACACCATTCAAGAGATTGCGTGCCTCGAAGACGCCCTGGAATTTATGTACGAGTGGCCGAAGAATAGACGCGGCCCGATTTACGACACAGCGCTTCGCGCCTGCCAGCGAGCGTTTGATCGGGACTATCCGCTGTCTGCCGCGCGCAACGCTTTCGCGGGTTTTGCCAAGTCGGCCAAAGTTATCGAAGAGGTCAGCGCGCCTCTGGCGTGGATGACCGGCAAGGCCAGCCAAGGCGGCGTGGCGGCTTAGCAGTGCTGATGGGAGGTTATGATGCTTTCGAAGCCTTTCAAAAAGCCAATCCGTGTATGGGTTGGTCTCGGCTTTCCTCGTCAACTCAACACCGTTGTCGATGCCTACCAGTTCGCCATGGACTATTGCGGCAACAGTCCTGAACAGAGAGCTGCAATTCGAGCCTGCAAGGCGGCACTAACCGGTGATATCGATGCGGAGACGGCGCGCGGCGTTTTCGTGGCGTTTGCCGAGAAAAAAGGCTTGGTGGCCGACGAGTGGGTGCCGCTGCCCGTCAAGAACGAAAGGCGCAACCACGCCTGATAATTGGGGCGGTCGTTCTCACGCGGCCGCCTCGCCTGCTTCGGGGCACCGCGGCCCCGGCACAGGACACGGGCCAGGAGGGGACTAGTCCTCGCGCTCGCCCAGCGACGCCGTTGCGCGTCTATTCGACCTCGAGGTTGCTAGCTCCCCAGAAGACTGAGCCGCCCAAGTAAACCTTACGTTGAATATTGTTGATCATTGACCGCGGATTTGGGGAGAAGAGTGCGAGGAAGCGCAGATGGCAAAGCGCAAATCAAAGCGAATCAGGGTTCTATCCCTGCCTTCGCCCGAGCTCATCGTCGAAGCCACATTTTTTGCTCGAAAGTGTGGGATCACCACCGACGAGGCGTCGGCTCTCATCGCCCGAGCTAACAAAGCCGAGAAGATTCGGGACCCTGAGCGCTAATCCGTGGCCCTTGATCAGCCTCATCGCTCGCGGAATCGCCAATTTCAATCTCCAGTGGAATCCAGCGTGCCGGCGCCTAATCGAGGCGCTTGATGCGGCCCTTCTCGAGGCGGAATACTCCGGCATTGCCGCCTTGTTTCTCAAAATCGGTCTGCAATTCATCCCAGGTGCCAAGGTGCTCCCCACAGTCGGCACACAGGATCCGTGTCTCGGGTCGCGCATCACGCGGTATTCTCAGCCGGATGGTGAGGCAATAAGGGCACTCCAGCCGGTGATCGAGAAATTCTTGCGACATCGCTCAGCCCTCCTCGCTATCGGACCCCGCGTATCAACGCTTTCGGGAAGATCCGCTAAATTGGGGTCGTGGAATGGAAAGGTTGACCAGCATCTCAACAGATCGGTGCGTCTGATGCAACTCACTCCTGCCAGGCCTTGCCTTGCGGTCGTCTTCAGCGCTGTCGCCTTCTCGATTTCCCGCTGGATATGCGGGCGATAAGACCAAGTGCCGGCGCCGCCGCCGCAGGGACGCCTTTCGCAGTCTCGGCATATCCGTGCTCCTAGCTGGCCTGGTTCTTTCGAACCGCTGGGCGACAACAGCAGGGGCACGGGATCTGGAAGTTATTCGCTGTAACGTCAGGTACCGTATCTGACTTCAAGAGCGTCAGCTATTCGCTCGCAAAGCAACTCCCCCGTTGCTACATTTAGGTGAAGGCACAGGCGCTCTCCTCGATTGTCAACGACGATTATCGCGATGCCTTCATCGGTGTAGTCGGCACCCGATTCAACATCCACCAGCCTGAAATTGCGAGGGACCGTATCCGGATCGGTGGACATATTCGCACCCCATCGGCGGCTATTCGGCAGCTGACTGTCGGATTATCCCACGTCAAGCCCTGCCATTGCAATGAGACGGAAGATCACGGGACTGAACGCTTGAATTGTGCCGTATCCGAGCCGGCAAAAACACCTCGGAATGACCGACGCGTCATAGACCCAGGGATCACTTCAACACCTTTTGTTTTCGCTGAAAGGCCTTGGCACCCTTGATGAGTGATTTGGCCGCCTCGCCGGCGTCCTGCCAGCCCTTCAGCTTGACTATCTTGCCCGTGCCCAGCACGGACGACAAGAAGAACTGCTCTATCTCCTTGCGCAAATCCTGCGGCACGTGGTCGGCGGCGGTGGGCTCGTCAAGGGCGTCCTCCCTGCGCGGGCAGAAAATATAGCGATCGTTCCTGAGCACGGTTCCGTGCGGATCCTTCTGCTGCACCCGTAGCGCACCGAGCAGGTCGCATTGAATGACCACGCCTGGGGCCGTCGCCGCCTGGTGGATCACCATGCCGTCAAGCGGATCACCGTCATCGCCGAGGGTGGAGGGTACGAAACCCCAATCATACGGGTATGTGTTGCCGACCGGCAGCGGCCTTGAATATTGAAAGACACCCATCTTCGGCTCGTAGGCGAGCTTTGCCGCTGCTCCCCTTGGCGTTTCGATCACGACGCGAAACAGGTTCCGGGACTTCGTCGGTAGTTTCAAGAAGTTTGTCATAGCCATACATCCGAAAGCGCCATCGCAGTAGCACGCGCGACGAAGCAAAAGGTTCCCGTTTTGCCAGCCGACAAATGGAACCAGCTTTGGAAGCGAATGTTCAACATTGCAGCGAAAAGGGAGAGTTTGATGGCTAAGATTTCACCGCATGCGCTGAAAGGCGCCGGCTACGGGATTTCAACCATAAGCGTCATATTGCTGGCGGTGGTCAGCTGGAAAAGTGCCTCGCAAGATCCGATGCTTGCCGCATGCCTGTTTGGTGGTGCCGTAACCTCGATAGCTGGCATGTGTTGCCGCTGGACTTCCTATGCGATCGAAAAGCGCCAGAAGCGCATGCAAAGGGATGCTTTGGGGAGCTTATGACCGTTGGTCGACCTCAATGACTCCGCCCGCCGGCGCAGCCAGTTGCCGCTGCCGTGCCCGTGATCCAAAGATGCCAAGGCGCCTGAAAATACCTCGCCGACAACGGCATGAATGGTTTGATTGATTGCCAGGGCGCCCGCCGACGATAGGCCACACGACGCCCTTGTGTTTGCATCTCGCCCGCCCGATAGTCTCATCGGGACGCTCTGAAAGTAGCCATGGCCAGCGAATATCTGAACCACCTTTTGGAGTGCCCCTTTTGCGGCACTATCCGGTTGCGGATTCCCAGCGACGCCCAGCCGTTGACGCCGATCACTTGCGCCGATTGCGGCAAATATCTCGGCACATGGGATGAGTTGCAAACCGATTTCGAGCTGCAAGGCGGCACCGATGGGGTGTTCCGTCTCGACAAAGGGCGCATCAAGAAGCTCGACTAAAGCGCGTCGCGTCGAAACGGATTCATGCGACGCTTTAGGTCATTGTTTTTACGCACGTCGTTCGCCCAGAACCGAGGTCACTTTTGGGCGACATGCATTAACCCAGAAAGAGCAATCTCCGCTCGCTCGTGTGAGTGAGCGCTCATCCATTTTCAGCCTGCCGTAAGGCTTACGAGCAACACGGCCACCAAGATCGATAACGGCACCGCCATGAACAGTGCTGCCTCCAGAAAACGGGTTTCCTTGTCTCTGAACATTAGGCCAAACCTCACATTTCGGTGCCGGACGCCCGGGGAATTGAGGGTTCGCTCGCCGCCGCATCGGAGCGGCGTGCGAACCCTATCGGCGCAGGAAGGGACGTTAGCTGCGCCAATCTGCAAAACCTTCGTGGTCGATTCTCCTGGAGGGTCAACTGAGGGCAATGCCAACCACCAAGAAGGTGATGGCCACCGCGAATATTGGTGCGAGCAACCAGCGCGCTTGTCCGACACTCCTATCCATCACCTTCCTCCACAAACTTGCAGCGAACAACGACCGCAAAACGCGGCTGTTCCCGGTAAGGGGTTTGGCAGGACTTTTGCGTTTCGCGATTGGACCTAAGTCCGGTGTCCGCCCGACCGAAGCCCTAATTCGGGAACGTTTGACCTCGGGCCAAGTTCGGTCCGGGCGCGGCAATGGAAGTCGTACCGCGCTTATTTTTGCGAAGGAGGAACTCATGAGAATGCATCTTGCCGCCGCCGCTGCGGCTCTGTTGCTTGCGGGTATTGGCGCAGCCGCGGCGGAGGACGTCGTTATCCAGCCCGAGCAGGAAACAGTCATCAAGGAATACGTGAAGAAGCAGCCGCTGGCTTCAGTGAAGGTTCCCGGTGTGGAACTCAACGTCGGCACGGCTTTGCCCGATACCGTCGAACTCCACGAAGTTCCCAATGTCAAATATCGCTACACCGTGATCGACAATCGGACGGTTGTCGTGGATCCGGGCACCCGCAAGATCGTCAAGGTCATCCAGTAGGGGCGATCGCAGCATTTGGCCCGCCGCCCGGCGAGGCGGCGGACCAGATCCACAAAAATCTTTAACATTGTGTGAGAACTTGGATGCCGCTCTCCGCAGCATTGTTGACCTGCAAAATGACATTCCAATGTCCCGAATGCGGTTTCGCATTCGTAAAGCACGGTAGCTGGTTTCAGAGTGTTTCGTGGTATGAGTGCGAGGGTTGTCGACGCCGGATCCGGATCACCTATCCCGACAAGCTCAAACTCTTCGCCAGGTATCAGCAGGCGCCGGGCCCGACGACAGAGCGTCCCCGGCTGCGGCACAGAATGGACGTGGCAACTACCCGATGAAGTGAATGACGAACCGGCTTTTGCGCAATTTGCATCGCAAACCGACGCCTGGGGGTGCGTCGAGGTTTCGCCCAACCCTGGCAGGACGCTTTGACTTCTGAAAATGCCGTCAATCTCGGTCCCCGCTCCGTCGAAGTTACCGGAAACATGGGCGAATGATTTGTCCGCCTTGTACGCGGCGGGAAAA